>JANXXM010000094.1 GCA_025350645.1 Ferruginibacter sp.
TTTGGGAAATGCACAATATTCTTTTCGCAAACAGAAAAAATTTGGGTACCACAAGTTTAAAATTACACAGCAAAGAAGCGGGTGTAAATAATAAACGATTTTTAGATGATCTTGTAAATGCCACTTATGGCTGGCAGGTACAGGGGGATCTTAGAGAAGGATTAAACCGTGGGGTAAAAGACGTACCTACATTTTTTGTGAATGGCGAAAGGGTTGCAAAAGCAAACTACGAAGAAATAAAAAAATCTATAGAGGCGGCGCTTAAAAAAGTAAAGAAAAAAGCTCCTGCTAAAAGTGCAGCAAAAGAAAAACAAGTTGCTTAAAAATTAAAGCCGGCTTTTAAAAAGCTGGCTTTTTTGTGTCAATGAAAATGAAATTTGAAGAAATGATATACAAACGTAAAGTAAAAAATTATTCTTTAACTTCTACATTATATTGTAAAACCTCTCTTCCGTCTGCCAAAACTTTTATTGGAAAAGTGTCTTCTTTCTTAAACCTGTAGGCAAATTTTATACTTCCACCGTTATCTGTAAAATTCATCGGCTCTGGTTTGGGTTGTTTTTTTTCGTCGCCTATTATCAGCGAAATATTTTTAGGTATCTTATATTCAAAAAGGTTAAAACTAAAAATAACCTCTACATTTATTTTAGTTTTTATAGTACCTATTATTGGCAAAGGTTTTCCTAAGCCTACTGCAAATGCTTCGTTATTTACTACTACAAGATTATAAAAATCTTTTTTACTTTTAGGACCCGTATTACCCAGTTGCCATGCAGCATTATCAGGAAAATAAGCCAGGTTAAAAATAGTTCTGTCTGCAAAAAAATATTCACTTGTAAATTGCCTGGTAAATGTGTTCATTTTTTTATCCAATGCGCCGCTGGCTTTGCTGGCATCTACATAATACCAGGTTTCCGGGCTTTGGCCAAGCTGCACCACATTCCAGCTATAATTTATTTCATCTGCAGGATCATTTATTTCAGCAGCATAATTTTTTACAAACCCATCCACGCTTAGGCATCTTATTTTTACATGGCTGCACATTTCCTGAAATAACAAGGAGAAACCCAATGGCGTCGTTTTTCTTAATTCCATTACTTTTTCCGGCAGTGTATTTTTTGCATCATTTTGTTTTACTGCTTTGGCATCTATGGCAATATTATTTGCAATCCAGTAAAATATTGCCCGGGCTTTTTGTTCTTTATCTGTAAAAGTTTCTGAAATGGTATCTGCAACAATAGCCACATTTACATTGGGCAGGCTGCCAAGCTTTTGTACCACTCTATCTACTGCATCGTATTTTGTTTGAGCAAATAAAATACTATAACTGGCTAAAATTAATACGAGCAAAAACCACATTTTTTTCATCTAATAAAAATAACAATGTTATTCTAAAAGGAAATTATTTTCTTGTAAAATCAATAATGTTACAACAGGTTTAACAAGGTTAATAATGGTAAATAAAAAGCTGCTTCAACAAGAAGCAGCTTTTTTATTTTTTTATAAGAATGTAGAAATGGAAAATACGTCTACAAATTTATCGTTCCCTCTATGGAATCATCCATAGTTTTGCCCGTGATTGCACCTACCACCCTTTTCACTAATGATACAGCCATTCCATGTTTCAGATCCCAATAATAACCGTCATCAGTTTCTACTTTTATCACCGTAATTCGGGCATCATCTTCCCCTTCTGTAAACCATGTTTTGAGAATAGGCTTCCACAATTGTTTTATTTTTTGTTTATCCTTGCTTATAGTTGCTTTGCCGTACACTGTTAAAAAATCTGAATAGCTGGTACCCTGAAACAACAATTGCACAAAATTATCTGCTGCAATTTCTGCATTTTTATGGCTGTCATCTGCACTTAAAAACCAGATGTTTCCCATGTCATCAACCTCCTGCACCGCCATAGGCCTTGTAGGAAATTGCATGCCGGTCTTAATACCTGTACAAAAAAAACAGATATCTGCTTTTTCTGTAAGTTCTTTTATTTTTTGCCCTGCGGCTTGCCCGTGCAAATTTTCAATATTATCTTCCTGCTGGTTTTTATTAATGCTGTCCATCTGATTATTAATTTATAAATTAAAAATATTTATAGAAAAATTATCTAAAACGATGCCAGCATAACGTACCCGGTTCTTTGTGGATAATTGATTTTTTTTAGCGTACTGTAAAAAAAATCACCCCATTGATAAAATTGATACCCTAAAATATTTTGCCCAGAATTGGAAGATAAACAGTAAGGAAATCAAGATAAGTTTGTTATTTTTAAAAGCGTAACAAAAGTCAATTTTGATAGAATGCCAATTATTTCAATAATCTAAATTTAGATTTAATGGCAAGTTGCTGCCTATCTTTGCCATATCTAATGACGTTATTTACAATTCAATTTATTTATTAGAATAACTTATTGCTACTACCATGCAATTTTTAACTGTAAGTAATCTTCATTCTCTTCCGCAAACTGAATCTTTTACTGTAAAAAATATAAATTTTACACAAGCCCAAAATCAGCATATTGCCATAACCGGCGAAACTGGCTCAGGCAAAACCACTTTATTAAAAATGATAGCCGGCCTTTTGCAGCCTGCAACAGGCACTATTATTTTCGAAAATGAAAAGGTATTGGGTCCCGATTATCAACTTATTCCTGGTCAAAAAGATATTGCCTATTTATCCCAGCATTTTGAGCTGCGGCATCATTACCGCATGGAAGAATTATTAGCCTTTAACAATAATTTTTCTAATGAGCGGAGTAAAAAACTTTATGAGTTATGCCGTATCCAGCACTTAATGAAACGCAGGCACAATGAGCTTTCCGGCGGAGAGAAGCAGCGTATTGCATTGGCAAAGTTACTGGTTGCCCGCCCCCATTTATTATTGCTGGATGAGCCTTTTTCTAACCTGGATCTTATTCATAAAAATATTTTAAAAGTTATTATAAAAGAGGTTGCGGCGGAGTTTAATATCAGCATTATTCTTACTTCTCACGACCCCGCAGATACATTGCCCTGGGCAGATCTTATAATTGTTATGCAGCAGGGAGAGATTGCTCAGAAGGACAGTCCAGCAGAAATTTATTATAACCCTGTAAATGAATATTGTGCAGGTTTATGCGGTATGTACAATGTATTTGATGAAGATGAAATAAACACAGTTAAACAACAACCCGGTTATCAAAATAAAATAGGTAAAAAAATCATTCGCCCCGAAAATATTATTCTGTCCAGAGATTATGGAGCAATAAAAGGAACCATTACCGGCATTCAATTTTGTGGTGCTTTTTATCTTGTTGAAATATTATCAGCGCAGCTAAAAAAAATAATTGTACAAACAAATAACAGCAGTTTTGCAAAAGGAGATTCCATTTTTTTTGATATTGATTTTTAAAAGTTTAATTTTCAAAATTGAATTGATGATTTTATTTCTGAAAAATTTCCTAAATAAAAAAGGCTGTACCCTAAAGTAACAGCCCTTTTCATTTTGTAGTTTTTGTCTAGTTCAACTCAAATCTTACTGGTAAGGTGAATTTTGTTTTCACAGGTTTTCCTTTAATTTTTCCTGGTGTCCATGAAGGCATTTTTTTCACCACTCTAAGGGCTTCATCGTCCAGCCCATAACCTTCATTAGTTCCATCAATTATGGGTGATATTATTTTTCCATTTTCATCTATTGTAAAAGAAACTTTTACTGTTCCCTCCACACCGTCATCAGTAGCTTGTGCAGGGTATACAAGATTATCATCAAAGAATTTTTGCAATCCTTTGTTTCCACCGGGGAAGGCGGGAATGTAATCTACATTACTATAAATTCCACTCGCATCTGGTTTCATTTCGCCACTCATTTTCGGCATAGTAATATTTGTTTTTCCTTTCTTTCCTTTTTTAGCTACATTAGGTTTTGCCATTCCCTTCATACTGTTATTTTTTGTAGCTGCAGTATCAGTAGGGGAAGAAGCCATAGCGCCACTGTCTTTCATCATTCCTTTTGCACTCATAGTATCTTTAGTAATATTCATTGCATTACTATCAACTGTCATTATTTTAGTAGTATCGGTAGTTGATGTACTTGTAGAACTGCTATCTGACTGTGGTTTGCATCCTACTGCCAATAAACCTACCAGCAAAACGGCTACTCCTAATACTTTTGTTTGTTTCATATTTTGTATTTTAGTTAAGTACACAATTATAAACCAAACACGTGCCTTTTTTTATTTGCAGTAAACGACCTGCTTTTTTATAAATAATGTAATCATCCTTACTCATTTTGTAGAAACTTATACCTCACGGGAGCCCGCATACAATTCATATTCAAACAAGCGGCAGTCAATTTTGCTGGTATAAAATTCTATTCTGCGTTTTGGTTTAAGTCCTATTTTTTTTGCCAACTCCAGGTTACCGGTAAAAATATAACCCATATAGCTTTTACATTTTTTTTTCATAAAATCACCCATTCTTTTGTAGGTTTCCTGGAGATATGTTTCTTCTCCCAGTCTATCGCCATACTCTGGGTTAAAAAAAATAACAGCACTAGTACTTTCTGGAATGGTTGTATTTTCAAAATCACATACTTCGTAAGCTATCATATCTTCTACACCTGCGATGCCTGCATTTATTTTGGTAATATTTATGGCATCCTCACTAATATCCGATGCTATAATAATTGTTGATGTATTTTCTGTTACCTGTTGCTGTATAATATTCAATTCGTCATCGTACATTTTTTGGTTGAATCCGAGCAGGTGCATAAAGGAATAATTATTTCTGTACAAGCCAGGCACACGATGGGTAGCCATTAGCGCAGCTTCTATAGCCAGAGTGCCAGAGCCGCACATGGGGTTTACAAAAGAACCTTTTTTATCCCAAAGGCTTGCATAGATTGTGGCAGCAGCAAGGCTTTCCAGCATTGGTGCTTTGCCAGGTATTTTTCTGTAGCCATGTTTTGATAATGTTTCTCCGGATGTATCTATAAATAATGCTGC
This sequence comes from Ferruginibacter sp., assembly GCA_025350645.1. Classification (GTDB taxonomy): domain Bacteria; phylum Bacteroidota; class Bacteroidia; order Chitinophagales; family Chitinophagaceae; genus Ferruginibacter. Next base: position 4,985 of record JANXXM010000094.1, read on the forward strand.
ATTATCATCCTTCCAGTAAAGGTGTATAACTGCACCACTAAGTACTGCCCCAGAATCTGGCCGACTTCCTGTTTTTTCTCTAAAACGATCCGCAATGGCATCTTTTACTTTTACATTTGCAAATAAATTATTGGTGATGGTATCGTTGCTCACATTGCTACTTATAGAAAAATAGCCATTCGCTGGTAACATATTTTCCCACTCCATATCTTTTAATGCATCGTACACATGATCTGCATTAAATGCTTTAAATTCTTTTATAGAAAATAATACCTGGCTTGCACATCGCAGGTGCATATTGAGTTTTATACAATCCTGCATAGTTCCTTGCAGCTCTACACCTGTCTTAAAAACCCTTGTAGCAGTATAGCCAAGCCCTTCTGCTTCCTGTAATAAATAAGGAGAAAGCCTATTGCTGCAGGTGAGTATGATGCGGCTCGTGATAGTAAATAATTGCATAAGGCTGCAAAAGTAGTATTAAAATAGTGATGCTGCATTTGGAAAGATTTTAGATAAAATAAAGTTTCTTTTTATTTATGAAACAATGTAAAAAAGATGAAAAAGATAGGAAGTTTAAAACCAAAAAAAATAGAGCTAAAGATTTGGTTACATGCTAGTAATTTTTTTAAAAAATAAAACAATTAAATTGTGTAATGGAATTTACAAAAGAAATACGGCTGGCAGTATTGATAGATGCAGACAATGTGCCTTACAGTAATGTGAAAGGTGTAATGGAAGAAATTACAAAATACGGTACACCAACTTTTAAAAGAATTTATGGCGACTGGACAAAGCC
>JANXXM010000110.1 GCA_025350645.1 Ferruginibacter sp.
CCTTCAAATGCATCAGTATTGGATGAAGTTGAAAAGTTATTTATTTTATCGTAAGTCACAAGCAATGGAAAAAGGCTCGAACTATTGTTAAATCAGAAAATGCTTTTTTGTTGAACCAAAATTGAAAAGGATTTCTAAGGCGGACAATACGGGTTTTCCATTCTGAATAGTTATCATTCAATAAACTTGTGGTATTTTCATAGGTACCTGTATATGCACCTAAATTAAGTTGAAATGAGAAGTTGTATCGTAGCCCTTCAATTTTGCAAGGGATTTGCATTGAAGTCCTCGTATAATATTTTTCGAAAAGTGTATCGTTAGTCCAAACGAACTTTGTCCAACAAATTTAAGGGATATCAGATTTTAATTTTGTGATAATCCATTCTTAATAGTTTATTTTGTCTGTCAAAAAAGAGTATTCACAAATGATTATAAAACCGATTAATACAACTGCAATAAATTTAAAAATTTTTGTCATAAAGGTCTGATGAAAATAGGGCTGTTAAAGTGACGCACAACGAAAAAGGGCTTTCTGCAGGCAGGTCATTGTAGCTTGTTCAGCCCGGAACTGAAGCCCAATAAAGAAATAAAAGTATAAGTTAACAGCTAAAAGCTAAACAGCATTCCGTCAAGCCCGAACTAAAGTACAGCGATGCAAACAGCCGAAGTTTGAACGTCCAGCCCTGCCTGTACAAAACCTCATCCAGCTGGCGTTTTTGTTTGTTGCCCAGTTTTATGCCGAAATAACTTTTTATTCTTTCTTTTAAAACAGAATATTTTATATACTATTTTCAGCATTATTAGAAATGTTGCACTATTAGAAAATAGAAAGGCATACCAACTGTAATGTTTACAGGAAAAGTTACTGCAAGAGCCATCGGAAGATATAGTCCAGGATCTGCTTTAGGAACTGTTATCTTCATTGCGGCTGGTACTGCTATATAAGATGCACTTGCAGCTAGTACAGCAAATATAAACCTGTTGGTTATATCGGTTGTTACAAACCCACTTAAGATGGCAAATAAACATCCATTCACTAATGGAATAATGATGGCAAAAGCCAACGGAAATATGCCAAATGAAAAGAATGATTTTAACTTTCTTCCACTTGTGATCCCCATATCTAATAGGAAAATGGCAAGGAAACCTTTAAATAAGTCATTGGTAAATGGTTTAATTCCTTCTGCTTGTTTTGCATTGGCCATAAAACCTATAATTAGACTTCCTAAAATTAATAATACACTACCATTTGTCAAGGAATGCTTTAATACAGATGGTATTCTAATTTTCGTGGAGGTTACGTCTTTATTAAACAGGGAAATTAACATTAATCCTACAATAATTGCAGGAGATTCCATCAATGCCATAATGGCTACCATATGCCCATGAAGCGTCATCTGTTGGCTTTCGAGATAAGAAACGGCTGTAACAAATGTAACTGCACTTACAGAGCCATAAGCTGCTGCAATAGCTCCTGAATCAAATACATTTAGTTTTCTTTTAAGTATAAAAAAAGTATATATTGGTATGAGCGCCGAAATGCATATTCCAAATAACATAGAAAATCCGATCTCACTTGTAAATGTTTCATGAGACAGCTCTTGTCCCCCTTTAAAACCAATAGAAAACAATAAATAGAGAGAAATAAATTTTGATGAGTTAGGTGGTATCTCCAAATCACTTTTTACATAAACTGAGATAATGCCAAGCACGAAAAATAATAGTGCAGGATTGGTTAGATTTTCTATAAGTAAATTGAAATTCATTTTATCTGATTATTTAATTAATGAAAAGATATTAGTCAATGAACTCTAATTTACCAGTTCTCAAAATATAGAATACTCCAACTATTTTTATCTCAGCTTTTGTTTCCATTTCTTTTAAAATTTCGCTTTTAGCTCTAATTTGAGCAATCGTATTTTTGATATTATTTTGAGCTACTAACTTTACAAATGCTTCATTTTTGGAAGATTTTTCACCTTCAAAATTTTTACTCATTTCTATAGCTGGCTTTATGTTGGCAAGCATTGATGTGATATTTCCTAAATGAACATCATCAATTGCTCCTTTTATCGCACCACAATGCTGATGACCCATTACTATAATTAGTTTTGCTCCTGCTACTTTACAAGCAAATTCCATACTCCCTAATAAGTCGGTATTAATAAAATTGCCTGCAACCCTACCTACAAAAACATCTCCAATGCCTTGGTCAAATACATCTTCAACTGGTACTCTGCTGTCCAAACAACTTAAAACCATTGCCTTTGGAAATTGACCACCAGTGGCTACTTTTCTAATTTCTTCCGAATGCTCACGTTGCGTAAAATTGCCAGAATTAAAACGTTCGTTACCATCTTTTAATTCTTGCAAAACTTGGTCAGGGGTTAGTGAGTCTTGCTCGGATTTTGTCATTACATGACGATTCTTGTAAGTTGTCTTTTGGGTTTCAGAAGTTGTTGTTTGAGGGTTTTCATTTTTTGTACTTGAATTACATCCAATAAAAGCCTGAATTGTTATTGCTAATGCGGCAACCTTGATGAAGCTATTAATCATTTTTTATTAGTTTGTTTGAAGTTGTAAAATTGAGAAATTTTATTCATGATGATTATTTATACTAATTATAGTATCCATAAAAAATATTTATGATTTAGTAATGAATAAAATTTTCCCGTTTTTAAAATTATGGTCAATACAAATCTGAAATCCATAATTATTTTATTAATATTTATGTATTTCAATTCCTAAATTGATTATTAAATGTATTTCATTAAATCATTTAAAATGATCGCTAATGGATAGGAATTTTTGCAGATCGGGAAATAGCATTTCGTCTGCCCGAACCAAAGTACAGCGATGCAAACAGCCGAAGTTTGAACGCCCTGCAGTGCTTGCACAAAACCCCATGTTGTAGGTAGCTCTATTTGTCGAATATTTCTTTTAACTTTTTGTTGAGCCCATTAATGTCAAATTTTCCAATTACTTTTTTTTGCTTGTCTATTAAAATAAGTGTCGGAAATTGC
>JANXXM010000125.1 GCA_025350645.1 Ferruginibacter sp.
TTTTAGTAGTGAAATGGAAATTCAAAAAGTTTTTTAATGCACTGTACTTATATTTCTAAACATTTCTCATTTATTTATTTTCAAAAAAATTCTTATTCTTAACCAGTTATTGTCTTTTGGTAAATAACATTTCTTTCTTTGAGATGTGCCATTATACTTTTAAAACATGCATTATCATTACCTACCAGTTCCGGTGGAAAAACACCTTTTTTTGTAAACAATTTTTCGCTGATGAGTTTTACAAATGCGGTACAAGCAAAGCCTGTGGTGCGGCTCATAGAGGAAGTACCTGCTGCATCCATTTCGTCGTACAAAAAATAAGTAGTGGTTACCGGTTTGTTTTCCTTTATTCCTTTTATAATTATTTTCATCACTGTAAACTCCGCTTCGCCTGGCTGTGCTTTCCATTCTTTAAACAAAATAGCACTGGTTACCTGTAACGGGCTGATACTTTTTTCGTTCACCAATATTTCTTCTTCGTTAAAAAAACCTGCACTTTGCAATGCCATAATTAAATTGATATGGCCGGGATAGCGGAGTGTTTTTTCTTTCATATCCGGAATGTGTTTCATAGTATGCAAAATGCTGCGCAAGCCATCGGTATTAAAAGATTCCAGCGTGCCCACATTTTCTATTTCTATCAGCTCCGCATCGCTAAGGGCGGGCTTTGTAACAATATATCCGTTTTCTACATACCGGGCAGGTCGGGTATATTCTTCAATAACATCTACCGGCGAAAAAGGTGCTTTATATTCAAAAGGTTTTACTCTTTTTTTGGGCAGACCACCCACCATACACTCAAAACTATGGATATTTATTTTTTCGTTTTCATAACCCAATATCAAATTGCTCATTCCTGGTGCAACGCCGCAATCCGTTATTACAGTCACGTTTTTTTCTTTGGCCAGTGCATCCAGCGCCAGCGCATCTTCCGGAAAGAAAGAAATATCTGCCACATTTTTTCCAGCATTAATAACCGCTTCCAGTGTTTTATACCCCATAAAACCAGGCACAGCAGTTACTACCATATCAAAATCTTTCAGGAGGTTATAGTATGATTCGTATTTAGTAAGATCAGCAGGAATGCAATGTATATTGCCCAATTTTTTTAATACTGCAAGGTTATCTTCGCTTTTGTCAAACGAAGTTATTTCATGCACTGCAGCAAGATCTGCAGCAATAGTGCGCCCCACCATACCAGCACCTAAAACAGCTATTTTCATTTTTATATTTTTTTGAAATTAAACAGATACTGTTGCACCATAAAATTTATTTTAAAAATCAGTAAACTTCATCAGCATTACAGTGTGTTATGCCATGAAAAATAAAATGCTGTGGCATTTAATTCAACTAAGGCATTAACTAATATTTTAACCCGTTATTAGCATGTTAAGCCGTTACTTTGTTATTAAATATTTAAAATTAATATCATGAAAAAAGTACTTCTACTTTTAACCATTGCATTCGTTACTTACCAAACCCATGCACAGGGCATACTCGGCAAATTAAATAAAGCATTAAGTAAAGACAGTTCCAAAAGCATATTATCTACCATAAAAGGCGGTGGCAGCAAGGGTTTGAGTAGTGATGATATTATAAGTGGCTTAAAGGAAGCACTAAGGGTAGCAACAGACAGTACAGCAAAAAACCTGAGCAAGGCAGATGGTTTTTTTAAGAATGAAGCTATAAAATTAGTGATGCCGTCAGAGGCTGTTAAAGTAGAAAAAACCTTGCGTTCTGTTGGTGCTGGTGCGCTGGTAGATAAAGCTATTTTGTCTATGAACCGGGCTGCCGAAGATGCTGCGGGCAATGTAGGCGAAATATTTTTTACAGCTATCAAACAAATGACGGTAACAGATGGTTTAAGTATTTTGAGAGGAAGCAACACAGCAGCTACCGAATATCTTAAAAAAACGACCACAGCCACACTTACAGAAAGGATGAGACCGGTGATAGAGGCATCGTTGCAAAAAGTAAATGCCACGCAATACTGGAAAGATGCGTTTAGTAAATACAATATGTTTTCCCGGGAAAAAGTAAATACAGATCTTACCGCTTATGTAACCGGCAAAGCGCTGGAAGGAATGTTTTACAATATCAGTTTAAAAGAGCAGGACATTCGCAAAGATCCAAAAGCACAGGTAACAGATATTTTGAAAAAGGTTTTTGGAAAATAAATTTTTTATTAAGGCATTAAATTTATAGCATTAAAAAGTCCCGGAAAATTTTCCGGGACTTTTTTGTACAAAATATAAAACTATGTTTTAAAAAACTACAAACTTGTTTCTACACATCAGTAGCTTCTCCATAAGCCACAGCCACAGCCTCTTTCAGCCCTTCGCTCATGGTAGGGTGCGGGTGCACAGCATTCATTATTTCGTGGGCGGTAGTTTCCAGTTTCCTGGCCACTACTGCTTCTGCAATCATTTCTGTTACATTATATCCTATCATGTGGCATCCCAAAAACTCTCCGTATTTAGCATCAAAAATTACTTTTACAAAACCTTCTGTGGCGCCTGCTGCAGTAGCTTTACCACTTGCCATAAAAGGAAATTTACCTACTTTTATTTCAAACCCTGCATCTTTTGCTCCTTTCTCTGTATACCCTACCGATGCTACTTCTGGCGTGCAATATGTACAGCCTGGTATGTTGTTATAATCTACAGGGGTTATTTTGTGCCCGCACAAATGTTCTGCTGCATTTATACCTTCCCTGGCTGCCACGTGCGCCAGCGCCTGGCCTGGTGTACAATCTCCAATAGCATATAAACCTGTAATATTTGTAAGCTGATTGCCATCAGTAATTATTTTTCCCTTATCCGTTTTTACGCCCAGTTTTTCTAATCCTATATTTTCAATATTTGCCACTACACCTACTGCACTTAATAAAATTTCTGCCTCCAAAACTATTTCTCCTGTAGCAGTTTTTACAGTTGCCTTTACACCATCGCCAGTAGTATCTACATTTAATACTTCTGCGTTAGTCATAATGTTTATTCCTTGTTTTTTAAATTGCTTTTCTAGCTCTTTGCTAATGTCTTCATCTTCTACCGGCACTATCCTCGGCATAAATTCTACAATGGTAACTTTTGTGCCAATGCTATTGTAAAAATTTGCAAACTCGCTGCCTATTGCTCCACTGCCGCATACAATCATTGTTTTAGGATGTTTTTCCAGCACCATAGCTTTGCGATAGCCAATAATTTTTATATCATCTATAGGCAGGGTGGGCAATTGCCTTGCACGGCCACCAGTAGCAATGATAATATTTTTTGCTTCCAGTGTTTGTTTGGTTCCGTCGGTAGCAGTTACTTCCAATTGCGTAGGGCTCAAAAAATTACCCGTTCCCATTATCACATCTATCTTATTTTTCTTCATTAAAAAAGTAACACCCTTACTCATCTTATCTGCAATACCACGGCTTCTTTTTATCATGGTATCAAATTCAACCATTGGGTTTTCTACTTTTACCCCGTAAGCTTCTGCATGTTTTGCATAATCAAAAACCTGCGCACTTTTAAGCAATGCCTTAGTGGGAATACAACCCCAATTAAGACAAATACCACCGAGTGCTTCTCTTTCTACAATAGCCACTTTTTTACCCAACTGGCTTGCACGGATAGCTGCAGGATAACCCCCAGGCCCGCTCCCTAAAACAATTACATCATATACCATAAAATAAGTTTGATTCTTGTTTAAATAATTGGCGCAAAGGTAAAATTTTATAGTTAATAAAAACTAAGAGAATTGCAGCAGGAAAAAGACTTTTATTTTAAAGAATAAAATAAATAGCATTTAAAATATTTGCCCATATTAATTTATTTTACCTCAAAACAAATATGTTTGTATTTTTCCTATAAATGAATGGACAACAAGCAACCAGATACACGCTCTGGAAACAACTCTTTTCTCAAAAAAAAACATGGCTAGGGCTTATACTATTGCTTATTGTTTTACTCATTTTACCCATTTTCTTTAATTATATTGAAAATAGGAAAGGGTTTATTCTAAATGATATTATACTGGAAAAAATACCTGCTTACGAAGTATCCATTCCTATTTTTTTATTAATATGGGGAGCCACTATATTTATGCTGGTAAGGGTTATACAATTGCCGCAGCTTTTTCCTTTACTATTATGGACATACGTATTATTGCTTATTACAAGGGTAATTACGTTATATTTCGTACCATTAAATCCACCATTACATCTAATACCCCTTCAAGATCCTCTTATTAAAATATTTTATGGTAATAAAAATATTGTAAACGATTTATTTTATTCAGGGCATACGGCTACGCTATTTATGTTTTATTTATGCCTTAAAACCAAACATGATAAACGCCTTGTACTTTTATTAACCATTTTTGTAGCTATACTTTTACTGGTACAGCATATACACTACAGCATAGATATTTTGTTTGCACCAGCATTTTCTATACTATGCTATACATTAGCAAAAAAAATTAATCCCACTTTCTAAACTCAATCTTAGGTTAACCAATCTTTTTTTTAAAAATAATATTTAAATAACAATTTGTTTATTTATTTTTACCATTGCTACATGCAAACTGCTATAGAATATGAGAAAATTAATTTGTCCGGATTTTACTATCGGAGAAACCTTAACTGAAGAACAATTTAAGTTTTTTGATAAAAATGGTGTTATCATATTTAGGAACTTTATAAGCCCTGATGCAGTAAACGTATTTATAGCAGAGCTTAATAGGATTGAAGCCAAATGGCTTGCTGAGGGAAAAGAAAAAATTAATGGTATACCACTAAAATTTAGTAAAAATGTCGAAGGTAACAAAATGATACAACGCATGTGTTTTCTTTCATTGCATAGCGATATTTTACACGATTTTTTGGAAGATCCCCGAATGCAGACCTTATTGCAACTGCTTTATCCTTACGAAGGCAGAATTGGTGAAAATGAAAAGGATGGTTTGGTGCTCAATCATTACATTAAAGAAAAAGACAGCTCTTTTACAAAAATGGGTTGGCATACAGATAGTCCCAGGGATCTTTTTCTCGGGCAAAAAATAATGCCAATGCTTAACGTAGGCATCCATTTAAACGATTGCCCAATGGAAAACGGCGGGCTGAGGGTGTTACCTGGCACTCATAAACAAGGGATGCTAAAATTATTATTTGCAAAAAAATATTTTATAGATAACAATCCAGATGAAAAAGAATTTGGGCTTGATATAAAAGCTGGTGACCTTACGGTACACGACGGTAGAATATGGCACAGAGCACAGGAATCGCCTTACACTGGTGAGCAAAGCCGCCGAAGAGTAATGTATGTACCCATTATAACGGGAAAAGTAGTAACCAAGCATGAAAATAGTAAAACACCTTTTTATCACAGGCTTGCTTCCAAAATACAAAGTTAATTTACTACTTTCATAAAATTATTTAGTTAAGGGCAGCATGGGCTGGCCTTTTTTATTTTCAAAAAAAATTATGGCATACGCACTTATAACAGGCGCCAGTAAAGGAATAGGAAAAAGTATAGCTGCAGAGCTTGCAGCAAAAGGACATAATATCATTTTAGTTGCCCGGTCGCAAATGGTATTAAAAGAATTATCAGAAAGTTTTGAAGCCCAATACAAAATAAATTGTAAATACCTGGCTATAGATCTTACAAAAGAAAATGCTGCTAAAGCCGTTTTTAATTATTGCACCAACAATAATTATGTGATAAATATTTTGGTTAATAATGCAGGTTATGGTTTAAATGGATCATTCGAAAAATACTCCACCGGGGAATATGCTGATTTGATGAAAATAAATATGCTGGTACCTGTGGAATTATGTCAGCTTTTTTTACCCTGCTTAAAACTACTGGATAGTGCTTATATCTTAAATATTGCCAGCACCACCTCTTATCAGTCTGTACCGGGTTTTACCATTTATGCGGCATCCAAAGCCTTTGTATTAAGTTTTACCCGCAGCTTGCGTCAGGAGCTTAAAAAAACAACCGTTTCCGTTACCTGCGTAAGCCCCGGATCTACAGATACTGATTTTGTGAACAGGGCGCAGGCTGGCGATAAGGCAAAAAAATTGGCAGAAAAAGTAAATATGACTCCTGATGCTGTTGCAAAAATTGCAGTAAAAAGTATGTTTAATAAAAAAGCAGAAGTAATACCTGGTTTTATAAATAAATTATCTGTTTTCCTGGTTTGGCTATTGCCAAAATCGGTCGCAGAAGTTTCTGCATTAAAAATATATAAGCCATAAAACTGTTTCACTTTTTTAAAAAATGGAAAGTCTATCATTTTATGATGACCTGTTTATCCCTATATTTGCAGCGGCAAGTCTTATACGACCAGCTCCTATTGAACTCCCCCAGGACCGGAAGGTAGCAAGGGTAAATGGTTGAGCGGTGCGATGTAAGTAACTTGCCATTTTTTATTTATGGTAACTATACTTGAGATTGTAGATGTAAGCCATAAAACGATTTCTAAAATATTTTATTTTCTTTCTCCATTTTAAAATTATTATTAATTTATGAATAATGATAATAGTTCTCTCGTGCGTAAAGGCTGTTATCTAAAATCTCTTTTCTTATATTTGCGTTTTATAACATTGTTTGGCCTTAGTTATATAAAAATCTAACGTCTAACAGCAAACATCTATCACATGAAATTTTTTATAGACACAGCTAACCTTGCACAGATAAAGGAAGCAAACGATTTGGGCATTTTAGATGGGGTAACCACCAACCCTTCTCTTATGGCAAAAGAAGGTATAAAAGGCAATGATGCGGTAATGCAGCATTATAAAGATATTTGCAATATTGTAGATGGAGACATTAGCGCAGAGGTAGTATCTACCGATTTTGAAACCATGATAGAAGAGGGCAAAAAGTTTGCAGCAATACATAAAAATATTGTAGTAAAAGTGCCTATTATAAAAGAAGGTATAAAAGCTATAAAGTGGTTTTCAGATAATGGTATTCGTACAAATTGTACATTAATTTTTTCTGCAGGTCAGGCAATATTGGCTGCAAAAGCAGGTGCAACGTATGTTTCACCATTTCTTGGTCGTTTAGATGATATTGGCAGCGATGGCATGGAGCTTGTACATCAGCTTCGCCAGATATTTGACATGCAGGGTTATAAAACCGAAATACTTGCAGCATCTATCCGCAGCCCTTTGCATATTATTAAATGTGCGGAAGCTGGTGCCGATGTATGTACCTGCCCGCTGGATTCTATTTTAGGGTTGCTCAAACACCCGCTTACAGATAGTGGCCTAGCAAAGTTTTTAGAGGATGCAAAAAAATTCGCTTAAAATTTTATTGAAAAATAAAAAAATCTGCCGCTGGCGGATTTTTTTTGAGTGCATACGATTCTGATAAAAATAATTCTAAAAGAAATATTGGTCATTAAAATATTTCTACCTTTTATCCAAAAAGTTTAGTTGTTATTATTCATTATCACAACAGCATTCTTATTCTCTATCACAACAGCATTCTTATTCTCTTTTTCACCATTACAATGTAGCTTTATAAAAAAATTATAATGATTAATGCCTCCATCATTACCATTGGCGATGAACTTTTAATAGGACAGGTTGTAGACACTAACAGTGCTTTTATTGCACAGGAAATAAATAAAGCGGGCTTTTTTGTAAAACGACGTGTAGCTGTGGGAGATGATAAGACAGCAATTATAGCAGCATTAAATGAAGAAAAAATACACTCCGATATTATTTTGATTACTGGCGGTCTTGGCCCCACAGCAGATGATATTACCAAGCCATTGCTATGCGAATATTTTGGTGGTAAGCTGGTAATAAATGAAGCAGCACTTGCTAATGTAAAACATCTTTTCGAAAATATTTTTAAACGCCCCTTCACGGAACGAAACATAAAACAGGGTGAGGTGCCGGATGTTTGTACTGTTATACAAAACAAACTGGGTACTGCACCAGGAATGGTTTTTACTCAAATTATTGAAGGAAAAGAAAAGATATTTTTTAGTATGCCGGGTGTGCCTTTTGAAATGAAAGGAATGATAACAGATGATGTAATACCGATGTTGCAAAAAAAATTTGCAGTAGCACATATTGCGCACAGAACATTGCTTACGGCGGGTATTGGCGAAAGTATGCTGGCAGATATGATACAATCTTTTGAAGAAAAACTACCTTTAAATATTAAACTGGCCTATTTACCTAGCTATGGTTTTGTGCGACTTCGCCTTACCGCAGTATCAGATAACGCCGCAGAAAATGATGAAACCCTAAATAAGCTGTTTGCCAGCTTACAACTATTGGTAACAGATTATTTTGTAACCAATGAGGATGAACCTATGGAAAAAGTAGTGGGCAAACTATTGTTGCAAAAAGGTAAAAAAATGTGCACTGCAGAAAGTTGCACTGGTGGTTACATCGCTCATTTAATTACTGCTATGGTGGGTTCATCTCAATATTATGATGGCAGTATAGTAAGTTACTCTTACCGTGCAAAAGAAGATTTACTACAGGTAGAAAAAAATATATTAGAAACAAAAGGTGCAGTAAGCGAAGAAGTGGTTTTGCAGATGGCAAAAGGAGCATTAAAAAATATAGGATCAGATTATACCATAGCATTATCTGGCATAATGGGACCTGGCGGTGCTATGCAGGATAAACCTGTAGGTACTGTATGGGTATGCGTGGGCAAAAAAAGCAAATTGCAAACACATAAATTTCATTTTAGGTTTGACAGAGAAAGAAATATAAGACTAACAGCATTGAATGCACTGAACATGCTCCGTAAATTTATTTTAGAAGACGTTGAATAAAATATAATACTATTTTGCTTTTATAAATAATCAAAAGATCATTTATAAATTTAATTCTCTTATAGTAATCTATATAAAAGTTAAACAAAAACCTTGTGAGAACCTGTATTCATTTTTACGATTACAAGAGCATTTTATTCATAACTAAAAAGAGGCTTCGTAATTTAAGTAACGAGGCCTCTTTTAGTAAAAGAAATATTTACAGCATTAACTATTTATTTAAAAAGTGTACCCGATGCGTAAACCAAAAGTACCACCGTCACTAGAGTAGCCGGTGTATTTAACCAATGCATCTATTCTTTCGCTAAATTGATATCCTACACCAGGTATGTATGTAAAGCTGGAACCACCGCCACTTTTGGTAGAAACACTTGTACCAATTTGTGCAGATCCAAAAGCTTTTGGAGAAAAATAATATTTTATACCCACCAGTAGCGGAATTAGGGCAGAAGATTTATATTTTAAATTTGTACCACTTATTTTTTTGCCAGTAAGGTTTATAATACCGGCATTTCCTGTAATACCAAGGTCTTCTGTTGCCTTGTATTCTACTTGTGCTGTAGCACCAAATGCAGCTCCATATACTGAGTTCAAATTACCAGTAACTGCGCCAACCTCTGCACCTAAACTAAATCTTATTGTATTTGATTTTTGTGCTTTTGTGTTTATTGCTGCAATTATAATCACAGCGATCAAAATCATTTTTTTCATAAAAGTATTTTTTTATATTTTGCAAATTTACTACAAACATTAATCTAAAATAAACTTTAATAGAAAACCCTGCAAAATTGCAAGGTTTTTTAATTTACAAAAAGCATTTATAATTTTTTGCTCTTAGCACCAAATAAATATTTATTAAAAAGTATAAGCTACACGAATAGCAATAGCACTATTAGTAACACTATTTTTACTATACCCTGTGTACTTTACAAGTGCATCCAAGTTTTCAGTAAATTTATAACCAATGCCAGGAGCATAAGCTAAAGCAGATACACTTTTACCACCACCAGAACCAGCAGTAAAAATGCCTACACCAATTTGTGCAGAACCATAAAACTGGGGAGTAAAGTTATACTTACCACCTGCTAAAATTGGAATAACAGCTTGAGAAGGAACTTTAAAAGTGCCAAAACCCGGAATAGTTTGTGACTTACCGGTATAGCTTATGTAACCAGCATTTATGGTAAGCGCAAATTCCGGAGCTACTGAATAATCTGCCTGTGCAGTACCACCAATACCGAAAGAATAAGCTTTACCAAAATCTCCCAGCGGAGCTGCTGCTTCTACACCAACGCTAAATTTTAAAGGAGATTCATCACTTTCCTTTTTTTGTGCATTTGCACCAAATGCTACTGCAATAATTGCAACGCTTAATAATACTTTTTTCATTTGTTTTGTTTTTTTTAGAGTTTTAAATCGGCTGCAAAATTACGCTACTTTTTTTAAAAGAAATATATTTATTATAATTATTAAGAAAAATTATTTAAATGTATTACTGTGAACCAAAGCGTATAATCATTTTTACGTAACATTATGCAACATATCCTTTGTCATCGCTGCAAGGTCATATTTTGTTTTCCAGCCCCAGTCTTTTTGCGCCACACTATCATCAATACTTTGCGGCCAGCTATCTGCAATAGCCTGGCGAGAGTCTGGTTTGTACATTGTATCAAAATCTATTATATGTTTTTGTATTTCTTGAGTTATTTCTTTTGGAGAAAAACTCATGCCAGATAAATTGTAAGAAGTGCGGATGGTTATTTTACTTGCGTCTGCTTCCATTAGTTCTACCGTGGCACGTATGGCATCATCCATATACATCATGGGCAAATATGTATTTTCTTTTAAAAAACATTCATATTGTTCCCCATCTTTTGCAGCTTGAAAAATTTCTACAGCATAATCTGTAGTGCCGCCACCAGGCTGGCTTTTGTAACTTATTAGCCCTGGGTAGCGCAGGCTGCGAACATCTACGCCATACCGGTTAAAATAATAATTGCACCAAAACTCTCCTGCATATTTGCTTATACCATACACCGTGCTGGGTTCTATAATGGTTTGCTGCGGGCAATTTTTCTTGGGAGATGTTGGGCCAAAAACTGCAATACTGCTTGGCCAGTAAACCTTGCGAATATTTTCTTCTTTAGCAATATCCAGCACATGCAGCAGGCTAGCCATATTGAGGCTCCAGGCAAGATTAGGATTTTTTTCGCCGGTGGCAGATAGTATTGCTGCGAGCAAATAAATTTGTGTTATTCCCTGGCGTATAACCTGTACATGCAGCATTTCTTTGTTCATTACATCTAAGCTTACATAAGGTCCTGTACCTTCCAGCAGCGGGTTTTGTTCCCGCAGGTCGCTGGCTATTACATTACTGTTGCCATATATTTTTCTTAAAGCAAGTGTAAGTTCTACCCCTATTTGCCCGCTTGCACCTATTACCAATATTTTTTCTTTGATCATTGAGTTTAAAATTTATGAACAAATGTAGAGGGAAAATAGGTGTTAATAAAAAAGGAAGTCTTTTATAATTACCCTATAAATTAATTGAGTTATTGATTTTCATTTTTTTGGCTAAAGCCGCCAACCCAAATTTGTTTGAGGCTGTCTCAAAATTTAAAAGATTGTCAAATTAAGCTTGTAGAAATTGATAATCTGCCTGCCTGTTAAACCGCTCTGCCATTGCATTTGGAATACAAGTTATTTTCAAACAATAAATTTCTACGGTCATTATATTACCTGCGGCTAATCAAATTTTAAAATAATTTAAATGCGCTTTACTCAATTTTTAAAACAAATAATTTTACTTTTAATTCTACAGAACTCAACCGTTAGACTTAACGCTATCACTACTACATCAGAAAATTTCGGCACAGTAAAACTTCTCAAATAGTTGCCTTTTCATTTATTTCATCAGCAATAATATCTTTTATTACACTAGACATTTTTATGAAATTTCTGCAGATATTGTGTATGTTATTTTACTTGGTTTAGTTGCCAAACTAAGACAACGGCAAAGCATCTTTCATTGAACTTTTTAAAAAATAACTCCCCAACGGATTTAATTATTTAATTTGCTTTTAAATATTTATTAGACTGCTTTATTCTCTACTGTGTAAGCTGTAGTAAACAATTAGAATAAATAATCTGCTGCATAGAACCGCCGCTGTAGGCTTCTGTAGCAGATTTACAATGCGCTTTTTTAAATTTTAATTAGGCCCTTTGATCGTCTAAAAAGCGTTTTTTCTTTTGCGCTTGTTATCAGTTTTATTACTTCTTTATCGGTTTTAGCCATTTCTGCAGCTGCTTTTACATAATCTTTATATGCCTGCTGTTTCATTTCCATTTGCGATTGTGCAAAACAAAAACCAGTTATAAAAAACTAGACAGTTAATGCAAATATTTTTTTAATCATCTTTTTTATTATTAAATATTCATTATCACATTAAGGCCGCAAATACACGAATAAAATATTGCAAAAGTCCTTTGCATAAATTTGCTTATTAAATTTTATTTCAACTTTATAAAATTATTTATGCATTCATGGTACTCCTATTTTAAAATGCTAAATATCCACAAATATTTATTTTATCTTAAATAACCAGTAAACTTTCTTCAATAATTTTTATCTTTTCTTCAGCATCTGCCTTTTTCTTTTGCTCCAGTGCCAATACATCGGGCCGGGCATTTTGTACAAATTTTTCGTTACCCAGTTTTTTTTGTACGCTTAGCAAAAAGCCCTGCAAATGCAGCAATTCTTTTTGCAACGTTTCCTTTTGGCTAGTTGTATTTAATGGTAGTTCTGTTTCTATAAAAAATTTATCTTTTCCTATAACCGTGGTAATACTGCCTGCTACTGCATCGTTTACATAATGGATAGATGCAGCATTTACCTGCTTTGCAAAAATATTTTCAATTGCTTTGTAAGTGGCTGCATCATGGGTTTGTATGTGCAGCTTTATCGTTTCTTTGGGCTTAATCTGGTTTTTATTCCGCACATCTCTTAGCCCGCTAATAATATTTTTAAGCAATTCCCCTTCGGATAATATTTTACTATTGGGTAAATCCAAAGAGCCGTTTTGTTTTATGCATAAATCATCTGCTCTTTCTTCAACAAGCAAATGATATATTTCTTCTGTAATGAAAGGCATAAATGGATGCAGCAATTGCATTAGTGATGAAAAGAAGCCAACCGTTTTTTCATATACCGCTTTTTCGATTGGCTGTTCAAACCCTGGCTTTACCCATTCCAGATACCAACTGCAAAAGTCATCCCATATTAGGGAGTAGATAACTTTCAAGGCTTCGCTTAATTTGAATTGATTAAGCAATTCATTTACTTCCAAAGAAACTTCATTCAATCTATTCTCAAACCATAAAGCAGACCACTGACCATTATCGTCCGTTCTCCCTTGTCCATTGTCCGTTGTATGTTGTCCACCATTCGTCGTCCGCTCTTCCCACATTTTCACCAGTTTTAGCGCATTCCACATTTTGTTATTAAAATTTCGCCCTTGTTCCAATGCGCTTTCATCAAACAAAATATCATTACCAGCAGGCGATGCAATCATAATTCCAAATCTTACTGCATCCGCACCATACTTGTCTATGAGTTCAAGCAGGTCTGGCGAGTTCCCCAGGCTCTTGCTCATTTTTCTGCCTTGCTTATCTCTTACAATACCCGTAAAATATACATTTTCGAAAGGCATTTCATTTTTGTACATGTAGCCTGCCATTATCATACGAGCCACCCAAAAGAAAATAATTTCGGGTGCTGTTACCAGGTTTTGTGTAGGATAATAATATTTTATTTCTGCATTAGCTGGATGGCTGATACCTTTAAATACTTCTATTGGCCATAGCCAAGAGGAGAACCAAGTGTCCAGGCAATCTTCATCCTGAAAAAGATTTGGTATTAAATTTTCTTTGTTAACCTGAAATTGTTCTTCTCCTAAAGCAAGTTTTAATTTTTCAAAATAAATTTTTTCTGCATCTTCTTTGCTTGCTGCAACCGCTACCAAATCACCATTCGCATCGTACCACGCAGGTATTTGCTGCCCCCACCAAAGCTGGCGGCTAATACACCAGTCTTTAATATTATCCATCCAATGCGAGTATGTATTTTTAAATTTTTGTGGATAGAATTTTATTTTTTCTTCCGCCACTGCTGCAGCTATTTCCGTGTTAGCAGCAATCAATTTTTTCATATCCATAAACCACTGCAGCGAAAGCCTGCTCTCTATAACTGCACCAGTACGCTCACTCGTACCCACCTGCCCTTTGTAATCCGTTGTTTTTTCCAGCAAGCCTTCGGCATCAATATCTGCAGCCATTTTTTTACGCAGCACAAAACGATCTACGCCTGCATAAGAAATAATGAGATCATTTATAAGCTCATCTTCCAAATCTTGCAGGGTAAATTTACCTTCTGCATCCAGCGTATTTAATGCTTTCAGGTTATATTTTCTTCCCAGTTCATTATCATTTTTATCATGAGCCGGGGTAACCTTTAGTGCGCCTGTACCAAAATCTGCGGTTACATATTCATCTGCAATAATGGGAATAATACGGTTTATAATGGGTACCGATACCTCTTTACCTACAAAACTTTTATAGCGTTCATCAGCCGGGTTTACACAAATAGCTACGTCGCCCAAAATAGTTTCAGGCCTGGTAGTAGCAACGGTTATACCTCCCCCGCTGCCATCCGCAAACGGATACGTTACATAATATAATTTGCTGTCTACATCTTTAAAAATAACTTCTTCATCGCTCAAAGCAGTTTTACTTGCAGGGTCCCAGTTTACCATGCGCAGGCCTCTGTAAATAATGCCGTCTTTATGCAGTTTTACAAATGTTTCTATAACTGATTTGTAGTAATCAGGATCCATCGTAAAAGTAGTGCGTTCCCAATCTAAACTGCAACCTATTTTTTTTAACTGCTCCAAAATTATACCGCCGTATTTTTCCTTCCATTCCCATGCATATTCTAAAAACTCTTGCCTGCTAAGCGATGATTTTGCAATACCTCTTTCTCGCAACATAGCCACCACCTTAGCTTCTGTAGCTATAGATGCATGATCTGTACCTGGTACCCAGCAGGCATTTTTACCTTGCATACGTGCACGCCTAATTAAAATATCCTGTATGGTATTATTAAGACAATGCCCCATGTGCAGCACACCAGTAACATTTGGCGGCGGCATTACAATGGTATACGGCTCCCGGCCATCAGGCACACTTTTAAAATATCCATTTTCCATCCAGTGTTTATACCACTTTAATTCTATTGCCTGCGGCTCAAAGTTTTTAGAAAGTTCCATCATACCCATTCCATTTTTAAGTAGGCAAAAGTACAAAAACGGGTTGGCTGTTTCAATATTTAAATTGAAGGATGAGGTTTGTATTTAAGAAGAATGCTGCTAAATACAAAAAATGGTAAAAAATGCTTTCTGTTATCTTTGCAACCATCATGACATCTTCCAGCCAAAACCTACGTATACAAAAAAATATAGCTGCACTTTCTATTGTGCTGTTTATTATAAAAACAGTAGCATGGGCACTTACCCATTCTGTAGCCATACTTACCGATGCGCTGGAAAGTATTGTGAACGTAGTTGCAGGTTTAATAGGGGTTTACAGCCTGTACGTATCTGCAAAACCAAGAGATAATGACCACCCGTACGGGCATGGAAAAGTAGAATTTATTTCTGCAGCCATAGAAGGTACGCTTATATTTGTGGCGGGCATTTTTATAATAATTAGTGCAGCAAAAACATTAAGCACAACCAGGGAAATACATAAAATAGATATTGGAATATTGCTGGTGGCTATTACTGCTATTATTAATTATATAGCAGGTTATATTTGCGAGCGTACGGGACTAAAAAATAATTCGCTTGCACTTGTAGCCAGTGGCAAACATCTAAAAACTGATACTTACACTACTGCCGGTATTATTGCCGGTTTGTTACTGCTTTACTTCACAAAAATTGTCTGGATAGACAGTGCGGTAGCTATTTTATTTGCCGGCATAATTACATATACAGGGTATAAAATAATACGCAGTTCCATTGCCGGTATTATGGATGAGGCAGATGAAAAACTATTGCAGGAAATGGTAACTACACTTAACGAGAACAGGCGTGCAAACTGGGTAGATATGCACAACATCCGTATTATAAAATATGGCCCCACCCTGCATTTAGATGCACACCTTACAGTGCCGTGGTATTTTAATGTGTATGAAGCACACCACGAAATAGATGAACTTACCGGCCTGCTCAGAAAAAAATACGGCGACTCGCTGGAAATATTTGTACACTCCGATGCATGTATGACCTTTAGCTGCCCCATTTGCATAAAACCAGATTGCGCCGTCCGCCAAAACCCGTCGGTAAAAAAAATACAATGGAGCATGAAGAATATTTCTGCAAACCAAAAGCACAGTGAAGACACGGAAGGGTGAGAACAGAAAGAAAGATTTACAAACAGAAACGGCTCTTGCAACTTTATTTATTACCCCCACTTAGTATCTCCTTTATTTTCTTGTATAAAAAAGAAGGACTTGCAAAAAGCTGATTTTTTTCTTACAAAAAACATGTTGCTTATTTATACAAAAGCAAGAAAAGAGTGAATTTTACTAAGGAAATAAAAGATATTTGCCAAGGCTGAATAAGATAAAAAACTATTTGCAGGAAACATAAAAAAGCTACGATTTTATTTTCAATAAATATAATGATAAGCATCACGATTAAAACAATTTATTCTTTCGTAGCAATAAAATTATAATCTTCCAATAATTTCTCTAAAAAATCTATAGAAGAAAGACGGCTTTCTACTTTGAGCACATCTTTTATTTTATACTCTACCCTTATACAGATATCGTGGTTATGATTTTTGCGGGCTTGTATAAGAACTTGCTTTATGGTATTTATATCATTATCAGACAGGCGCATTACTTCGGGGAAGGTCACTTTATAATTATCTGATTTTACTTCCATAAAAATAGTATCGTTTATACCCAGCGATGTTCTTGCATCTACCACTGCTGTGCCAGCGGCAAGATCTCCCAGGCGCTGATTTTTTTTAGACACCAAAATAATGATGATAACCGGTATACCGAAAAAAGCAGTATAAAAAATATAAATAATAAGGGATATAGAAGAGGCGTATATGTAGCCAAATAAAAATGGCCACTCAAAAAACTTTGTTATCCACCGCAGTACAAACTGGCCGGCGGTTGGTTCCCCGCCTTCCAGGCTCACCACTCTTATTTGCATTATTCTTTTACCCAGGGTTTGCCCGTTCATAAGCAATTCTGTAAACACCGAATATAAAAGCATGGGCAGGGAAATAGCAATAATATCTAGTCCAATGGCGGATTCCAGCTCCAGGTTAAAGCCCGTATACAGCAGGTATTTCATAGAAAAAAGATACAATACCAATATGCCGAAATCTATGATATAAGCCATGAGCCGCTTATGAAAGGGTGCTATTTCAAAATCCAATTCTACATTAAATGCAGTTTCTATTTGTACCGTGGGCATGTAAGTTGCAATTTACAGGCTGTTGTTGTAAAAAAACGCAGAAGTATTTTTTTTTATTAATGAAATTTTCACCAACTTGTATATACAAAAAAAGGGAAAAGAAAGGTTTATGAGGGAAGCAATGTTTATTAAAAAAAATGCGGACAAATGGAAAAAATACCAGCACGAACCATCTGAACATCCTGATGAAACTGCGGAACGTTTTATTACCCTAATGGATGATCTTGCCTATGCAAAAACATTTTACCCACGCAGTAAAGCAACTAAATGGATCAATGGACTTGCATCTTCTGTTTACCAAAATATTTATCGCAATAAAAAAGAAAAATATGCCCGAATATTAAATTTTTGGAAATACGAACTGCCGCTCACGTTTAAAAAACATCACCGCACTTTTCTTTTTACTACCATCATTTTTATTTTATTTGTGGCTATCGGCTATTTTTCTTCTGCACATAACCCGGGGTTTGTAAGAGGGGTAATGGGCGACCGCTATGTGGATATGACCGAAGAAAATATAGCCAAAGGAGACCCCTTCGGCGTTTACAAAGACAATAATCCTTTTGGCATGTTCATCCGCATTGCGTTTAACAATATTTATGTGGCATTTCTTACATTTATCGGCGGTTTTACGATGGGTATTTTTACCATTAAGCAATTGTGGAGCAATGGGATTATGCTGGGCTGCTTTGAACAAATGTTTTTTGCAAATGGGCTGGGCATAAAATCTGTACTCGTAATATGGGTGCATGGTACTATAGAAATTGCCTCTATTATTATAGCAGGTGCAGCAGGTTTTATTTTGGCAAATGGTATTTTATTTCCAGGTACTTACCGGCGGCTAGATTCTTTTAAGCAAGGTGCAAAAGATGCGGCAAAAGTGCTGATATGCCTGATACCCTTTTTTATTGTAGCAGCTTTTTTAGAAAGTTACATCACACACCTTATGAGCGAAACATACGATCGCACATCCAACGGTGGCCTGCCAGTATGGGCAAGTATTTTAATTTTGGCCGCTTCATTTTTCCTCATTATTTGGTACTTTGTTGTATGGCCCATCAAATTACACAACCGAGGATTTTTTCTAAAAAAAGACAGCATCGTAAGCCGATTGCATAATGATGATGCGTAAAATAATTTTTTATTTATTGATGTTTAGCTGTAGCAATACCATGCTGTATGCACAGGATACTTCTTATACCGATATGGATAATGTAACGGTACAGGCTCCTGTAGAATCGACACTGGTGGACACTACAGAAGATTACGGCTTTGCCCCACAATCGCACGGAGATACATTGTTAAGTTTTAGAAATATAAAAGATGCAGGCGATACTGTACGGCAATGGAAAACAAAAAAAGAATTTGCCTACCTGCACAACCTAGATAGCCTGCTAAGTAATTTGCAGGAGCAACAAAAAAAAGAACCAGTAAAAACAAATAACCGTATAGCCCCTCCGCCATCTATTAATTTATTCTCATCAGGCTTTTTTCAATTAATAATGTGGGGACTTGCAATATTTTTTGTTGGTTTTATTTTGTATCATTTATTTTTAAGCAAAGGTTTTTTTAAAAAATCTTCTACAAAAAAAACAAAGGAAAATAATACGGTGGAAGAAGAAGAAAATATTTCAGATTCGGATTATGAAAGACTACTGCGCCAGTCTTATTTACTGGGCGATATGAGAATGGCAGCCCGGTATTTATTTTTAAAAACATTACAAAAACTAAATGAAAAAGAACTAATAACTTTTGCAGCAGATAAAACAAACAGCGATTACTTGTATGAAATGCCGCAGGCAAAACGTGCAGCGTTTTCATCGCTGGCGCTTTACTACGAGTACATTTGGTATGGCAATATGGCTGTTGCAAAATATGATTTTGATAAAATAGAAATAAAGTTTAATGAATTTTTAAACAGGTTATAGTTGTTAAAAAAAAGTGTTACCTATATTATTATGGTTTGTATTGCGGCTGCATTTTGCAGTTGCCGGCAGCAAAATTCCTTACCAGACCTGCGGGAAACCTACGCCTATAAAGACACTAAACCATTTGGTGCTTTTGCAGCACACGAACTTTTTAAAAAGAGCTATCCCGGTAGTAAAATAGAAATAATAAAGGAGGCTTTTGCAGATAATTATGCCTGGGATTATGATACTGCCTCGGTTTATATAAACATAAGCAAACATTTTTACAGTACAGAAAGAGATGCAAATTCATTAATGGATTTTGTGTACAAAGGTAACACTGCATTAATAGCCGCAGCAGATATAGATAGTACACTGCTTAATAAAATATACTGCAAGCAGGATGAAAACTATACTGTAGAAACAATATCGGATAAGCCTTTTAGAAAAACTGCTGTTACCTTAATAGCTGCCATTACGCCTGCAAAAGATTCGTTTCAATATTTTTATAAGCCCTTCTCCTCTTATTTTTCGCAGCTTAACGGCAGCTATGCAAGAAAAGCTGGCTACAACGATGATGGCAAAACAAATTTTTTTGTATTTTTTTGGGGCAAAGGGCGCTTGTATTTACATGCAGAACCAAAAGCATTCAGCAATTATTTTTTACTTACTAAAAACAATTACGAATACCTTCAGCACATTAGCAGTATGCTGCCAGCGGCGCCACAAAATATATACTGGGACAATTTTTACAATAAAAAAAATTATAAGAACCAGGATGATAATAATAATTTCTCGACCTTTAGTACTATCATGAAATATCCGCCGCTGAAGAAAGCCTTTTGGATAGCACTGGTTTTATTATTACTCTATATTTTTTTTAACAGCAAGCGCAGGCAAAGAATTGTACCCATAGTAAAAAAACCTGAAAACACCAGCATTGCATTTGCAGAAGCCATTGCAGGGTTATACCTTACCGAAAAAGATAACAAACTTATTGCAGAAAAGATTGTCACTTATTTTAATGAATATTTGCGTACAAAATATTTTATTACAGGCAGCATAAACGACCCGGCTTATGCTGATACCCTTAGCAGAAAAAGTGGTGTGGCGGTAACCCTTACCACGCCCCTGATAAATGAAATAAAAGCAGTAGGCGGCAATGAAAAAATAACCGATCAGCAATTACTTACTCTTAACGGATTGATTGAAAAATTTTATAAAAATAAAGCATAATGGAAGAAAATTTTTTTTTGGAAAGTACACCTGTAACCGAACTTAACCATAAGCTTACGGAAATAAGAGCAGAGATAGCCAAGGTAATTGTGGGGCAGCAAAAAGTGGTGGATCTGCTTATTACGGGCTTGCTGTGCGATGGACATTTATTGCTGGAAGGTGTGCCAGGCGTGGCCAAAACGCTTACGGCAAAATTACTTTCCCGCATTATAGATGTAAATTTTAGCCGCCTGCAGTTTACGCCGGATCTTATGCCTGGAGATGTAATTGGTACGTCTGTATTTAACCCAAAAGAAGGTACATTTTATTTTAAAGCAGGCCCGGTGTTCAGTAATATTGTGTTGATAGATGAAATAAACCGTGCACCTGCAAAAACACAATCTGCATTATTTGAAGTAATGGAGGAGCGGCAGGTAACGGTGGATGGTAATACACATACGATGCAATACCCATTTATTGTACTAGCCACGCAAAACCCGATAGAGCAGGAAGGAACATACAGGCTGCCCGAAGCGCAATTGGATCGTTTTCTTTTTAAAATAGAAATAGATTATCCCACCCTGCAGGAAGAAGTACAGATACTAACACAACAGGAAGGTAAAACACAGGCACAGCTTTTACAAAATATAAACAAGCTCATGGATGTGCATGAAATTGCAAAGTACAGAGAGATAGTACAAAATATAAAAGTAGATGCCAAGCTCATAGAGTTTATTGCAAAAATTGTAAATGAAACAAGAAACAATTCTTCCTTGTACCTTGGTGCATCTACCCGTGCATCTCTTGCAATGCTAAAAGCCGCAAAGGCAACAGCAGCAATGAAGGGCAGAGATTTTGTAATACCGGAAGATATACTGGAAATGGCACCTCACGTATTGCGCCACCGCATAATGCTTACGCCAGAAAAAGAAATGGAAGGTATAACACCCGATGATCTTACGGAAACCATTTTAAAAGGATTGGAAGTGCCGAGGTAATTTTATTGTTTTAAAAATGCACAAAACTAAATTATTTTTTGCTTAAAGATTTCATTAAAATTTATACGCTATAAATGGTAGGCTTGTTTAAGGCAAATACAAACATGAATAAATTTCGCTCCATATTTAAACACCGCTTTGGCCCTGTAGCACTGGTAGTGTTTTTAGTAGCAGGCATGAGTTTAATAACGAGGTTATTTTTATTTTTTTACAGCTATAAAAGTCTTGAGCTTAACCCGCCAAAAGTTATTGGCATTTTTTTTATTGGTTTATTTTATGACCTGGTGGTTTCTTCGTTTTTTGCAGTACCGGTGTCATTATATTGCTGGCTCATGAAAGATAGCTGGTATCAAAAAAAATGGAGCCGCATTCCTGTGTTTATATTGTTTACGATAATCACTTTAATACTGCTGGTAAATGCCGGAGCAGAAATTGCATTTTGGGACGAGTTTAATGTACGCTATAATTTTATTGCTGTAGATTATTTAATTTATACCACAGAGGTAATTGGCAACATTAGGGAATCGTACAACATGCCGCTGATATTGAGTGCTATACTGCTTATTGTAATTTCATTACTGCTTTTTATCAGAAAAAAATTATTTGCTTCGCAACAGGTAAGTATGCGTTTTACAAAACGATCTGTATATTTTTTAGGTTGCATGGCCGTGGCCGCAGCCGCTTATTTTTTGGTAAACAACCGCATAAAAAACATAAGCAACAATAATTATGTAAACGAACTGGCCGGTAATGGCATTTACGAATTTGGTGCAGCTTTTTGGAATAACGCAATTGACTACCAAAAATTTTATACTGTAAACGATAACAAAAAAAACTTTACCATATTACGCCAAATGTTGCAACAACCAAATGCAGTTTTTACAAATGACTCGCTTAGTATAGAAAGAAAAATTACCAGTGACAGCCCGCAACATAATTATAATGTGGTATTAATAAGTGTGGAAAGTCTTAGCGGCGAATATTTAAAATACTTTGGCAATACATTAAATATAACCCCTTATCTGGATTCGCTGATACCCCATAGCCTGTTTTTTACCAACTTTTATGCTTCGGGCACACGCACAGTACGTGGGCTGGAAGCCTTATCCCTGGCTATTCCGCCCACACCAGGGCAGTCCATTGTACGCCGACCCAATAATGAAGATATGTTTACCATGGGCAGTATTTTAAAAGATAAAAACTATGATGTAAAATATATTTATGGCGGTAATAGTTTTTTTGATAACATGGGTTATTTTTTTAGCCACAGTGGCTATCAAGTTATTGACCGCAGAGATATTCCGGATAGCATGGTACAACACGAAACCGCCTGGGGCGTGGCAGATGAAGATGCATTTGCTATAGCCCTAAAAGAATGCGATAAAAGTTTTAAAAACAACAAACCTTTTTTTAGCCATATAATGACAGTGAGCAACCACCGGCCATATACTTACCCCAAAGGCCGCATAGATATGAACCCGGATGATCAAAATAGCGAAGGTGCTGTAAAATATACAGACTATGCTATTAATAAATTTTTAAAAGATGCACAGCAAAAGCCCTGGTTTAGTAATACCATTTTTGTGATCGTATCCGACCATTGCAGCCATAGTGCAGGCAAAACAGATTTACCGGTGAACCGCTATCATATTCCCTGTATTATATACTCGCCAGGCCTTGTAAAGCCTGCATTACAGGCAAAGTTTACGAGCCAGATAGATCTTGCCCCTACCCTGCTGGGTATGATGAATATGACCTATACCAGTAAATTTATGGGCTACGATATTAATAAAACAACTACTGAAAATAACCGGCTTTTTATAAGTACGTACCAAGATATGGGTTATATAAAAAATGATACACTGGTTATTTTATCGCCGCAAAAAAAAGTAAGTTTTTTTAAGATAGATTTTAAAACAGGAGTTTCTATAAAAATAAACAGTACACAAAAATTAACTGACGAAACCATAGCATGGTACCAAAGCGCAAGCTTTTTATTTACCAGTGGCAGGTATAAAAAAAATAAACTACAGTGAGCATATATCAAAAATACATTGGCAATTTATTTGTGACACTTCGTTTTTACGTAGCTACGGGAGCATGTGTGGTACTATATGTTGCTGCATTTTTTTTACCATCGCTGTTTGCCGTTACCAATATTCTTTTTACTGTTTTATGTTTTTTGTTACTGGCCGATTTTCTTTTTCTCTTTGTATTTTTTAAACCGCCTACAGCACTGCGGTTTGTTGGCGACAGGCTAAGTAACGGCGATGAAAATAAGGTGCAGATTGAACTGGTAAATAAAATGCCCTTTACGATAGATCTTAAAATTATAGATGAATTGCCTGAGCAATTTCAAGAAAGGGATTTTTTGATAACCAAAAAATTATTGCCCAAACAAAAATCATTTGTTACTTACAACATTACCCCAAAGCAAAGAGGAGAATATATTTTTGGCAATATTTTGTTGTATATACAATCGCAAATGGGGCTGGTACGCATACGCAGAAATATAGCTGCCGGCGAAACTATAAAAGTGTACCCATCGTTTATGCAGCTGGGCAAATACCAGCTTATGGCACAAGCCATGAGCACAGAACAGGGGAGCAAACGAATGCGTAAGATAGGCCACAGCATGGAGTTTGAGCAAATAAAAGATTATGTAAGCGGCGATGATATACGCACCATAAACTGGAAAGCTACAGCACGTAAGGGTCAACTAATGGTGAACAATTATGTAGACGAACGCAGCCAGCAAGTGTATTGCATTATTGATAAAGGCAGGCTGATGAAGATGCCTTTTTATGGATTGAGCCTGCTGGATTATGCCATAAATGCCAGCCTTGCCCTTACCAATATATGCCTGCAAAAACAAGACAGAATAGGGCTGATAACGTTTGCAAATAAATATGGCTCTGTAATAGCTGCAGACAGGCAACCAATACAGAGAGAAAATATAATGCAGGCATTGTACAGAGAAAATACTGCATTTTTAGAAAGCGATTATGAAATGCTTTATACGCAAATAAGGGCTAAAATAAAGCAGCGCAGCCTGCTGGTTTTATTCACCAATTTTGAATCGCTGAATGGTTTAAAAAGACAGGTAAATTATTTACGATCTATAGCAAGGCATCATTTGCTGCTGGTAGTATTTTTTGAAAACACAGAACTTACCAAACTTAGTGGAGAAGAAGCATTGAATGTTGAAGACGTTTACGTAAAAACAATTGCAGAAAAACTTGCTTTTGAAAAACGAATGGTAGTAAAAGAATTACAGAAATACGGCATACTTTCTATATTAAGTTCTCCCCAAAACCTTACTGTAAATACTATAAATAAATACCTGGAATTAAAAGCAAGGCAAGCCATATAAAACAAAACTGAATTTTTATAGGCAATGTATGAAGGCGAAAATTCTTGCGAAACTTTTTATAGTTGGCTTAAAAATACCAATTGAATGAGCGTACAAATTTAATCGGTATAAAAACTGGTATAGCAGGAATTTAAAAACCCGGATACCAGTTTTATTACATTCATACTTTATTACATTGGCATAGGTGCAGGCATAACTCCCATTGCCGACAGTTTTTGTTCATCTTCCGCAATTTTCTTTTTTAAATCTGCAATGCGACTGTTTAGTTTTTCCATTTTATCGTTATTTCTTCTTGCTGATGATGCATCTTTTTCTGCCTGCCGTGCCCTTTTGCTTGCCTTCTTAGCCAGTTTACCATTTTGAGCATCATTGCTTAAATCTAATGCTGCATCATTATTTGCATTTGCAGATTGCTGAGCTTCCTTTGCTGCATTTGCCTGGTTTTTGCTCGTTTCAGCAATAGTATTTTCGAACTTTGCCACTTTAATTTTATTCTCATTAATTCTATCCTGTATTTTTAATACTTCTTTTTGGTCTTTTAAGGACTTCATAGAATCTGCAGATACTTGCGCCGCTACAGTTTGGCTAATGGTAAATAAACTTACCATAGCAATAATTATTTGTTTCATATTTTAATTTTATAAAATAATTACAATTTCTGTGCCTTAAAAAAAAATTAGAACAAGCATTCACTCCAGATAATGTAGTGTATTATCTTCCCCAGGTGGGATTAATTTTTTTCTGTGATAAAATAATATTATCCTGATTGATAGGAAAAGGATTTGAGAAAGTTATTGAAATATCGGACAGTAAAATGATAACAGCGTTTTAAAAATGCTTACAGTTTACTACTGCCTAAACTAGCAGCTCACATTTTAATATCTCCAATTATTTAATAAATTATAAAATGCTTTTTCTCCGCTGAAATACAGACATTCGTTTATTAAAAATTAAATACTATGAATTTACAAGAAGCAAAAATATTAATAACCGGCGGCAGCACCGGCATAGGCTACGAAACTGCAAAGCTATTGGTAAACAAAGGAGCGAAAGTGGTAATATGCTCCCGCAATAAAGAAGAAATAGAAAAGATTGCAAATGAAATAGGCGCCATCGGCCTGGCAGCAGATGTGAGTGACGAAACATCTGTAAATATTTTGTTTAAAAATGCTATTGAAAAACTAGGCGGCCTGCATGCAGTAATAAACAATGCAGGCATAGGTTTAATAGCTCCTTTGGTAGAAACGAGCGTTGCAGATTTTACAAAAATATGGGAGACGAATGTGAAAGGTGCATTTATGGTAGGTAAAGAAGCTGCCAAATATTTCGTAGAAAAAAATGAAGGCAATATTATCAATATTGCATCTACCGCTGGCAGTAAGGGCTTTGCTGGCGGCTCTGCATATTGTGCAAGCAAGTTTGCATTAACTGCACTTACAGAATGCTGGCGTGCAGAGCTTCGCAAAAATAATGTGCGGGTAATGCAGGTAAACCCTAGTGAGGTAATAACGCCTTTTGCAGAAAAAATAGGCTATAAAAATAACCCCACTGGCAAATTAAAACCCACAGAAATTGCACATACCATTGCGGCTATGCTGGAGATGAATGACGTGGGTTTTATTACAGATTTAACAGTGTGGGCAACAAACCCGCAGTGAATCCCAAAAAATCCTTATTATTTTTTATATGACTTTCATACATCTCTTCTAAGGTAAATCAGCTTTTAAAAATAGCCGTAAAGGTACAAAATGTTATTTTTTGCGACTAAAATTTTATGGTATAAAAAAATTTACTTTGGAAAAACCATCCGGTAATCTACCCGTATTTTTCCTTTGGAAATATCGTCCAGCTTGCGTTTGAGCAGTGTACGCTTTAATGGTTTAATGTGGTCTATAAACAATTTTCCTTCCAGGTGGTCGTACTCGTGCAATATAACACGGGCTGTAATACCATTGAAAGTTTTTGTTTGTGCTGCAAAATTTTCGTCAACGTAAGATAGCGTAACCGTTTCGTGGCGGTTAATATCTTCTCTAATTTTCGGAATACTAAGGCAACCTTCATTATAACTCCAGGGTTCGCCATTAAGGGCTGTAATATGTGCATTTATAAAAACGCCTTTATAGCCTGGTGCATCAGTATATTTATCAGTATCACCGTCTTCATCATTTTCAAAAATTTGCACACTATCCATTGTAAAAATACGAATGCTTTTATTTACCTGTGGTGCAGCCAAACCCACGCCATTACTCTCATACATGGTTTCCCACATATCTGCAAGCAGTTTTTCCAACCCCGGGTAGTCCGGCGAAATATCTTCTGCTATTTTTCTTAATACAGGCGAACCGTATGCTACAATTGGAAGTATCATTATGTTATTTTAAAAATGGTATTATTGCTATCTCTTTCATCTTAAAAAGTTGTTCCTCCGCACTTAAAAGAGGAAAGCCTAAATATTTTGCGGTAGTTGTACTAATTATAATTAAACATCTCTCATTTTTCTTTAAAATTCAACCCCGTTACAAAATCCTTTATTTTTACCAAAATATTGTTTAATAATTAATTCCTTACAAGATTTTGGTGCAGGCTTTTGGGAATATCAAATTTCTTTTTTGTTGTTTTTTCCGCTGCTAAAATTACAAAATAATTAATTAACTGACTGCATATACTCCTGCAACATAATAGCAGCAGCTATTTCATCTACTAATTTTTTATCTCTGCGCTGCATTTTTTTCATACCCATTTCTATCATGGCGGTTTTTGCCATTTTAGAAGTATACCTTTCATCTACTGTTTTTAGCGGCATCGCCGGAAATTCTTTTTGTATTTTTTTTATGGCAGCAAGTGCAAGCGGCGTTCCGTGCGTATCACTATTATCAAGGTTTTTTGGTAAACCAATAATAATTAACTCCACCTGCTGCTCTGCAAAATATTTTTTTAAAAAAGGAATAAGTTCCTGAGACCGAATAGTGGTAAGTCCCGTGGCAATAATCTGTAAAGGATCAGTAACGGCAATACCGGTTCTTTTACCACCATAGTCTATCGCTATTATTCTTGCCATTACAATTAATTTATTTTATAACTCTTGTAACAAAGTAAATTGTTGAGATAAACCCTCGGTGTTTTTATACAACTCTTTTAAAAAATCTTTTCCATAAATAGCATAGTAGGGCAATATATTATCTATTCTTTCCTGCAACAGACCACCGGGGTAAAGTGCATTTTTTATTTTATGTATCTGCCGTTGCTGTGCATCAAATTTTTTCTTCTCAGCCTTTAGCATTTTCTTTTCTACAATCTCTAATCTGTTCAAAGCCTGTATGGCAAGGGAGTGTACATGGCAATTCAATGTGCTATCTACATTACCGGCAGTAATTTTTATTTTTTCGTACGCCTGTTTTACGAGTTCTTTTTCCTCTTTCAAATCCAGCTTTACACTCGTTTCTTTTTTCACCAGCTCTTCCAGTAAAATTTTTTCACTCTTAAAAATATCGTTTTGCTGCAAGCCCAGTGCCGCAATTTTTTGAGCAGTTTTTTTATTTATCACCGCAAAAGAATTTCTTAAAATAAGCATCGGGAAAAATGCACCTGCTGCTTCAAAAACTTTTTTCAGTTCCAGCCAGTAAGCAATTTCCCCGCCACCGCCTATAAAAGCAATATCCGGCAAAATCATTTCCTGAAATACAGGGCGCAATATTACATTGGGGCTAAATTTTTCGGCATTTGTTTTCAGTTCCTCAAATAACTCCTCTTGTGTAAACTGATGTTTAGTATTTGCTATTGCAAAACCATTGGCTGTTTTTTCTATTCTTTCCCTGCTGTTATTTTCCAGGTAAAATAAATTAATATCTCTGCCCGCCGCCTGCACTTTATACACTGCCGGAAAAGCAGTCACCGTCTCACTTACAGCGGTATGAGAAAATTGATCCGCTAATTCTTTTTGTATAATTGATGCAAATTCATTTTTCAACAATTTATTATCGGGCAATAAAATAACCAGGCCTAATTCATTAAATAATTCGTGTACAAAATTAAAAGTTGCCCGTTCAATGGTTGTTCCTATGATGTAAGCGTTCTTTACAGCAGTTAATATTTCTGCAGCATTTTTTTCTACAGAAAGCTGCCCTTCTATTTCATTAATTATTTGTAAAAATGCAGCATCAATTTTCATTCTGCCTACGGCACCTTTTTGTTGCGTTGTCCATTGGTAATGTTTTTCATTGATGTGTACTTCACCCAGTTCCTGCAGGTCGGCATCTTCGCTGCCCATATAGTAAACGGGTATAAATTTTTTACCCGGCATGGTTTCATTAAGTTCATCGCTCAGTTTTATTGCATGGAGTATTTTGTAAATAAAATATAAGTGTCCTGTAAAAATATTGGGCTGGTGTGCAGTGCAAATAGTAAAGGTATTTTCGCTCAAAAGTGAATCAATATTGGCTTTTAGCTTATCAGATTTTTGTTTATCTGCATATTGCTGCTCCAAAACATTTACCAATAACTTTCTATTTACAGGAAATTTTTGCCTGTCTTCCACCGCTTTTTTTATTCCCTCAATATTAGTCTTGTAATTATAAAAATTATTTAACGCAGGCAAGGCATCTACATAATCCAAAACCAATTTGGAAAATGCATTAGTTTGCAGATAAGAAATTTTATTAGTAATAAACATTTAATAAATTATTTTTCAACCGAACGATAAACCAATGATATGCGGTTTATTGTTTAGGCACAAACATTAATAATTCTCCGAGTTCTTTGTCTGTAGGATTTTTTTTTCAGATTTGTCATAAGAGGTGTATATTTTTTACTCAACTGTTTTTATTGCCTATCGAATGCTGGTGTGGGTAATATATTAAAACTGATTGTATAATTGCCTTGCTGTTTTCAATTTTAATTTACCTTTTTTTTCTACAATTAAATTTTCTACAGCCTATTTTATCTTTTCCATCAACATGCCATTTCATTAGTAATTGTTTTCGCTTATACATAAGACAACCTTTTTAGCACTTCCATTAAATGTATAGCTTTATTGTCTTTGATGTCTAATAAAACTTTCATATTGTTTGCATTTTAAAACATTTTTAAAATACCAATTAGTTTATTATCTCCCCTTCCAAATCATAATCGTACGCCTTCGTAATTTTAACCATCACAAAATCGCCGGGCTGTAATTTTTTTGTGGTGTTTATAATTACTTCATTATCTACTTCTACACTGTCAAATTCTGTGCGGCCAATATATCTTCCACTTTCTCTTTTATCTACCAGTACTTTAAAAATTTTGCCCAATTTTTCCTGGTTTTTTTCTAGCGAAATTTCCATTTGCACATCCATTATT
This sequence comes from Ferruginibacter sp., assembly GCA_025350645.1. Taxonomy (GTDB): domain Bacteria; phylum Bacteroidota; class Bacteroidia; order Chitinophagales; family Chitinophagaceae; genus Ferruginibacter. Next base: position 30,179 of record JANXXM010000125.1, read on the forward strand.
TCTCTTGCCCGTTCTTCTTTTTCTTCTGCGGGAATATCATCAATTAAACCATGAGCGCTCGTATCTTCCTCATGGCTGTAGGTAAAAATTCCTACTCTGTCAAACCGCATTTTTTCTAGAAAAGTTTTTAGTTCTTCCACATCATCTCTTGTTTCGCCGGGGAAGCCGGCTATGAGTGTGGTGCGTAGGCAAATACCCGGAACCTTTGCCCGTATTGCGTTTACGAGTTCCTCCATTTCTGAGCGGGTAATATTTCGTTTCATTGCATGCAGCATATTATTTGCCGCATGTTGCAAAGGCATATCCAGGTATTTGCAAATATTATCATGCGCATTCATGGCATCTAATATTTCCATAGGGAATTTTGAGGGGTAAGCATAATGCAATCTTATCCACTGCAAACCCGGTATTACTGCAAGCTCATTAAGCAAACGGGGCAGCTCTCTTTTTTTATAAATATCCAACCCATAATAAGTAAGTTCCTGTGCTATGAGCATTATTTCTTTTACGCCACGTTGCACGAGTTGTTTGGCTTCTGCTACCAAACTTTCTATAGTGCGGCTCACATGTTTGCCCCGCATAAGCGGTATGGCACAAAATGAGCAGGTGCGGTTGCAGCCCTCGCTTATTTTCATATATGCGTAGTGGCTGGGTGTGGCCAGCAGCCTCTCTCCTATTAACTCTCCTTTATAATCTGCTTCAAATTTTTTGAGTATTTGTGGCAGTTCCATTGTACCAAAAAATGCATCTACCTCTGGTATTTCTTCTTCTAAATTATTTCGGTAGCGCTCGCTGAGGCAGCCGGTTACATACACTTTATCCAGCTTGCCTTTTTTCTTTAGTGCCACATTATCCAGTATGGTATTTATGCTTTCTTCTTTAGCCTTATCTATAAAACCGCAGGTATTTATAATTACAATATTATGATCCAGCTTGCCGTTTTCGTGTACGGTATCAATATCATTTGCCAGCAATTGGCCACTAAGTACTTCACTATCCACCATGTTTTTACTACAACCGAGCGTTATAATATTTACCTTATCCCGTTTTATTGTTTTTGTCTTCATAATGTAAAGGCGCAAAGGTAGGGTAATGAACAATGAAAAATTAATGAGGATTTAGAGGCCGCACTTACCCCTATAAAATTTACCAGTGGTATGCATCATAAATGCTTGTTGGAAAAACTTTTTTAGCATTGACCAAAGACAACAAAAGAGTTATGTTTTTTTATTAACAGCAATTTTTAGATCAATAATTTTAATTGTATTTTATGTAGTTGCTATACTCTTATATCGGGATGGTTAAAAGATTGACAAAAATTTTATTAGGTTTAGCTGAGTAATAATTACTGGTGCAACCTGCTAAATGAAAACTTACTAACGGATAATCCAATCCTAAAAATCAATTACTACTCCATAAACTATACTCTCCAAAAATTAATATCTTGCTGCACGAAAACGATTGCACCATTTCCTAAATTCTAAATACACTAATGATGAAAAAAATATTGGCCGCTGCCATTATAATTTGTTTTTTCTGGCAAGCAAATGCACAGGAACTAACGTTAAATTCTCCTGATAAAAATTTTACGCTCAGCTTTAATCTTACGGAAAATGGTGTACCCACCTACTCGCTCACCTACAAGCAAAAAGACGTAATAAAAACGAGCAAGTTGGGTATTGAAACAAAAAACGTTCCTTCTTTTTTAGATGGATTTACGCTTACAGAAAAAGCGGTTTCCAAGTTTGATGAAACATGGACGCCGGTGTGGGGCGAATCTAAAACTATAAGAAATAATTACAACGAACTCTTAGTAACACTTACTCAAAAAACACAAAGAAACCGTTTTATTAGAATTTGTTTTAGGCTATTTGATGATGGGCTTGGTTTTAGGTATGAGTTTCCTACGCAGCCGCATCTTAGCTATTTTGTAGTAAAGCAGGAACGTACACAATTTGCTATGGCTGGCGACCACAAAGCCTTTTGGCTGCCCGGCGATTATGATACGCAGGAGTATAATACTGCTACTTCAAACTTATCGGAGATAAGAGCTAAAATCAAAAGTTTTATTACCGCTAATGTTTCTCAAAATACTTTTTCTGCCACGGGTGTACAAACACCTTTAATGATGAAAAGCAAAGACGGGCTTTACATAAACATACACGAAGCCGCACTGGTAGATTACTCCGCCATGCACCTTAACCTGGATGATAAAACGATGATATTTGAAAGCCACCTCACGCCAGATGCCAATGGGGATATGGCTTATGTACAGGCACCCTCGCAAACGCCCTGGAGAACAGTTATTGCAAGCGATAAAGCAGGTGATGTATTGATGTCTAAATTAATTTATAACCTTAACGAGCCTACAAAATATAAAGATGTGAGCTGGATAAAACCAGTAAAATATATGGGTGTATGGTGGGAAATGATTACAGGAAAAAGTACATGGTCTATAAGCGATACCAATAATGTGCAGGTAGGCATTACAGATTTTGCAGCATTAAAACCCAACGGAAAACATGGTGCTACCACAGCTCATGTAAAAGAGTATATAGACTTTGCATCGGCAAATGGTTTTGATGCCGTGTTGGTAGAAGGCTGGAATGTGGGCTGGGAAGACTGGTTCGGAAAATCTAAGTTTCATGTATTTGATTTTATAACCCCCTACCCAGATTTTGATGTGCAGGAATTGCACCGCTATGCAGCATCAAAAAATATAAAAATGATTATGCACCACGAAACAAGCGGCTCTACTACAAATTACGAAAGGTATATGGATACTGCCTTTAAATTTATGGTAGCCAACGGCTACAATGCAGTAAAAACAGGCTATGTAGGTAATATGATACCCCGGGGCGAACATCATTATAGCCAAACAATGATAGATCATTACTTGTACAATATTAAAAAAGCAGCAGAATATAAAATAATGATAAATGCCCATGAAGCAGTGCGGCCAACAGGGCTTGCCCGCACGTACCCAAACCTTATAGGCAATGAAGCTGCCCGTGGTACCGAGTACCAGGCTTTTGGCGGCAATAATCCTGATCATACCACTATACTCCCTTTTACCAGGTTAATGGGTGGCCCAATGGATTACACACCGGGCATATTTCAAACAGATGTGAGCGTGTACAACCCACAAAACCACTCCCGTGTAAATACTACACTGGTAAACCAGCTTGCTTTGTATGTAACCATGTATAGCCCGTTGCAAATGGCAGCAGATTTTCCGGAAACTTATGCAAAGCACATGGATGCTTTTCAGTTTATAAAAGATGTGGCCGTGGATTGGGATGAAAGTACAGTACTGGAAGCCGAGCCCGGAGATTATATTACCATTGCCCGCAAAGCAAAAAATAAAAATGAATGGTATATCGGTTCTGTAAATGACGAAAACCCGAGAACAGCAAACATAAACTTTAGCTTTTTACCAGCAGGCAAAACCTTTGTGGCTACCATTTATGCAGATGGCGCAGATGCAGGTTATTTAAAAAACTCCATGAGTTATACTATTCGCAAAGTGCTGGTAACTGCCGCATCTATATTAAAACAAAAAGTAGGTGCCGCCGGCGGTGCAGCCATAAGTATAAAAGAAGAAGTGAGTGCAGCTACAAAGAAACTTCCTAAAATAAAATAACTTTTTTAGCATTCATATACACCTGCATCTTTAGAAGTTGCAGGTTTTTTTGTGGCTATAACACCCGAAGATAATCCGTTATTTTTTTTACTAATATTACTAAAAGTAAAAAAAAAATAACCCAATAAAACTGTTTTTTTATTTATTATGTAATTAGCTGCGTTAAATATTTCCATTACAATTTTACCGTAAAACTAATTATGAAAAAAAATACCGGGCTAGCTTTTGTTTTTTGCTGTAGCAGTATTTGCTCTTATGCACAAACTAAATCCGTAAAAAATGTAAACCAGTTTATAGATTTTACTATTGGCATTGGTGGCCAACAAGGCTCTGCAGCTATTGCATATCTATACAATTGACAACTGGGTAAAAAAGAAAATTTGAAGCTGGTATTGGTGCAAGGTTTACATCTTACTTTGCTGGAAGCAAGTACTACACTACCGCTCCTGCAATACTCACTACAGGCAAAACAGGACCTGCTGTATTTTTCGGAGATGATATATCGGCAAATATTGACAGCTTTCAATTAAAAAATTTCAGGTTAATGCGCAATCTTTCTATTAACTTAGGGTATAATATTACATCTAAATGGTATGCAGGGTTTAATATAGATGCTATAGGCGTAAGTTTTGGAAGCAGCAGGCAGGGTATTTATTATTCCAATGCAACAACCGGCACTGTAGCCAATGCAAAGCCCACATCACTTAATATTTTACTGGTAAGCGATAATGATCGTGGCACAATAAACAGCGAATTTTTTACCCGGTTATGCCTTTAATAAGCGGTGGAGTGTAAAAGTTGCATTTGAATTTTTATTTGCAGAATACACTACAAATACACAGGTACAAACAACGCCAACCGGATTAAAAAATGATCGTTTCCGTAATAAAGTTTCTGCCCTTGGGGTAGGCATTTCTTATCATCTTTAAAATATATTATTATGAAAAGTTTTGTTCATGCTGCAGCTATATGCTGTGTGATTTATTTTTCTGCTTGCAAAAAAAGTGAACCTGCTACAGCTCAAGTTACGCAGGTGACAGATACTACTTTTAACATTAATGCAGCTACACTTTTAAAACAGGGCAGTTTTACCGGCAACATGAATTACAGTGTATCTGGCACTGTAAAATTGTACAGCTATCAAAGTAAAAATTACCTCTATCTGGAAAACTATAATGGCAGCAGCGGTCTGGATCTTAGAGTGTATATCAGTACAACTATGCAGGCTTCGCAATTTGTATCGCTTGGTAAAATATAGGCCAATAGCGGCTCTCAGCTTTACCTTATCTCCGCACCGCCAGATTTTACCACGTACAATAAAGTACTCATCTGGTGCCAGCAATACAGTGTTTTATTTGACTCATCTTCTTTAAACTAAATTTTAAACTAACCACTTTTTATGAAAAAAATTATTTTAGGTTTTACTTTGTGCTTCGTATTTTTTACCATCACGGCACAGCAAATTTACAAGGCTACTGATGCGGGCAGTAAAATACATTTTATTATTAAAAACTTTGGGATAAAAACGGGTGGCGATTTTACCGGGCTTGCAGGTATTGTAAAATTTGATACAAAAAACCTAGAGGCATCTTACTTTAATGTAACAGTACAATCTACCTCAATAGATACTGACAATGGCAGCAGGGACGGGCATTTGCGCAAGGCAGAATATTTTGATGCGGCTACTTACCCACAAATAAAAATTATCAGTACAAAAATTACGGCATCTACAGTTGCAGGTCGTTTTTATGTGTTTGCAAATCTTACCATAAAAGGTGTTACTAAACCTATTGAATTTGGTTTTAGCGCCCTGCCACAAAATGACGGTTATTTTTTTGAAGGCCAATTCAATATTAACCGAAGGGATTTTGGTGTAGGAGGAAACAGCATGTCGCTTGCAGATAAACTTTTAGTAAAACTAGCGGTAAATGCAATAAAATAAGCGTATGAAAATTAAACTACTTGTACAACCCGCTTTGGATGAAATTGCTAAAACCCTTGCTGCGCTGACGAATGAGCAGTACTACATGCCTTGCTGTCTGCTAAATGACGCTAGTATAGGCTAGCATGTAAGGCATATTATTGAATTATACGGTTGCGTAATAAATGCCTATCACAATGGCATGCTGTGTTATGACGATAGAAAGAGAGATAACAAAACGGAAATAAACAGACAACATGCTACTGCGCTCCTTCGTTTAATTAGTAGCCGAATAGAAAATGAAAATAGAGACATGATTATACATACTTCTGTAGCGGGAAAAACTTTTAGCGTATCAACTAATTATCATAGAGAAATATTGTACAATGCGGAGCACACCGTACAGCACATGGCGCTTATACGGGTAGCAATACAATTTGCAAGCGATGTGGTATTGCCACCGGATTTTGGTGTAGCATCATCTACCATTAAATACAGAAAACAATGTGTACAGTAACTTACCTGCCCTCTGCAAACGGCTTTTATCTTACAAGCAACAGGGATGAAAAAAGTACAAGGCCCGCAGCATTGCCCCCCGCTGTTTATTTTTTAAATGGCAGTAAAATTATTTACCCAAAAGATGCACAAGGGTGCGGTACATGGATAGCACTTAAGATAATACAGATGCATTGTGCAAGAAGAAAAAAAACATCAGCAACTTATAGCAACATCATTGGAAGGTTTGCGGCTATTATAGCCGGGAGATAAGGTTATTTATACCTTAATTTCAGCTACAGAAGTATAAGGTTTTTATCAGTAAGTTTGTTATACCGACATACCGGGTCAAATATGGCTTTTTCCCCTATCTTTGCCAACTTGTAAAAATTAACATAGCTTATAATTAAAGTATTTTTATTATGAAACTGAAAGGTTTAGTTTGGTTTTTTACCATTGCACTTCTTTTAATATCTATTTGGGAACTCTCTTACACTTTTGTAGTAAGAAGTTATGAAAGCCAGGTAAGAAAAGAGGCAGAAAGGCTTACAAAAAATGATGTAGCTAATATGAATGCAGATGATAAAGAAGATATTATCAAAGCAAAAACAATTCATATACTGGATAGTACCAAAGAAAAGAAAATTTACCCGCTCGTGGGTACCACTTACCAAAAATGTAAAGAGTACGAACTTAACCTTGGGCTGGACCTTCAGGGTGGTATGAGCGTGACCATGGATGTGAGCTTGGAAGGATTACTAAAATCCCAGAGCAATAACCCCAAAGACAGCACGCTGCTAAAAGCCCTGCAGGGCGCAAGACTTGCTAAACTTAACAGCGATAAAAATTTCATAAACCTTTTTGCAGAAGCATATGCACAGCAAAATGGCGCAGGCAAATTATCTTCCATATTTGCAGGCCCCAATAAGGATATTAAAATTGGTGATAATGATAATACTGTTACTGATAAATTGCTGGTGGTAGGTAAAGGAGCTATTAACCAAACCTATAAAATATTACAGAAGCGTATAGATAAATTCGGTGTAGCACAACCCAACATTAACCTGGATGCAAACAAAGGCGTTATAAACGTAGAACTGGCGGGCATTACAAACAAGCAGCGGGTAAGAGATTTTCTTACTTCCTCTGCAAACCTACAGTTTTGGAGCATCAAAACACTCACGTCGAAAGATTTTACCTCTTTTTTTGAGGCAGATAAATCACTAGCAAAATACCTCAAAGGTGTTTCTAAAGATACTGCTTTTGCAAAAAATGATTCTGTAAATAATATTTTAAATACCATCATCAGTTTTCCTGTAGATCCTAAAACCGGGCAGTCATATAACGCACCATATATTGGTAATGTAGCAAAAAAAGATACATCGCTTTTAAACAGTTACCTGAGCAACCCCGCATTTACGAGTGTTCTTAGCAGCAATATTAAATTGATATACGGCGTAGAACAAAAAGGTAAAAATGATATTGCGTTTTTTGAATTGTATGCAGTGGAAAGAATAAACGGTACAGATAAAGCACCTATGGAAGGCGAAAGTGTAGCTGAGGCTAGCCAGAGCTATGATGAAAAAGGTGGTCCATCCATTAAAATGCAAATGACAGCAACGGGTTCTAAAACATGGGCAAACCTAACAGAAAAAAATACCGGAAATTTTGTAGGTATTTCTCTGGATGATATCATGTACTCAGCCCCATCAGTAAAAGGAAAAATAGATGGTGGCAATACAGAAATAAGCGGTTCATTTACGGTGGAAGCGGCACAGGATCTTGCCAACGTTTTAAAATCTGGAAAGCTGGATGCACCCGCAAAAATAGTACAGGAGCAGGTTGTAGGTGCTACGCTGGGTAAAGAAGCAGTAAACGGCGGTGCTATGGCATTTCTTATTGCCTTTATTGTAATATTCGGGCTTATGTTATTGTACTATAACAGTGCAGGCTGGATAGCAAATATTGCGCTTATTTTAAACCTTGTATTTACAGTGGGTGTACTGGCCATGTTTGGCTTTACGCTTACGGCTGCCGGTATTGCGGGGCTGGTGCTCACTATTGGTATGGCAGTAGATACTAACGTAATTATTTTTGAAAGAATAAAAGAAGAACTCACCAAAGGTAAATCTTACCCGCAGGCAGTAAGCGATGGTTACAAACGTTCACTGGCACCCGTGCTGGATGCTCACGTTACTTCTTTGCTTACAGCTTTCGTTTTATTATATTTTGGTTTAGGCCCCGTATTAGGTTTTGCCACTACACAAATCATTGGTATTTTATTGTCTTTGTTCTGCGGTATTTTAGTATCAAGATTAATTACAGATTTACGTACAGATAAAAATCATCACTTTAATTATTTTACGAGTATTTCAAAAAAAATATTTAAGCATGCCAGTTATGATTTTATCGGCAAAAGAAAATATGCGTATATACTTTCTGCAATAGTATTAACAGCAGGTGTGGCCTCTTTCTTTCATGGTTTTAATGAGGGAGTAGAGTTTAAAGGCGGGCGCAGTTATACGGTATCTTTTACAAAACCTGTAAAAAATGATGATGTACGGGATGATCTTAAAACAGCTTTTGCAAATGAATTTCCTTCTATAAAAACAGTGGGAGATGCAAGGCATTTAAATATTACAACCTCTTACCTTATAGGCAGAGAAAATGCAGATGAGCAGGTGCAGCAAAAATTATTTGAAGGGCTTAAAAAAGTATTGCCACAAGGTTTAACGTATGCACAGTTTTCTAAAAATAATGTGCAGAGTTCTACAACAGTGCAACCATCTATATCAGATGATTTAAAAAAAGGTGCTATTAAGGCAACCATCTTTGCCATGCTAATGATATTTTTTTATATTTTCATTCGTTTTAGGGATTGGAGATATTCCGCAGGAACAATCGTTACACTTATACATGATGTACTGGTAACGCTTGCGGTGTTCTCGTTCTTTAAAGACATTGTACCTTTTCCGCTGGAGATAGACCAGCATTTTATTGCAGCTATACTCACCGTTATTGGTTTTTCTATGAACGATACGGTAATTGTATTTGACAGAATTAGAGAATACAGCAGAGATATGAAAGGTACTTCTAAAATAACCATCATAAACAAAGCGATAAACGATACGCTTAGCCGTACCGTAATGACGTCGCTTACGGTATTTGTAACCCTGCTTATTCTATTTATATTTGGTGGCGAAGTAACCCGCGGGTTTGCATTTGCTATGCTTATAGGTGTGGTTACGGGTACTTATTCTTCAATATTTGTAGGAGCACCAGTATTGGTAGATTTTGCAAAAGATAAACCACTGGGCGCTGCATCAGCAATAAAAACTAAAAAAGTAAAAGCACCGGAGCTTTAAAAATAATTTATCTTAATTATACATCCCTGTCATTTTTTGATGGGGATTTTTTATAAATTATTTTTTTATTGCAATCTTTATACCTTATCATGAGAGCGATTTACTTATAAGTATACTAAAAAAATAATAATGATGCGCAGTAGTCATAAATAATCAAAAAATAAGATTAATGTACTCAAAATATATTTCTTCTTGCTGATGTACTTTAATACTTTTAGGGAAAAAGGTATGGAGCGTAAATAAAGAAATACTTTATTAAAGTAATTTAATTACATTACTAGAAATATTATTTTAATTAACAACCATTACAAAAAGTATAAATTTCCCTGCCTTAAAATGGTGTTCTTTTACCTATTTCATATCTTAGCCGCATGAATACTTATGCCGAAGAAAATTATTTAAAAGCTCTTTTTAATTTAAGCGATGAAAAAGGAGAAGTAACCGTGCAGGAACTAAGCCAACAGTTGCAAATAAAAATGCCTTCTGTAAACAGTATGATTAAAAAACTGGCAGAAAAGAAAATGGTGTATTACGAAAGTTATAAGCCTATAAAACTTACAGATAAAGGCAAAAAAGAAGCCGGGCTTATTATAAGAAAGCACCGGCTTACAGAAATGTATCTTGTTGAAAAAATGGGCTTTGGCTGGGAGCAGGTACATGAAATTGCGGAGCAGATAGAGCATTTACAATCTCCTTTATTTTTTGATAAAATGGATGAAGCACTGGAGTTTCCTTCTGTAGACCCACATGGCTCGCCCATACCAGATAAACAAGGGCGCATACAATGGCTGCAATATAAAAAGCTAAGCGATACAAAGCCCGGCGACAGAGTAAAACTTAGTGCTGTTACGCATTCTTCAGAAGATTTTTTAAAATTTTTAAACAGCCGCGGACTTTACCTGGGCCTCATATTGAAAGTGACAGCGATAGAAAATTTTGATAGCAGCATGATGGTAAGTTATGGTAAAAAAACAAATGAAACACTGAGTAAAATGGTAACAGAAAAATTGCTTACTGAAAAAATTTAAAAATGATTATTAAAATAATTACCGGCAATACAAATTTATTATTTAAAATAAATCTCCGTAGCACCATAACCATATAAAGGATTAAACTGATTTACGAAAGATTTTACTTCTTTTTTTAACCGAAGTATTTCGTGTATTTCGTTTCGCAAAACGCCTTCGCCCACACCATGTATAACAATAAACGTGGGTTGTTTATGTGCTACAGCAAGTTCATAATATTTTTCAAAGGTATTTACCTGTAGCGTAAGCATTTCAAAGTTGGTGAGGGATGCAGGTTTATCTGTCAATTTTTCTATGTGTAAATCTATCACAGATCTTGCTGGTGGCAGGTTTTCCCGAATTTTGCCTGCATCAAAAATTCTAAACCCGGCATTGCCCAGGCTGCTAAGGTCTACCTTGTCGTCATTAAGTTTTTCGGGATAATGAGTAAACAATTCATAAGAAAATGAGGCTTCATTTTTAAGCTGCGTTTCTTCAATTTTTTTAAATAATTGCTTGCCCCGAAGTTTAAAAAATACTTCATTAAAAGCTACTTTCTTTTTATCGGGGTTTGCAAGGCTAAATTCAAATTCAAATTTTGGTGCTTCACCCATATCATCAAAACTTACATCGTGCAGGTAAAATTCTGATAAGCCATCCACTTTATTTTTCAGGTTAAAGGAACTTTCCCCATCAAAAACTAGATCATAAGTAAAATTATAGGCTTCTTCATTTTGGTTAACAAGGTAAATTTTTAATTTTTCTACCAGGTCATCATCAAATACATCTTTATCAAATACCGGTATAAAATTTAAAAATACCCCATCTCCTGTTTTCTTTTTTACGGTTTTCTTTTCCCGTTTTACATCATCCACATATATTTTCTTTTTCTCCACTACTTTTTTTTTCGAAAACATTTTAAAATAAGGAAAATCTATCTGATCCATATATGCCGGAAACCTTACCCCACGCACTTCTATCATTACCATTTTTTCATTCATAATTTCTACTACTACCCCATCTTCATCCGTTTGCAGTACCAGTATTTTATCGCCCACTTCATATTTCATTTCTAAAAATCTTTAGCCTGCAAAAATACACTTTCGTAGCCATAGATATTAATTCTACTGAGGCACACTTTCATTTCATAACAAAAATTACAGCTAAGTTTTTATAAAATAATTATTTTACAATCTCCACCGGAAAATCATTTCCAAAACCATAGCTGGCAGGGTATTGGGCGGCGCCATTGTATTTTTTCATTAAGGCCGGAACTTGTAATTGTAAAAAGTTTTTTAATCCATTTACTGTTATCATTTTATTGTTTGCGGCTTCGCCTTTTAATGCCTGTAACAAAACGTAAGTGAAAGCGCCATGACCCAATGAAGAAAATTCATTGGCAAATTGCTGTGAACCGCTGGCGGCAATCCAGTGGGTGCCTGTACTTCGGGCAACTACTGCTAAACTTTTTTGTTGATTTGCATCGCCGGTTAATAAATCTGCAAAAGCTCCTGCGCTCTGGCAGGCATCAAGGATAAAAACCTGTTTTTGTGCTGGAATGTCAATAGCATACTGTTGCAACATTTTGGAGGAAATACCATTTTGAGCAAGTGCTTCATCTACATTTTTCAAATCAGTTACATCTGTTGGCACTAAATAAAATTCTTTATTTTTTTCGCTTATCACACCATGGCCGGCATAATAAAATACCATCACATCCTGCGGTTTGGCATTTTGCTGTACTTCTTTTAGCGCAGCCAAAATACCTACTTTGTCGGCCTTATCATCGGTAATAAAATAGGTCTTGATATTCGCCATCATTGATTTTACATCTTTTTCTGTTACCTCTTTAAATGCGGTGGCGTCCGCCAGTGCATAGTTAAGGTTCAGTTTAGCATTTTTATATTGGTTTATTCCTATAACAATGAGGTGCATGGTTGCATTTTTGTCAATTTTATCAACAATAACATTGGTATTATCATTTATAACAGGTGTATTATTTGAGTTGGATGATGAGCCATCATCATAAATAATATTAATAACATCTGGCTGGCTTTCCGTGCGTTGTGTATTTAACGCAACGGCTCTTATTTGATTTCTGCCTGGCAATAAATTAATGGTATATTTTTTACTATCACTGCCATCATTGTCTGCAACAAAGAGCCCACGGGTGGCCAAGTTTACAACTTTACCATTGTGAAATAAACGTATCTCATCTACCTTATCGTCAGGCGCAGTTGCATTAACGGTTATTTCGGCAATACCGGTTGTATTTTGATAAGAAGGCAAATCTGCATCAACTGTTAAGTTGCGCTGTTTTTCTGCATATTTAATTTTAACCAATGGCACTTTTTTAATAGTATTTATATCTACAGGTAAAGGATTAAATTGTTCTCCACTTAAAATCCGATTGATAAGCATAGGGGTAAAGAATTGTTCATACACCCCTTCAAGCGGAATGATTTCTTTCCCTCTGGTGTAATACATTTTTTTTAGTACTTCTGAGGACGCATCAAACCTGCCATCAGGCATTAAAGCAACCCAGTCTTCTTTCTCTTCAAACAGAATCAACTTAAATAATTCTTTTTGATTTTTCCAATCCCAAATACGAATAGTATTGTCTGCAGAAGAAGACACAAGGAATTTATCATTACCCATCAAATCAGTGTACATTACCGAATTGCTGTGTCCTTGTAATTCGCTTGTTTTTTCAAGAGTTTCAAGATTCCAGATTTCAATGTTATTTCCTACATTTAGAAATGCAAACTTTGCATCATCGGTAACAACTGCATTATTGATTTTTTTACTTCCAAAAGTTTTTTTATTTAGCTCTGTACCGTTTTCTGCATTAAGCCAGATTGCCTCATTATTGTAGTGGTCTATACAGAAAATACTTGAATTTTTATTGATGAATTTGAATGAATAAATATCACCTTCTTTATCCCATAGTGTATTACCAGTTAATAAACTCATACAGGTTACCAGGTATTTATTTTCCTCAGTGATACCCAAAAAAATAAACTTTTTATTGTCATCTGAAAATGCACCAATCCTTTCCTTTGTAAGAAGCATGTGAGTCCCATTTTTAAAAAGATAGATAATCTTTTTTGTAGCTAGATTAATGATTCGTATTTGCCTATCACCGACTATGGCCACAAGTTTTCCATCCTTTGAAAATATAACCTCGGTAGCACCACCTTCTTTTGTGAGAGTTTCGATTGCTGTATAAGTGTCGGGGGATTCAGTATTATAAATATTTATAAACTCTTGTGAAACACTTATCCCAGTTTTACCATCGGGAGAAATACCTACCACTTGACTACTATATTTTATGTCTAGATTTTTTACTTCAAAACCATTAGGACCAATATTTAATTGTTTGAAATATTGCATATGACTTCCCAGCAGTATCGTGTTGCTTTTAACGGCAGTTTTTAGAGCCCAAACATCTAGCACTGCGTCACCAAAATTGTTGCCTGCGCTATTGGTATTGGTGTTAAAAGGGTATAAGTATACCGACTTACTATTGTAATTATTAGTTCCAATAAAAAATGTTCCTTTAACTGGGGAAAAACAGATACTGCTAATTTCACCTCTGGGGGAATCAAACGGTCCGGCAACAGTCTTATTAACATAATCTAACACTACGAAATCCTTGCTACCAGCCATAACGAATTCGCCTGTATTTGCACTAAATTCCGCCATTTGAAAATTATAGAGCGTAGTGAAGAAGCTATTCATGTGAACCGTTGTTTCCCAATTTATTTGTAGGGTTTGGGCATTAAGAAACTGAACATTATAGCTATTTGAACCAGCTTCCTGAATGGCCAGTAAAGATCCTGTTGGTGTAAAGCACCAAATATTTTTTTCTTGAGGATATACAATTAGTTCTTTTCCGCTGGTATCAATAAGCGCAGAGCCTTTGAATTTTGAATAACAAAGTAATTTATCCTCTTCTTTATTCAGCGATATACGGGGAAACTCTATGTCCCACGAATCAGCATCTGCAAGCGTATGAATTTTTTTGAAAGAATAATCTTCCAAATTTAGTTTAATAATATCCGCCTTAAATTGCTCTGAAGATGCGGAAATGAAAAGTGTTTGTCCGTTAGATGTTAATGCAATGCATTTCATACCCTCCAGAAAGAATTGTTTTGTTATGGTGAATGTTTCAAAATCAAAAATCATTAGCACATCATTTCCCATTGCAATAAGTTGCCGACCATTATCTCTCAAAAGAAATTTAAAGAAAGAATAATTTTTACCATTACTTATTTTTGGAAATGAATAAAGCAATTTGCCTGAACGATTATCCCAAACCTTAGTCGTATAGTCGAGGCCGGAAGACACCAAATATTTATTATCCGGCGTAATAATTGTAGAACGCACATCATCACCATGCCCCGCAGGGATTACCAGTTTTGGAGTTTGCGCAAAACAGTTAGCCGCCACAAAAAAAGATAAAATAAAAAATATTTTTTTCATTCAAATTAAATTTTAATTTTCATTATTTCAACATTTCCACCGGAAAATCATTTCCAAAACCATAGCTGGCAGGGTATTGATTATTACCTCCATATTTTTTTACCAGTTCCGGTACCTGTATTTGCAAAAAGTTTTTCATTCCATTTACGGTAATCATTTTATTTGCTGCAGCCTGCCCTTTGAGTGCCTGTAATAAAACGTAGGTAAATGCACCATGGCCAAGCTCCCCAAATTCCTTTGCCGTTTCTGTACTGCCGCTTGCTGCCATCCAATGCGTACCCGTACTGCGGGCAACAACAGCTAGGCTTTTTTGCTGCTCACCATCGTGCTGCAGCATAGCATTAAAAGCTCCTGCGCTCTGGCAGGCATCTAAAATAAATAATTGTTTTTGTGCCTGTATATCTACTGCATATTGCTGCAGTTCTTTTGCGGGAATGCCATTTTTTAACAGGCTTTCTCCCCCATCGGCAACGTCGACCGATACTAAATAAAACTCTTTATTAACCGGATTTATATAACCATGCCCTGCATAATAAAATACAAACACATCCTGCGGTTTGGCATCTCTTTTTATTTCGTTGAATGCTGTTACAATGCCAGCCTTATCGGCTTTTGCATCTGTAATAAAATATGTTTTTACATTGGCAAGCACACTCTTTGCATCTTTTTCTATTTCTTCTTTAAACGCAGTAGCATCGGGCAATGCATAGGCCAGCGGGTTTATTTTATTGGTATAAGCATTTATACCAACAACCATCAAATACATGGTTGCATTTTTATCAATGGAAGATATAATGCTTGTACCATTATTTTGAATTGGTTTCGGTGTTGGCTGAATACCATTTGCTGAATAGGATACAATAATTTCATCAGGGTCACTTTCTGTACGCTGGGTATTTAATGCAATGGCTCGTATATTATTATTGCCGGGCAGCAGCGAAAGCTGGTATTTATTTGTTTTTGAACCCCCGTTATCATCAGCCACTATCAAATTACGAGTGGTGAGTGTTACGATTTTCCCATTCTGAAATAACCGTATCTCATCAATACCATCATCTTCGGCAGATGCAGTAACAACAATATCGGCAAAGCCTGTTTTATTTTGATAACTGGGTACATCTTCTTCCACATTAAGATTACGGGTAGCTTCGGCATAAGCAATTTTTACCTTTGGGGTACCTTTAATATTAATGTTAATGGGGTCAAATTTTTCTCCATTTACAAGACGTGTAAAAAGGTTTGGCGTGTAAAATTTTTCGTAAACTTTATCAAGATTTACCACTTCTCTCCCCTTTAAAAAATATAGTCTTTTTATCCCATTGTCTGTTCCATCAAATCTGCCATCCGCATTTACAAAAACCCAATCCGCAGTGTTTTCAAAAATATATAGGGTTCCAAAATATTTGCCCGTTATAGCGTTATAGGCATTCATCGATTTATCTGCATGTATGGTATAAAGAATGCTATCGTTTTGTGTAAATTCGATATTGGTTACTGGCGAAGAAATATGATCTAACCTAAACCGATTTGGACCATACACTGTCTCTACAATTGTTTCATTTTCATCTTGGTAAGTTGCAATAATATTTTCGAGCTTATGATCACCAAAAATATTTACTTCATGTTTACCATCAAACATTTTCCCATCAATAAATTTCTTTTCTGTAGCCTGCCCATTCGTTAAATTAAATTCATATAAATTTTCACTTCCCAATACTTTCACTATTTTATCACTAGTTTTTTTAACAGCTTTTAAAATAAATGGTCTGTAATCATTGCCCTCTTTTTCAAAATCTTTTATGTTTACGTAATTATTTCTAAGGGTGGCCGAATCATACATGAAAGGATGGCTTGCCAAAATTTTTCCGGTTTTAATATCAATAATTTTTACATATCCTTTGAAATCATTTTCTGCAGACGCAAAAATTTCGTTGTCCTTATCCATTATTAATTGTTTAACAGCATAAGGGCTGTATGCGCTGCTTCCACCCAAGCTTTTCCATTTAGCAGATTCCATGCTTGCCGCACTAAATATTTTTTCAGATTTATTGGTTGCAAGGTTGTATTTATACAAGTTACAGGTATATGGATCGGTATCTTTTACACCATATTGACCTATTGTGTAATATGCTATACCAGGAGTGGTTAATGTAAAAAACTCCGGCAAGCCTGCAAATTGCCTGCTAATAGTTTGATGGGTAGTGGCGAAATCTTTTACTGTGAATGCTGTTGATTTTTTGCTTTTTTTATCATAGATAAAAAAAGTGTTTTTATCTGTGGTTATTGAATTGTAGGACAGCAAAAAGCTATCTTTATTAAGTCTAATGGACGATACCACATTGGAGGGGATGGAGGGCACTGTGTCATAAATGTACACGGCTGACCGATTAAGATCAACCACATAATTAGATTTATACATTTTAAAAGTACCTTGATTAATATTGTCTGAAACGATGGTTGATGCATTAAAACTCATCAAATTTCCTTCTCTAAAAAAAGAAGAAGTATTTATTTCGGGCATTGCTCTTTGTACCGTTTCTTTTCCGTTATTATCAATATTAGCTTTAAAGAGTTTGTAATTATAATCAACATAAATAACGGTGTTATTTTTTTTGGATAATGCAGCAACATAAATTTCATCACTTATATCCAGCAACTTTTTCTTTTGAATTTTATACCCCTGTGAATATATTACCAGTTCCTGTTTGTTATATCTGGTTCCCTTGTTGGTTATGTACAATAATTTATCCGCATTCGTACTTGCCTGCATAGTAATAGCAGCATACGCTGGCATAAAGGCAAACTCTCTATTATTATAAATATCCCATGTAGCCCAACCAAGCCCCTGCTTTCTTTTTTGTTGAAAAACAAACAATCCCGATTCAGGATAAACCTCAAAATTGTTTTCATTAAATGCCATGTTGGGCTCCGAAAGATTTTTTTTTGCTTCTGCAGAAATTTGCTCGTTGGCCACTTCTTTTTTTTCATCAAGGTCCAATATCTCATAACCCTTTTCATTAAAATTAATAATGCGACTATTGAGCAAGGGGAAAAAGTATTTTGCACTTAGGCCAAATGCATTTAAGTATTTTAAATGCCAATAGTCCTTTACAGAGCCATTTGCAATAGTTACAGCCTTTACCATTCTACCCTCTGGCTCATTGCTATTGGCAATTGTTGGTCCGTTTGCTATGTAGTAAATGGTTTTTGAATCTTTTGAAAAAACTATCTTAGACTCTACATTTGCTATGGCTTGTAAGAATTTACCGGTAGCAGTAGAAAATATTTTTAATGAATCTTTTACGGTAATACAAGCCAATATATTTCCATCTGGAGATATGATAAGTTCTTTAAAACTGGTTACCCTAGTGGCAGTACCTGCATCCGTAGATATGTTAGCAATTGTAAAAGAGTAAAGTTGTGTCATGGTTTTAAAATTCCACATAATAATCTTTTCATCATCTGCTGTATAAAAAAATTTATTTTCTCGATCAATAATTATTTTAGATATTTTTTGGTTTAGAGCGGTAGGTATTACAATCTTGGGAGCTTGAGCAAAAGCAGCAACTTTTAATAAAGTAAATACTGTAAACGTTTTAACTACTTTAAAAATCATGGTATAATCTATTAATGAGAATTTATGCAGATAACATTTTTTATTGGGGTTATACCTTATCATGTTTAAAAGAAATAAGCATATTTATTCAACTATTTTAACAACTCCACCGCAAAGACATTTCCAAAACCATAACTAGCCGGGAACTGATTGTTGCTACCATATTTTTTAGCAGTTCCGGTACCTGTATTTGCAAAAAGTTTTTCATACCATTTACTGTAATCATTTTATTTGCTGCTGCCTGCCCTTTTAATGCCTGCAACAAAACATAGTAAATGCACCATGGCCAGGCTCGCCAAATTCCTTTGCAGTTTGGGTACTACCGCTTGCTGCCATCCAGTGCGTGCCAGTACTACGGGCTACAACAGCAAGGCTTTTTTGTTGCTCACCACCGTGTTAATTTTATAAACCAGTCTTCCCTTTACAAAACCTGCTTCAACTCTATACTAAAATCTACTTTCATTTTTAAGATAATAGGATTATTAGCATCGTCATTTATCCATAATTCTTCACCATTTTTTGCAAGCACTTTTATACATTTTACATATTTTATACCATCATCTACCGTAATAGGATAGTAAGAATCATCACTATTTTTTTCACTTACCAATTGAAATTCTTTTGAACCTTCCCATTCATTTGCATTAATGGATGAATATCCATTTGTTTTAAATTCATTAAAAACTTCTTTGCTTATCCATACAGATGTTCTGGTATCTAGTTGTATATTTTCTTTTCCAAATTTATTCATTTGGTCGTGAGCAGTTGCAATAGCTTCCTTGCTTATGTTTACCGTTCCGTTATACATGGCATCGCCTGTAAGTTTGTATTTAAAGGATATCCCATTATCCATATCTACATTGGGGTTGCTCACCCTAAAATCATATTTCATATCATTAAAAATTACTTCGTAAATATAAGTGCGCTGCAGGTTAGGTTTTACGTCTGCCATTATCTGTGGGCAGTTAAAAAGCTTGCCATAGTAATCACCATCATCAAACTGGGTTTTTAATATTTGTGCATCTTCACAGGCTTTTTCGGCATTGCCCATATCGTTATATAACATGGCTCGTTGTCCAAAATAATTTCCCATGCTGTCTTTTTTTATGTAGTCCGTTGCTTTATCTATCCCATCCTGATAGCGTTTATCTTTAACATAAAAACCAAAATAATCTTTTAAAATATCGTATGTATTATTACCTGCAGCTATTTCATCTTCCAGCAATTTGTAAGCTTCTGGTTTTTTTTCGCTGCCATAGAGTATGGTAGCATAAAGATTTACAAGCGCTTTTTTATATTTTGCATTTAAAAGGTCGTATCCTTTTTGTGCATTGCTTAATCCTTCTGTCGCCTTTCCATCATCCGATAATTGTGCAGCTTTAAATAAATAAGGAATACCATTTTTTGGAGACAATGCTATGGCAGAACTGTAATAAATATCTGCATTTCGTTTCTTACTATAAAAATCAAACTGAGAAGGCATAATAGCAATAACAGTAGCGGCAGTATCTTTATTTTTAAAATATTTTTTTATATCAGCAATGGCGGGCTTATCCATCTTCAGCATAATTTCGCTGTTAATTTTTGTTAAATAAATATTTTCATCTTTAGGATTTCTTTTAAGCAAAGTATCTGCAAGGGATAAAACCAGTTTGTATTTTTTCCTTTTATATGCACTCTCCAACTGCTTCTTCAATAATTTGGTAGGCACAATAGGGATTATTTTTTTCTCCACATTAGATGCAGGAATTACAACTGGTTTTTGCTGGGCAAATAAAATATTGCCACAAAAACAAATGAGCATTAATACAATAATTTTTTTCATACAAGTGTGTTTTGGTTTGAGGTTATTTATATTTTTTATTTTATAATGATAATGGGAAAATCGTTGCCATAGCTATAGCTGGATGGATATTGCTCTGTGCCTTTATATTTTTTTGTAATCTCCGGCACTTTATTCTGCAGGTAGGCATCCAGTTGTTTTACAGTAAGTTTTTTATCTGTGTTGCCGGCGTCGCCTTTAAAAGCTTCTAAGAGGCAGTAAGTAAATGAGCCATGCCCCAGTTGCTGAAACTCTGATGCAAACTGCTCGCTACCACTTGCAGTAAGCCACTGTGTACCCGTGGCACGTGCAAGCTGTGCAATGGCTTTTTCTTCTGCTGCACCACGGGCTCCTGCTACCACTTCCAATGCACCTGCACTCTGGCATGCATCTAAAATAAACAACTGTTTTTGCGCTTTTATATCTTTGCTCATTTGCTGCAAAGCCGCTGCACTAAAGCCTTTTTGCGCAAGCGCACCATCATTGCCATACATTTGTGTAACATCATAAGGCACCAGAAAAAATTCTTTTTTATCATTTATTACGCCATGGCCGGCGTAGTAAAATACAAACAAATCCTGCGGGCGAGCAACCGCTTTTATCTTTTCAAAAGCAGTTATAAGTCCTTCTTTAGTGGCTTCATCATCTTTTAAAAAAGTGGTGTTTACTTTGCCAAATAAATTTTGCGAACCCTGTGTAAGTGCAGCTATAAAAGCAGTAGCATCTGCATTGGCATAATTTAAACTGTAGCGTGGGTTTTTATAAATATTTACACCCACTACCAGCAGGTGAAGCTGTATATCGTTACCCTCCGGCTTTGGGGGAACAATTGCGGGTGTATAGTTTGCAATAATTTTTGCAGGCAAACTTTCTGTACGCTGGCTGTTTATAGCCACTGCCCTAAAATTATTTATACCAGCATTAAGTATTACGGTAAAATTTTTAGTGAGTATTTTTTCTCCTTTATTATCATCTTCTACTGATAAATTTCTCGTGCTTTGTACCAGCTTTCCGTTTTGGTATAAACGTATTTCGTTTACTACATCTTTTATTCCATCGGCTTCTGCTTTTATGGTTACCTGTTCCTTATCTGTTTTTATTGTTTCTATATCATCTGCTACTTCCAGGTTTCTGTCTTTGTTTTCTATGGTTATTTTTATGAGCGGGGCAGATTTTAAATCGTTTATATCCGGTACATTATCGGGCAAAGTATTATCCCATATTTGTTTTAATAAGCCGGGTACATAATATTTTTCAAATAAACTTTCTATAGGTATTATTTCTTTGCCTTTAGTAAAGTACATTTTTTTTAATGCGCCTTCGGTAGCATCAAACCTGCCATCATCTGTAAGTAAAACCCAGTCACCAGATTTTTCAAACATATATATTTTACCAATTTTTCTTTTCTTCACCACATCCCAAAGGCAAAGCCCACCGTACTCTTCAGTAAGCATATACCGTTCGTTATGTAAAAAAATAAATCCCTTTACTTCATCGCCGGTACCCTGCATTTTACCATCCTGTTTGTTGTGGATGATGTCTACCAGCCCAATGTCAGAGCCGGCGTCAACATTTAATGCTACAGGAATTTGTGTAGCTGCATATTTGCCGGAAGGAGAAATAATAGTTTCAAAATCTGATTTTGGAAGTTGTATATCCCCTCCTATTTGTGTGCCTGTTTCTGCATCAAGATTTATTAATTTATCGTTGGAAGTGAACAATAATTTTTTACCATTTTCTGTAAAACGGATATTACGGATGTTTACCGATTGAAAATTCCATTTTTCATTTCTATCAGCAAGGTTTACACAATAAATAAAATTAGCAGTATCTCCTCTGGATTCTGCAAACAAAATCATCTTTGTATTATCTGGTGAAAAATCACAAAATTTATTCAATCTTTCTGTACCTGTATAATGCAGCCCGGATGGTATATCGACTATATATAATACTTTCAGAGTTTTTAAATCCATCACATAAATACCTTCATTGCCAGTGAGCACAATAAGATTGAGTGCATCAAAAATTTGCATTCCTACAAATCGTTTACGTAGATTTTTTATTTTAGTAATATTTTCATACGTTATCTTGGCAGCGTTAGCATTAAAACGAAAAAGGCCATCCTGGTCATTATATAAAAAACCTGTTTCGCCATCGGCAGTAATGCGATACAAAAACCCACTATAGTCGCTTTTAAAATCGGGATCTACAAGGCGCATATTAAAGACGCCGTTATCAAAATTTAAAAACCTGTCTTTAAGACAAACAGCATCTTTATTTTTATATACAAACTGCACATAAGAATTAAGCGGAAGGAGGCCATAGCTGGATATTTCAACGTTTGTAGTGCTGTTTATTTTACTCATATTTGTACCTGCTACAAAATAATTACCTGATGGAGAAAGTGCAATGTTTTGCTGAAATTGTGCATCGTAGTTATGCAGATTTTTATCAGGCATTTTTGCAGAGGCGGAAAAATCTGTCGGATTAAACAGCACAAAATTATCTGTATAATACAATAATATTTTACCGGAGGTGGAGGGATAAGCTTTTACACTGGCTACAGGATTTGTTTCAAATTGTATACGAAAAATTATTTTCGATTTTTTAACCGGTGCATAATTTTTACCATTAATTTCTTCTGTATAAAATACTTTTTCTGCTCTGCCGGAAAACATGATCACATTACCATTTGCTAAAAAGCAATAAGGATAGCCATTGCTGTTTTTAGAAAAAGTTTTTATTAATTTGCCTGTTTGCACATCCATAAGCCAGCTTGCATCATACGGGCTGGCAATGAGCAGTGTTCCGCCATCCGGCGAAATATCCAATCTTTTAACTTCATAATAATCATCGGGTACTACGATGATATTTTTTAAAAGTTCGTTTTTTCCGGTGGCACAATTAATTTTTTCGATAAGCAGACTATCATTGAAGGCAATTCTTCTTCCGGCAGCAAACAATGTTTTTCCATCAGGAGCAAAAACCATAGCTGTTCTAAAACCTCTTGCAGCTATTTTTTTAATTATGGTAAACTTATCAAAGTCAAATAAATAAATACTATCTGCAAATTGCATAGCTAGTGTAGTGCTTCCTGCATCTACAGCCATTGCTATTTTTCCATCATCAAATCTTTTATTATCCTTACCGCCGGGGGTAAGATTTTTTAATAAACTACCCGTTTTATTATCCCATATTTTTATACCATCTTTAGCTGCAGATATTACCCACTTATCGTCTGGCGAAATAACTACAGCGTTAGCCTCATGCGTAGCAGGTATAATAAGTTCCGGCCGCTGTGCACGAAGCTTTCCGTTAAAAAAAATTATAAAAAGCAGGCAGCAATAAATTGCTTTTTGCAAGTGCAAGGCATTGCATTTCTTCTTCATACAAAAAATATTTGGTAAGCAATTTTCTGCAATACCTTTTACAGGCATTGCAAAAAATGAATTGTTATTGATGTTTTATTTCTACCATAAGTGGTACCACAGTTCCTGTTGTAGGTTTTGAAGGCTCATCATCTGTAACGGTAAGATTACGGGATGATAATTTTTTTGTACTGAAACCCACTTTATCTTTATCGTAGTTAATTTTACTTTTATCAATGAGCTTATTACCCAGTACTGCTCTTATTTTGCTGCTAAGCGGGCCTTTCATATCATTCATTTTTTCTGCCATTGCTTTAGCATCCAGTTGTTGTGCGGAGTATAATACCAGTAAATAATCTACACCCTTTTGTTCATCCAGTTTTATCACTTTAGTATCTGACGGAAAAGCGATAATAGATCCTGCACCCACATGGGTAGATGTCCTGTCATCAAACGGAAGTATCCTGTTTACCTTACCGGTAAGGTCTGTTGCAAATGCATACACATAAGCTTCTGCATCTACATTCATAAAAAGGCGGAAGGCATCGCCGCTGTTGTAGGTATTTTGCATAGTGTAAGCCACAAGGTCTTCTTTTTGTTTTGGCTCATCTTCTTCTACCGTAAGATTTCTGGTAGATGTTTTTTTAACGGGCATATCTGCACCAGTGTTTAAAGTAAAATCTATTGTACCGCTTAATGCAAATGTTTCTTCTTTTACGGGTATGGGTTTTGGTTTTGGTTCTGGTTTTGGCTCTGGTTTTGGTTCTGGTTTAGGTTCTGGCTTTGGCTCTGGCTTTGGCTCTGGTTTAGGTTCTGGTGTAGGTTTTACCTCATCTGGCATTTTAGTATTATACCCTGCAAAAACTTGTATAGCCACGGTACACCACTTTGCAACGTCTTTATATTTTACCCATATAAACCCACCATCGCCCCAGCCTGTACCCCAGCTATTTATTACCCGAAATGCGCCACCATACTTATTATCATCGTACCCTATAATTGCCATTGCATGGCCACGGTGCTGCCATTCTCCCACCACTTCATTATCTGCAGGCAGCCACACATCTGTAGTTATTTTAAAAAAAGTTTCTGGCAGCGCAAAGCCCACGGATACGGGTGAACCTTCATTTAAAGATTTTTTTATCAGCTCTATCCGCACATCATTTGGTTTATCATATTCTGCAACAAAAGTGGAATATAATACAGAGAAATCGCTGATCTTGTAATTGGATGCCTCATCTACAGCAGTAGGCGGAATGTAAGAACCACATTTGTAAGGAATGGTTGTATTCAACGGCAAACCTTTCTCCTTCATTACGCTTAATGCAAGAATAGGATCAGCTCCTTTTTGGCAATCTGCATCATCTGTATTCTTTATTTGCTCGTATAAATAAGTAGGAGAAAAAATGTATTTGTTGATGACATTTTTATTGGTAAGATTATATTTTTTTGCATACAATGTAGTGGCTACACCATACGTAGCCGCAAATGCAGCACAGGTGCCATGCTGACCCTGATTACCGGGTGTGGGGCAATACGCTTCCAGCGATACCATGGGTGGCAGCGATTGAAAACTCCTTGTGGAGAGATCTAATTTTTTAGGGATTTTTGCAATACTTGCGGCATCAAAATTTGCACCGGTAAAATATTGCTGGGCTGTAAGTGTAGTACTTTTAATAAATAACAATACCAAGGCAATAGCAATTAGTTTTTTCTTCATACAAAATTTATTTATATGCAAGTTACAATCGGCTATTACTGCTCATATACCCACGGGAGGGTATTTTGTGAAACCTACTTATTTTTACGTGATGCATCAATGAATACAGCAAAAAAAAATTACGGCATTAAAATAATGAGCTGGTTCTATAAAATTTACGATGCCAGTTTACTTTTTTTATATCCGTACAAAAAATAAAATACAAGACCAATAAGCAGCCAGCCGCCAAACCAAAGCCAGTTTGCTTTCGTCATACCGGTAAGTAAATACAGGCAGGTGCTTACACCCATAAGTGGTATGAGGGAATAATTTTTTAAGAAAGTTATAAAAGCAAGAGCGGCCATAAGAAGCCAGAATATAATGGTAGATATTTTTTGGGTACGGCTCTGCTCCGTACCGGCATTAGCAATAAATTTATTTATTAGTGCCAGTTTTTCTGATGGCAGTTTTTTTACCTGTATAGAATCCTGCAGGCCGTTAAAAACAGCATTGCCTTTATTTGTTGTAGCAAGATTTTGTTGTACCTGCTGCACTATCATTGCAGTATCCATATTTTTTAAAGGTATAGCTGTGGCAAAATTATCTATGGCCTGCTCTTCGCTAAAATCTATTTTATTGGGAAAATATTTTGGTGTAACTGTAGCCAATACCACAATACAACCCGCTACCAGCAGGGGAAAAATGAGCTTACCATTTATGTAAGGCAAATTAAATTTACCAGGTTCTTTTACTTTTTGTGGTATAAGCAATATTCCGCCGCATACCAGTACAAATGCAAAAAGGGTGGCGATGCTGGTAAAGTCCAGCACAAAAGTTTTATCTGTAAAAAGAATAGGTATACCTACCACAAGCCCCGTTATTAATGTAGCAAAAGAAGGTGTTTGGTATTTTGGATGAATTTTCTGGAACACTTTTGGCAGCAAACCATCCCTGCTCATGCTCATCCATATTCTTGGCTGCCCCATTTGAAAAACGAGGAGCACACTCGTCATGGCTACTACTGCACAAACAGATACCAGCAGTTGCATCCAGCCAAGGTTTAGATTTTGCTTTTCAAAAATAAATGCCAGCGGGTCTCCTACCCCTTCAAAATTTCTATAGTTAACAGCACCGGTTAAAACCAGCGTAAGTAAAATGTATACCACCGTACAAATAACCAGCGAATAAATCATGCCCCTTGGTAAATCTCTTTGTGGATTTTTGCTTTCTTCTGCCAGCACGCTTACCGCATCAAACCCAATGTAGGCAAAGAATACACCTGCTACTGCCGCCATTACACCACTAAAACCATTGGGCATAAATGATTTTACACCGGCATCGTTTGGCGGCGTCCAGTTTACGGTGAGCCCGTTATGAAAAACTAAATAACCCCCTACAACAATAACTAATGCTACTACTACCATTTTTAAAATAACCATTACATTACTAAAATTGCGGCTTTCTTTTATGCCTCTAAAAACGAGGTAGGTAATTAAAAAATTTATTACAATAGCTGGGAGATCAAAAATAATTTTTAGTCCGCCGATAAGGGGTGCATTTTTCCAGGCTTCAAATTGATCTCCGGATAGGGAGCCGCCCTGCACTGCATGCTGCGCCTCTTTGTAACTGGTGCTAAGCCATGCAGGAATATCCATACCACATTTGCTGAGGAAGGAGGTAAAATAATCGCTCCAGCTAAAGGCCACATAAATATTACCAATGCTGTATTCCATTATTAAAGCCCAGCCTATTATCCAGGCAAACAGCTCCCCAAAACTTGCGTAGGCATACGTATACGCACTACCAGCCACAGGTATGCGGCTTGCAAACTCACTATAACAAAAAGCTGTGAAAGCACATGCCACAGCGGTTATCATAAACAATACCACCACACCTGGACCGCCATTAAACACCGCACCGCCCAAGCTACTAAAACTACCGGCACCCAAAATGGCTGCTATGCCAAAAAAGGTAAGGTCTTTTACGGTGAGTACTCTTTTTAAACCACCGCCACCATGGCTATCATCTGTACCTTCTGCTAAAATATTTGAAATGTTTTTCTTTCTGAATAAAGAATTACTCATGCCTGTGTATGTTTTAGAGAAGTAAAATAAGAAAAAAAAAGGAAAGCGGGAAGAATGGAATGGGGATAACGGATTTGGGTGAAATGTTTATGGAATTGCGGAGTTTAGTATGAATTTAACGCAGGCGGGGCTTTGGCTAAATCATACTACAAAATGTAAGGTTTATAATTGTAAAGAACCGTTGAAAGAAATTCTTTTTACCTTATAAGCAAAATTTTTAAAAAACTTTTATTGTTGTTTTTTTAAATATCTTTTTATTTTTTTATAGGCTGAAGGTTACCAATTAATATTTAATTTATACTTATAGATGAATAGAAAACGATACCATAAAATGCCCATTAGCAATTTCATAGTATCGTTATTTTTAAAATCAATAATAAATTTGTGCGGTAGAAAAAGTTGTTCCATCTGCATTTAATCTTTTTCTTTCTACAGGAAAATTATTTGCATCAAAGGTATCCTGAAATGTACTAAGCATTGTTTCAGAAGTGCCATCGGCGTTTAATGTAATTTCATTTATGGACAGTATATTATTTATGCTGGTATTTCTATCCAGCAAATAACTGATACCAATAATATTTTTATTGCTGCTGTTCTTATCATCGTAAGTAAAATTTGTTGTTACTGTTTGCTTTACTGTACCAGTAGCATCGTAAGTTATTACTTCTTTTTTTACGAGATTATTATTTTGATAATTTAATGTGCCGGAGGTTATAAGCAGTTCCGCAGCGGTTACTGTATCTATCGCAAACCTTTTGTAGGTATAGCTTCCATCGGTATTATACAGGTAATCTGTTCTATAATTTTTTATGCCCCCGCTGTTAACCATTACCATTTGTGTGAGCGTTTTCAGTACGTTGTTTTCATACAAATAGTTGATGGTGTTTTTTAGCGTATCGCTGCTGGTCGTTTCCGTTTTTGTAATTAAATCGCCGGTATAAGTGTATGCAATCTTTTTGGTTAAGATACCATCAAAAGAAGTTGATGTAAGTATTTTACTGCCGTCATAAGTGTTAGTTTGTGTAGTGGTAATACCATCTTTTAACGAAACTACTTTCTGCGGAAGAATCATAACAGATTCAGCAGGAACATCATCATTTTTTTTGCAGGAGGTAAACGCAATAAGCGTTACAGCCAAAAGGCTCAATAGATTTTTCATGTTTTTATTTTTATAGTTTATGAATTGTTTGCTATAGGACGGGCATAAACTATAAAAGGTTTAACGCAAATATAAAAAGCGCAAATTTTTAATTTTTTTCTGAGTATTTTACTAAGTAGGATCTTTAGATTTTACTTAAATATTTATAACTTTTTATAAAATATTTCATGCAACCGCTGTAATACTTTACGATTCACCTAAAAGTGAATCTATTTAGTAACCAGCTTATTTTCGTAAGCATATTTTATGAGCCCAATAAGCCCTGCGGTTTTTGTTTTTCTAAAGATATTTTTGCGATGGGTTTCTACGGTGCGCTCGCTTATAAAAAGGCTGTCGGCAATATGTTTGTTGTTGTATTCTTTTTCTATGAGGCGTATAATTTCAATCTCCCGTAAGGTGAGGTGCGTTTCTTCCGCACACTTTTTTCGCTCGCTGGCTTTTATCATTTCTTCCAGCACTTCGTTGCTAAAATATACACCCCCGGCAGATATTTTTTCCAGTGCTGTTATGAGTTCATGCTTTCCCAGGTTTTTAAGCACATAGCCAGATATATCGCTATCGTCTATCATCTGGTTCACCAGGTCGCCCTGCCCGCTCATGGAGAGCGCAAGTATTTTTATTGCAGGAAATTTATTTTTTACATTGCGGGCAAGTTGTGCACCATCCATTACCGGCATCATTACATCTGTAAGCAAAATATCTACCGGTTCGCTTTCTAATATTTTTTCCATACGCTCCGGATGGTTGCATTCTACTTTCACCATAAATTGCGGGTGCCCTGCCAGCAGGGCTTTCAATCCGTCTATTACAATTTGGTGATCATCCACTATGGCAAGCGTAATCTTTTCCTTCTTCATACAAAAAGATAATTAGTGTGAATATAAAGCATTTACAATAATATGTAGCCGTTGTACTACGTATTTATTTTTGTACCGGCAAGTGCATAACTACAGCAGTACCTTCATCCACCGCACTTGTAAAATCTATGGTTCCGTTTAAATATTTTATGCGGGAAAAAATATTTTTTAGCCCTATACCTTCAAACTTTTCTTTTTGGCTGGTATCAAAACCACGTCCGTTATCTTCTATTGTGGCAGCTATTCCTGCATCATCTTTTATAATAGCTATATCCAGGTAGCTGGCGCCGGAGTGTTTTAAAACATTATTTACACATTCCTGTATAACCCGGTACAGTACTGTTTCTACATTGCCCTCCAGCCTTTCGTTAAGCCCTTCGGTATGTAACGTTACTTTAATAATTTTGGTATCTATTTTACTTATAAATTCTTTTACCGCACTGGCAAGCCCGCTTTTGAGCAGGGCATTGGGCATCATCTGATGGCTCACATTACGCACTTCTTTGCAACTTTCATCTACCAGTGCTATTACATTTTCAAATTTCTTTTTTTGATTATCGTTTTCAAAAACCAGTTCTTCTTCAAATACGGAGAGGTTCATTTTTGCTGCACTCATCATCTGCCCCACCCCATCGTGCAGTTCCTCGGCTATTCTTTTGCGCTCGTTCTCTTCCGCATCTATAACAGCTTTGGTAGAAATATCCTGCTGGTGCAATACTTCTGCCTGCAGCGCAAACTGGTGTGCTATTCTTCTTTTTTTATAAAATGAAAACGCAGCAAAAAGCAACAATAAAACACCGGAAATAATGCCAACAAGCAGATAATTTTTTTGCTTTATTTCCACCTGTTGCAGTTGTAGCTGCTGTTCTCTTTTTTCGGTTTGGTACTTTGCATTCAGCTCTTCTATCTGTTTAATTTTTGCTGATGAATAAATCGAATCTTTTAAAACATCATGCTTTTTTAAATAATCCAGTGCCTGGGATTTATCGCCGGTTTTTTCTGCAATGGCAGATAGTTCTTTATAATTCGTGAGCAACAAATCTGCAAATTGCATCTTTGCTGCTATTGCATTACTGCTCATATATTGCTCTGCGGCTTTTTCAAAATTACCCTGTTGTGTGTAGGTATATCCCAGGTCTGAAAAGCTTAGTGCAACGGCAAAATTATCTTTTAACCGTTGTCTTATTTTTAGGGAAGCCAGCAGGTATTTTTCTGCTTCATCAAACTTTTTTTGAATGGTATACACGCCGCCTAAAAAATTATAACTGTAGCCTATTCCTACACTGTCTTTTAATTTTTCTCTTATGGCTAAAGATTGTTTATACCGGTTTATAGCTTCTTCATATTCTTCTTTGTATTCAAATACCACCCCGGATTCGTTGAGGATAGTAGCCATTCCATCTTGATCATTAGCATTTTTATAAATTAAAAATGCCTCGTCGTATATTTGCAGTGCACGATTAAGGTCTTTTGTTTTTCTATATAGTTTTCCCAAATCATTTAATACTGCAGCTCTTGCAGCAGCATCTTTTTTATTTTTAAGCAGGCTTAGTGCTTTATAATAGAAAACAGATGCACTATCATAACTTCCCTTAAAGTAATAGGCCAATGCAGTAAATTTATTACACTCTCCCATGGAAACGGAGTCATTATTTTTTTCGGCAAGCGTAAACCCTTTTTCTGCAGTAATTAAACATTCATCAAAGTTTTCAGTAGATAATATTTCTGCATATTTTTTGTACGCTTTTATTTTTTCGGCAGTAGTGGCATTGCCATTTATTATTTTCTGCAGGCTGCCGTTTATAGTGGATTGTGCGCAGCAATATTCTGTGGAATTAATAATAAAAAATAACAACAGCAGTTTTAATTTTTTCATTGTTCTCTTTTAGAATATGAAGTATTTTTCATTAAAAAAATTATTTGAATTTTACAGGTCTTATTTTATCAAAAAAGCGGAGATTATTTTATTATTTGAATAAAATACAATCTCGTTATGCAGGCAAATGAATAACTACAACAGTACCCTTATTTACAGCACTGGTAAAATCTATAGTACCCTGCAGGTATTTTACCCGGGATAAAATATTTTTAAGTCCTATACCGTCAAATTTTTCTTTTTTGCCGGTATCAAAACCACACCCGTTATCTTCTATTGTGGCAGCTATTCCTTCCTCATCTTTTATGATAGCAATATCCAGGTGGTTGGCACCGGAGTGTTTTAAAACATTATTTACACATTCCTGTATAACCCGGTACAGTACTGTTTCTACATTAGCTTCGAGCCTTTCGTTTAGCCCTTCTGTATGCAGGTTTACTCTTATAATGTCGCTATCTATTTTAGCTATAAATTCTTTTACTGCACTGGCAAGTCCACTTTTAAGCAGCGCATTTGGCATCATTTGGTGGCTCACATTCCGCAGCTCTTTGCAGCTTTCATCCACCAGTGCTATTACATTTTCAAATTTCTTTTTTTGAATATCGTTTTCAAAAACTAATTCTTCTTCAAATACGGAGAGATTCATTTTTGCTGCACTCATCATCTGCCCAATGCCATCATGCAGGTCTGCGGCTATTCTCTTTCTTTCATTTTCTTCTGCATGTATAATGGCTTTGCTGGCAATATCCTGCTGGTGCAATACTTCATTTTGCAATACAATTTTATGCTGCAAAATTCTTTTGCGGTAGTATAAAGAGCCGGATAATGTAATGAGCAGAATAGATACTACCGAACCCGTTAACAGAAAATTCTTTTTATTAATTTCGTTTTTTTGCTGCAATAATTCCTGTTCTTTTTTTTCTGACTGATATAGCGTTTCCATTTCAGCTATTTTATTTTCTGTGCCTACATTTATTATACTGTCTTTTATTTTATAGCCTTCATTAGTAGCAGCAAGGGCGCTATCTTTTTCATTATTTTTACTGAAAGCCTTGCCCAGCAAAAGATACGCCGTGTATGTACCTTGCTTATACCCCGATAGCTTTGACAATGTAATGGAATGCCGCAGGTTTATTATTGCGCCAGTATAATCATTACCCATTAAAGATAGCTGCCCTAGGTTAAGGTAGGTATCTGCCATTTGTTTGCTATTGCCAAAAGAAGAATCAATGGCAATACAAAGTGAAAAATATTTTTTCGCATTAGCAGCGTCCCCACTATACATGTAGCAGTTTGCCATGTTATCATAAATGCCGGAAGTTAAAAAACGGAGATCATTTTTTTCTGAAATCACTAAGGCTTTTTCATCCAGCGCAAAAGCCTCTTTATATTTTTCCTGCATGCCGTATACATTTGCCAGTGTATGCATAATGTTTACCTGCACTTTCATATCTGTACGCTGCTCCTGCGATAATTCTTTTAAAATTTTTTCTGCAGCAGGCAAATCATTTTTTAACTGGTATACCTGTGCCATGCCAATACGGGCTTTTGTAATACCCTCACTGTTATTTATTTTTTTATAAAAGCTAACAGCCAGCAAAGCTTTTTCTATAGAAAGATCATAATTGCTTTTGTTGTAATGTGCGGTAGATATAATCATATTAGAAACAGCACGAAGAGAATCATTATTCAGATTCTCCGCCATTACCAATCCTTTTTTACCGGACTCCATCGCAATTTCAAAATTGCCTTTTATAGAATTTGCCATGCCAATACAAAGTGTGGCTACAGCAGCACCATATTTATAATTTTCTTTTTCTGCCAGCACCAGATTATCATTTGCAACCTGTAAAGCTGAATCCGGCGAAAAAATCCGCATCTCATACGAAATGGTATTACTAAAATCTATGCGGGACTTTACATCTTTTGCAGCAGCAAGTTTTTTTTGTAGCTCATGTACAATTTCTCTTTGTGCGCAGGCTTCTCCAGCAATACTGCAAAGCAGCAGCAGCAAAAATATTTTTGCTAAAAGGAGGTGCAATTTCATTTGTAATAAAGCAGTTTCTGTGGTTAGTTTATTTGCAATACATCGGTCATGCTAAAGATACCTTTTTTGTTGTAAATAAACTCTGCAGCTGCAATAGCGCCTGCTGCAAAGCCTTTGCGGCTATGGGCGGTATGTATAATTTCAATATCGTCTATTGCAGAAGTATATTTTACAAAATGTGTTCCCGGTGCAGGATCTGTTCTTTTACTTATTATTTGCAGTTCATTTTCGGCCGCCGGGTAATGTAGTGTCCATTGTTTTTTATCGTTGCGCTCCTGCATTATTTGCTGCGCAATGGTTATAGCCGTGCCACTCGGCGCATCTAACTTAGCTGTATGGTGTATTTCTTCTACTATCACTTTGTAGCTGCTGTGGTGCGCCATTATAGCTGCCAGCTTTTTATTTATTTCGAAGAAAATATTTACCCCAATGCTGAAATTGCTGGCATATAAAAGTGTACCGTTGTGTGCGCTACAATACAATTTTACCTCCTGCTCCTGCGGTACCCAGCCTGTGCTGCCGCATACTACAGGTATGCCAGCATCTATACAGGTATGTAGGTTTTTTACCGCACTCTCGGGCCCGGTAAATTCTATGGCTACATCGCATTGCTGCAAGTTTTCTTTTGTAAGATCTGCCAGGTTATCAGCATCTATTTTTAAAACAATTTTATAGCCTTTTTGCACCGCTATTTCTTCTATGGCTTTGCCCATTTTACCATACCCTAGTAAGGCTATTTTTAATGCACACATGTTGTAAAAATTATGTAACGAAGATAGGGCAAAGATGATTTGAGGAAAAGGAAAATGGGTAAGCGTAAAAATTTCTGTTTGATTTTCTTATTCCCATAGCAACATAAACGTAGAATAATTTTTATGATAAAATGCGGGTTTGAGGATCATACTCTTTTTTTAACCCAAGTTTAAAAAGCATGATGCCCGTCGTAAATATGCCCCCTACCATTACTGCTACCAGGCCTATTTTATTTATAGAAAATGCCAGTACACATGCTACCAAACAACCTATGAGTAAAAAGGTAAGCATAAAAGTTTTTGCATTACTGCCCGTGGTAAAATCAATTTGCGCTGCAAGGTTTTTTTTAAGCAATATGCGGTGCAGTTCACTTATCCAGTTATTAAATTCGATAGTTTGGTCTACTGTTATTCTTTTTATTTTACCGTCAATAAGTTTGCCCAGGCTAAGATTAATTAATTTTATTTTTTTACCTTCCTTTGTTTTAATGCAAATTTCATTTCTGTTTACATCTATAAGCGAAATATTTATGCTTTGAATTGCAGTGTATAATATCTCTTCCGCCACCTGTTTTGTTATACCATCTTTAGATAAAAAAGTTGCTATACCAGTATCTGTAAGCACCGCTGTGTACAGGATCATATTAAGCGCAGGCTTTACTACAGTATAGGTTTTATTGTTCGTCATGGGTTATAAATATAAACGTTATGTTTTTATTGGTTTTATGTTTCATTTAAATGAAGAAAATAATTTACAGAATAATAAATCTAACAGAGAGAATTTATTTATCAACTTTATTTCTGTTACTAAAAGCAACGAAATGCACATAAAAAAACCGCTCTAATAAAGCGGCTTTTTAAATTTCTTATCTCCTGCTCATCTTTGAAAGCAGTCTCAATATTTCTAAATATAACCAAACAATAGTAACCATTAAACCAAATGCACCATACCATTCCATATATTTTGGTGCGCCCATTTCACTTCCTTTTTCTATCATATCAAAATCTAAAATAAGGTTAAGTGCAGCAATACCAGTAACTACCAGCGAAAATATTATTCCGAACGTACTGCCTTCGTGTAAGAAGGGCATGTTTTCAAAACCAAACATGCGCAATACCATTACCAGCATGTAAAAAATAAAAATACCTACTGTAGCCGTTATAATTACAGACTTAAATTTTTCGGTAGCTCTTATTATTTTAAAACTATAGAGCAAATACATAGCTGCTGCTACCCCAAGCGTAAGGCCTACAGCATTTATAACTATGTTTGGTGCTTTTGCTGCAAACGCATTATTGTACATTGCGGAGATAGCTCCTAAAAATAATCCTTCCATTAATGCATAAATGGGTGCCAAAAACGGCGACCATTCTTTTTTAAAACTTATTACCAAAGCAAGTACAAGCCCGCCAATAGCACCTGTCCAAATCATTCCGTTTACTGCACCGCCATCTGCAAACTGCTTCCAGGAGTAAAAAGAACTTCCTAAAACTATTATGAGTAACACGCCAAATTTTTGCAACGAGCCTTTTACAGTCATTGCGTTTTCTACACTAAGCACATCCTGTATAACGGTGCTTGTAAATTTTTTTTCTGAAAGAGCAGGGTTGCCCGATTGAAATAATGCCATTTGTTTATATTTTAATGATATAAAATTACGAAGAAATTTGTTTATTGCTTAGGGTATCTTTTGTTAAACCCCGGGACAAAATATTTTGAGTAATAAAAGAGTACGCAGTTTGTTTATTCAATATTGAGTGACTAAATAATTGTACCTATCAAATAACAAAAGTTGCTACCACTACTACATAATGCCTGTACCTGCACCACACCGAGACACAAAAAAAATATTGGTTACGATCCTCCGCCAGATATTTTTAATTGTTATTTTCTTTATCTCGCTAGCAAATCATACCTGTCGAAAATTTTCTTATTTCTACGCTTGGCAAATACTACCTCTATTTATGTAAAAATTTGTCCTGCCTTGTGGTTTAAAACAACTATAAATCTATTTACAAATATTTAATTTGGCAATATTAAAAAATTACTTTAGGTTTAATTATTATTTGTAATTAAAAGTTAAAAATATTTAATCCGTTTATACTTGAAAGAAAATAATAAAAATATTCCAAAAGAACTATTTGCCACAGCCCATATCTGGCTCAGCTCTGCGGGCATAAAAGTAAATAGCAATTACGCAAAAGATGCCATAACCACTCACCCGGATTACCCGGCGCTTACAGCCCTTACCGATTTTTTAGAAAGCGGGGGCATGGCTTACGATGCTGTGCAGGCAGATGCATCATACATACACGAATTTAATTATCCATTACTGGCGCATATAAAACAACCCGGTAATGAGTACCTGCACGTAATAAACAATGCAAGTGAGTGGGATAAATAAAAAACTATTACCGAAAACTGGAGCGGCATTGCATTATATGCAACCAAAGGCGCTACATGGCACAATGAAGAAAACGATGACGTAGTAAAAGCTGAACAAAAAAATAAATACATAGCTGCTGCTTTTGTTTTAGCAGGAATTGCATTGTTTGCAGCCTCTGTATTTATATATGCAAACGTTGCTATAAATATTTTTGGTTTCCTCTCGCTTGCTGGTTTAGCCATAAGTATAGCTGCGTTGGGTACGGAACTTGGTTACCAAAGCAAACTCGTAAAACAGGTTTGTGGTACCGTAGGCAATGGTGGCTGCGAAAAAGTACTCGGCAGCAAGTTTGCAAAAGGCTTTGCAGGCATTACCCCGGCAGATGCTTCTGTAATCTATTTTGCTGCGCAATTTATTTTGTACTTAGTAGGCTGTTTTTATAATCCTATTCTTACTAGCATAATAACTATTGCATTTGTAGGCATAGCAATAACCGTTTGGAGTATTTACACACAGGCAATAAAAGTAAAAGAATGGTGTGCTTTATGCCTTTGTATTGTTGCAGTTTTGGTAGGGCAAATAACAATAGCATCCTACTTACAATTTAATAACAAACTAACAAGTTTAACACCCAATTCCCAATTACTAATTCCTTTAACGGTATTTGCTATTACACTACTGCTCCTCACTATTATTTACTTACCTATAAAACAACTTATAAAAACAAATACAAAAAACAAACAGGAACTATCCTCTTTTAAAAAATGGAAAACAGATGCTTCCTTATTTTTAGCACAATGGGAAAAGGAGCCAAGTTGCGATAATACGATTTGGGAAAACGATTTGTTAATAGGCAATGCAGATGCACCGATACGGATAACCGTGGCTTGTAACCCATATTGTGGACCTTGCGCAAGTGCGCATAAAAAATTAGATGAATTAGTAGAGAAACACGCTGGTAAAATAAGCGTGCAGTTACGTTTGCTGTGCAACCCTGCAAATGCGGTCGATAAAAGAACTATTGCAACAAAAGCAATCTTGCAACAGGCAGATGTGTTAAATAGCAACGGAGAGTTAAAAGCTATGTTAAGCGATTGGTTTGAATGGATGAACTATGAAAAGTGGAATGCGAAATGGAAAATGCAAAAAAATACAGATGTAACCAATATTTTACAAAAACATGAGGTGTGGAATAATGAAGCAGGCATTACACATACGCCCACATTTTTTGTTAATGGAAGAGCATTGCCGGGAAGGTATGATATAAAAGATATTGATAAAATGGTTTCACAATTAGAGTATGCGCTTGTGTAAACTTTAAAATAATTTCTTGGCCAAAGAAAGAAGGTGATATTCAGCAATGGTACCTTTACAAAAGCTATTGTAAAAAAAATTAATACTTTTTAAAATGAAAAAATTAACAAGGGATGAAATGAAAAATGTTGTTGGTGGTTTGCAACAGGCCTGCCATTGTACGTGTTCAGGTTCGGTAGGCGCATGGACATATACCAGTGAGCCTAGCGGTAGCACAATAAGCAGCAATATTGCTACATATTGTAGCACAGGCCAAGCCACATGTGGCGGTTGCAGCAACATTGGATCTTAAGATTTATACAATAACCGGAAGAGAACCTCCGGTTATTGTTAAGTTAATTCCTAGAGTAATTTTTTGAAAATGAAATATTTAATAAGTCTGATTTTCTTTGTATATGGGTTTGAATACTGTCAGTCTCAATGCATAATAAGTGTAAAAATTAAAGACACATCTATCTCTCTAGTGAACTTTTTTGAGCCAATTAATGGTTTCTCTAATAATAAGGAAATATTGTTGCCTCAAAATAAAGTCAGGATAGTAAATGGCTTATTTTCAAAAACTATCCGATTAGAAAAGCCGAATTTCATTGTGGTACAAATAGGTTATGTACCTGTTTACATTTTTGCCGAACCAAAAGACAGCATTTTTGTAACAGTTGATATTAATGGTTTGTCAAAGGAAACATTTTACAGCAAAGTAAGTTTCACGGGTAAAAATGCAAAGGGAAATTTGTTATTTAATTATATGCATTTTGACCCTGGTGAAAAATTCGGCCAATTCAGGAAAATGTTAGATGATTATCATTTCCCAAAGAATTATAATTTTAATTTGTTAGATAAGGCTTTAGATAGAATGACTTCTCCGTTTGAGTCACTTTACCAACAAAAACACGTAAGTAAAGCTTTTTATTATACAGTAAAAGAACAATTTACAGGTATATTAATTGAAGAAAGATTTCTTAAACTGATCAATACTAAATTATCAAAAAAAGATTTAAAAATAAATTTAAAATTTCTAGATAGTGTGTATAAAAGGTACCCGGTTACCGAGTTAATGCTTACCAATGGAATATATTCTTCAACGATTGCCGATGGCTACTACTATTTTAAAGCAAGAAAATATGCTGATAATTACCTGCTTAACGATACAATTATTATAATAAATGGAAAACCGGTTCTCATAAATCACAATTTTGCAATGTGGTTATATGCTCCGGGCAAGATTGCTCAATATCAATGGGGACACAGTCTAATAGCCTTGAAAGGCTTATTTCCCAATGAATTTGGACTAAAAGATCGTGATGCTTTTCTTTCAGTTTATCCAAACAGTTTTATGAAGCCCTACTTAAATGATGATGTGTTTAAAATGGTGTTTTCCTCGAAAGATATTGATACAGCAGCAATTATTTTCCAAAGAGACAATGGTATTAATTCCTTTCAAAAATTAATATTAAATTTAAAAGGGGAAAATATTTTAGTAGATTTTTGGGCTACCTGGTGTGTACCCTGCAGAATGGAGTTTAGCGACTATAATAAAATTGTAGATAGTTTTTGCATAAGACATAAGGTAAAAAGATTGTATGTAGCATTTGAAAAACAAAATAATCTGCAAAACTTTAAAGATGTAGTTTATGCCTTTAATTTAAGAGGGCACCATTTCATAGTAAATAACAAGCCATTTGTAGACAACATTTGCGAATTATTTTATAATGGAAATAAAACCTATTCATTGCCTCACTTTGTTTTAGTCAATGCAGATGGCAAAATTGTTAATTATGATGCGCCCAGATTAAGTGATACAGATTTGCTTTTTAAAGAAATGAAATTAAAATTTTCCTTGTCTGAGTAGTTTTCTTTTTTGTCCCGCCTCGGTTTGCCCACGAAACGAAATTCCCCATCTGGCGCAGATATGCAGCAAAGAAAATTGCGGTGGGGTATCTGTACCGGGGAGGTATGATATAAAATATATTGATAAAATGGTTACACAATTAAAATATGCTTTTGTGTGAACTTAAAAATAATTTCTTGGCCAAAGAAAGAAGGTGATATTCAGCAATGGTACCTTTACAAAAGCCATTGTAAAAAAATTAATACTTTTTAAAATGAAAAAATTAACAAGGGATGAAATGAAAAACGTTGTTGGTGGGTTAAATCAACAAATGGGTGGAACTTGTGCGTATAGTCAACCAAATTCAAGCGCTTCGGGAGGTATGGTGGTTACTTATAATGTTTCAATAGGAGATGCACAATCAGGTGCAGGGGCATTTGGAGGTCATTGGTGTTGTAGCAGTTGTTCTACAGCTAGCTGGTATGGTGCTTAATTTTTAAAAAAGGTTGCCTTCTGTTTAGACAGGCAACCTTTATAACCTTTTAAATTTTCAATGATAAAATGAAACTTATACCTCCAACTTTTTATTATGCATTTTTATTTATAATATCATGCAGTATGTTAAGTTTTTGTAAAGGTGAAATCTATCCTAACAACTTAGCTTTTAAAGAGTCAACTAAAATTCCTAATTCCTTTTTTGTTTCGTTTTCCAATCAATCAAGTTGGAAAAACCCCGGTTTTGTTCGATGTCCACTTTTAGAAATTAATGATGAAGCTAATATATTTATTTCCAAAACACAAACATCAATTTTTAAAAATATAGCAGTTAATAATCGAGTAGAATTATTTTATTCTGGAGATACTCACATTCCATACATTTTAAAGGCGAATGATACCATCCGCTTAAAAGATAACATTTCTAATGATATATATATATTATCATCAATAAGAGAAGAAAGAAATAATGAAATAAATTTTTTCCAATCAGCATATATTAATAAAATTCCGCTATTATATGTTGAAAGAAGCAATCAACAAAAGGGACTAATTGATGTAAAAGATGTTGCAAATAATTTTACCCGGCTCATGGATTATTTCAATAAAGCTAAAAAATTTACGAATGCTTATTTTTTAAATTATAGAGTTAATGATGAATTCAAAAATTTTATTTACGAGTATATAAAATTTGATCATTACATAAAAATATTTACCTATTTGACTAACAATAAATCAATAGATTCATTAATTAAAAATAAATATTTTAATTTTGACTCTGACACATTGAATATTTATCATAATTGTAATTATGCACTCCAAGGAGCTTTATACCAGTTTACAAAGTTCACCCTTAAATTAAATACAAACAATGTTGATTTTGAAAAGATTTTTCCGAAATTAGAATACTTATTTAATAAACAAAATACTTCGTTGGTTAAATTTATTTTTTTAAAAAATTTTGCATCCTCAAATAATGGTTTCAAAAATACTAATTTAAGTGTATTTAATAAAAGCATAGAAAATATTGAATATCAAAATGTCATTTCAAAATATTTAGAAGACAATGAAATTTCTAATAAATTTAAAAATAAAATTATTAACATTCAAGATAGTATATGTACTTTAGAAAACATTGTTTCTAAATATAAAGGAAGTGTTGTATTGGTGGATTTTTGGGCGAGCTGGTGCGCACCATGTCGTAAAGAATTTGAATTTTATCCAAAACTTCGTACTCTTTTAGATACTAGCAAGGTTAAATTTATTTTTATTTCAATAGACAGATCAAAAGCAGCCTGGGTAAAAGCTATTAATAGTGAAAAATTTATTACTGCATCAGAAAATTTTTTATTAGTAAATACGTCAAAAGATATATTAGAAAGAATGAATTTATTATCAATCCCAAGATATTATTTATATAATGAAAAAGGGATTTTAGTTAATAACAATGCTCCATATCCAAGCGAAGAGAAATTAGTTACTGAAATTAATGAAATACTCTCAAAGAAATAAAAAACCTTCTCTTTCGTTGGTCGCAATTTTTGCCTTGTTGGTAGCAATCTGTCTCGCATTCGTCTCCAGCCAGCCGGCAAAGTATCAGGAGTAATAAAAAAATAAAACTAATGCCGAATAGGCTTTACTGGTCAAAGACCAAGCAAAGGCTTACAAAAGTGGAGAGGATAATTTGGGGTATACAATTAATGTGTAATCACAAATAAAAAACTAAAAAACTTGCACAAAAGGGTTTATGATACTAAGCGTACCTTCTATAATCAAGCCGTGGTGCATATCTTCTGTATATAATATGGTGCAGTTAGCTTTAAGGGCAGAAGCAACTATTAGGCTATCTTACCATTGTAATTGGTATTTTTCTTTTATAAACAATGCACTATTAATTGTTGCTATGCTTATCATTTCAACCTTACAATTATTACATAAAAATTTTGTATGTGCTACAATTTCAATTGTGGTAAGGTGCTTATATTTTTTAAATAAAATATTTACATTCCTATTTAAAACTTGGGTAGAAATTGTTGGGTTTGTTTTTAAAATTGCTTTTGCAATTTCCTTTTTTAAACCTTCATTATCTAATAAATACAAACAAATGTTGCTATCAACAAAGCAATTATCTTTCATTGGCTTCATCTCTATTAAATTTATAGTTGCTAATATCAAGATGAATATTATCATAAAATGCGTCAATATCTTTTTTAAAATCTATTTTATTTTTTTCAAAAAAGTTATCATAATCGTTTGCTTCATCTCTGTTAAACTTAAAGTCTTTAAGGCTTACTCTACAGTCTTTAAAAATATCGCTACCCTTTATAAAATTATCATTAGTAGTTTTCTTAATCTCAATAGTTTTTTTTTCTTCATAACTAAATGCTACTTCTTTTCCTATAAGGCTACCAGGTATTTGCACTTGCAAAATATTACTGGTAGGTACAATTATTTGCGTTGTCATAAAAATTCATTTTTACAAACTTAATAAAAATTATTTTAGGTAATAATCGGCTTAACTCAAAATAACATGAGCATATCCTTCCCTCACTTTCTCCAGCGCAATCAAATGGATTGCGGGCCTACATGCCTATACATAATATGTAAACATTACGGGCGCAACTTTAGCATTGAAAAACTGCGGGAGCTTACCGAAATAGGTAAAGAAGGGGTCAACATACTAGGCATAAGCGATGCTGCAGAAAAAATTGGGTTTCGTACACAGGCGCTGCAACTATCATTAAAGGATTTAAAAAATAATATACAACTGCCATGTATTTTACATTGGAGGCAAAATCATTTTGTGGTATTGTATAAAATAAAAAAGGATGCGTTTTATATATCTGACCCCGGAAAAAATTTATTAAAATATACGGAGAAAGAATTTGTACAACAGTGGCTAAGTACAGAAGAGTGCAATGAAAAAATAGGCATTGTATTAATGCTGGAACCAACGCCATTGTTTTACAACAATCGATACGATGAAGATTTTAACGAACAAAAAAGTAAAGGTTTTGGCAGCATCATTTCTTATTTATTTTCTTACAAAAAATTAATTGTACAATTAATGCTGGGGTTGCTGCTGGGCAGTATGTTACAGTTAATTCTTCCTTTTCTTACTCAAAGTGTAATAGATACAGGGGTAAATACAGGCAACCTACCTTTTGTTTACATTATTCTTTTTGCGCAGCTTGCATTATTTGCAGGCCGGCTGGGTATTGAGTTTATAAGAAGCTGGATATTGTACCATATTAGCAGCCGCATAAACATAAGCATACTCACCGATTTTTTAATAAAATTGATGAAACTGCCCGTAAGTTATTTTGACAGTAAAAAAACGGGCGATATTATGCAGCGTATGAACGACCATAGTCGCATACAAAGTTTTCTTACAGGTACATCTTTATCAACACTCTTTTCCTTATTTAACCTGGTAATATTTTCTGTAGTACTTGCTATGTATAATATGGGCATTTTTACGGTTTTTATTGTTGCTTCTATTCTGTATATTTTATGGATATTTATTTTTCTAAAAAAAAGAAAGCAATTAGATTATAAGCAGTTTGATATAGC
This sequence comes from Ferruginibacter sp., assembly GCA_025350645.1. GTDB lineage: Bacteria > Bacteroidota > Bacteroidia > Chitinophagales > Chitinophagaceae > Ferruginibacter. The sequence continues at coordinate 73,972 of JANXXM010000125.1, forward strand.
TGCTGCAGAGCAAAGTAAAACAATGGAGATAGTACAGGGCATGCAGGAAATAAAATTACATGGCTGCGAAAAACCAAAACGCTGGCAGTGGGAGCGGCTGCAGGCACGTACATTTAGGCTGGGTATGAAGGGGCTTGCGCTTAATCAATGGCAACAAACAGGAGCATTTTTTATAAACGAAGGCAAAAATATTTTCATTACTTTTTTAGCAGCACAGGCGGTTATAAATGGTCAAATAACATTGGGTGGAATGCTTGCCATTCAATACATAATAGGCCAGTTAAACAGCCCGATAGAACAAATGATCGGTTTTGTACAAAACTGGCAACTGGCCAAAATAAGTTTAGATAGACTGAATGAAATACACTCACTTACAGATGAAGAACCCGCCGATAATTTATTGGCTACAATACTCCCTACAGATAAAACCATTGAGGTAGCAAATGTTTCTTTCACCTACCCCGGTGCTGGCAACGAAGCAGTATTAAAAAATATAGATCTTGTTATTCCTAACGGAAAAACAACTGCAATTGTAGGCACAAGCGGAAGTGGAAAAACTACTTTATTAAAATTACTTTTAAAATTTTATGCCCCGCAACAAGGCAATATAAAAACAGGTGGAAATGATATTGAAAACATTAGCCACCGTACATGGCGCAAAGCTATTGGAGTTGTAATGCAGGAGAGTTTTATTTTTAATGATAGCATAGCGGCTAACATTGCAGTAGATGGGGAAGATATAGACATTGTAACATTAAAACATGCAGCCATTACAGCCAATATTTTAGAATTTATAGAAAGCCTTCCCTTGGGGTTTAATACAAAAATAGGTGCAGAAGGTATAGGCATAAGCGCAGGGCAAAAACAACGCATATTAATAGCAAGAGCTGTTTATAAAGATCCTGAGTATATTTTTTTTGATGAAGCTACCAACAGTTTAGATGCAAATAATGAAACGGTAATTATGAAAAATCTTGCTGACTTTTTTAAGAACAAAACAGTAATTGTGGTGGCACATAGATTAAGCACCGTAAAAAATGCAGATAAAATAGTAGTATTAAACAAAGGAAGGATTATTGAAGCAGGTACTCATAACGAATTAACAAAATTGAAAGGGGAATACTTTACACTAGTAAAAAATCAATTAGAATTGGGGGAGTAATTATTTATAAACCTGTTTGCTTTGATCTATATTAAAAACAAATTTTATTATGAATTTCAAAAACAATTCAGTACACCCCAACCCTCATTTTAAAAACATTTTTACAGCCCATAAGTTTTTTACAGCCTACAGGACGAGGTATATTTTCCAAAGAAAAAATTGCTTTTTGAATAGCACTAATATAAGATTCTTGTATAAAACTGATTTGTTTTTGTGCGCTTCGTTTAATTATAATTGTATGAGCCACAAAAATTATTTTTTTACTTTTCTTAATTTATCAAAAAATAATTTTACCTCAAAACCTTTTTCATATCTACGCTTAAAAATAGTTTTAAATCAGCATTATCTTCTTTCATACCATAATATTCCTTTTCTGATATTGATGCGAAGCCTTTATTTTCTATTACAAGTGTTTACACTTTCATTATAAATAAGTTTACCTAAATATAATATTTATGCCCCAAATAATTGTAAGTACTGCCAACCCTGTTAGAGATAAAAAAAATATAAAATTACTTTCCTCTGAAGTACAGGAAATTATTTCTCAAAAACCTAACTGGATTGTAAGAAATGGTATGGTTCTTTTCCTGGCAATAATTATTGCTTTACTGATTACTACTTTTTTTATAAATTACCCCGATGTGGTAAATGCTCATGCAGCATTAATATCTGTAAATGCGCCTAAAGAAATAAAAACAAAAACGGAGGGAAGGCTGGTAAAACTCATCGTAAAAGAAGGGCAGCAGGTTGAGCAAAATGATATTATTGGTTTTATAGAAAGCAGGGCTGTACATAACGAAGTGATTTCATTATCAAACCTCGTAGATACTTTACAGATAGTTACAGAAAAAAATACAGAACACTTACCTTACTTTTTAACTAATAGTTATAAAAACCTTGGCGAGGTGCAACCCTCGTACCAGTTATTCATGCAAGCTTTCAGAACATTTCGACAATATATTTCATCAGGCTATTATTTAAGAAAGAAAAATATGCTGCAGGCTGATATTATTTTTTTAAAGAAACTCCATGATAATTTAGGGAGGCAAAAAAATATGCAGGAAGAAGATTTAAGCCTGGCTGATAAAAATTTTGCTGCAAGTAAATCATTAAGTAACGATAAAGTGATAGCAGATGTAGAATTTAGAAATGAAAAAAGTAAATTAATTGCAAAAGCTATATCGATACCACAAATGAATGCTGCAATAATAAATAACGAAAGCAGTAAACATGAAAAGGAAAAAGAAATTGCACAATTAGAAAATGATATTGCGCAGCAAAAGGAAATTTTTTTACAATCCTTAAATACGCTAAAATTTCAAATAAATGAATGGAAAAATAAATATCTTTTAATAGCTCCGCTTTCCGGAAAAATTGCTTTTAGTAATTTTTTAGAAGAAAATATACAGCTTAAACAGGGGCAAACTATTTGTTTTGTTAACCCTGAAAATACGCTCTATTATGCTAGTATTTTTGTACCACAAAATAATTTTGGAAAGATAAAACTTGGGGAAAGAATAATCTTTAAATTACCTGCTTATCCTTTTCAGGAATTCGGAATAATAAACGGAAAACTGGATTTTATTGCCGAAATACCTTCTGATAGTGGATTTACAGCGAGAGCTTTATTACCAAATGGGCTATTAACCAATTATAAAAAACAACTCCAGTATCACGAAGGGTTATCTGCGCAGGCAGAAATAATAACAGAGAATTTAAAATTGAGCGATAGAATATTTAATGGCTTAAAATCTATTTTCATAAAAAAATAATTAATACAACTCATAAAAAAAACGCAGCTTCATCCAAAATGATAGCTGCGTTTTATTTGAACTATTTCATCGCCTTGCGAATTAAATCTTACCGCCCCACATTTACCCAGCGCCCATTTGTAGCCGCAGCAATACTGTTATCGTACATGGCACGGCAATCAGTAGATGCAAGAAAATACCTGCCGAGGTACGATGCATTGAGTTGTATATAATAAGTAAGGATTTCGCCCTGCTTTATGTTGAAGTAGGTGTACACCCTGTCGTCCCGCACATCTTGATAGGTACTTGAAGATGATTTGAATGCACCTTCACCATCTGTCATTCTCGGGTTTAAAATTTCCCAGCCGCTAGGGAAAACCTGGCTAAGTGCCATCTGCGAATAATATTTATTGCCTGTATTTTTTACGGTAACCTTCGCAATAAAATCTGTGCCCTGTGCAAGGTTTGCAATATCTACCGGGGTACCATTCTGCGAAATGTACATAATATTCATACTTAGTGCGCCAGAATTATTTGCCGTTTTTATGGTGTCGCCGGTGAGCGGCTGCCCTTGCGTAATCATTTTTACATACAATATATTACTGCCTTTATTGGTGATGGAAACTGCATTGCTGCCATCTTTGAGCGCAACGGGCAGTTGTTTTAAATAGGATTGCGCATTAATATCGGCAGATTTTCCTGCAAGGTTTGCGGTTGCAATAATTTTTGCACCGCTTGCATTTTTACCGCAGTATTTTGCAATGGCCAGTAAACTATATGCAGTAGTTTGTGTGCTATACCATTCATCCTGCGAGAGCTTTCCTGCAACCTCTGATAACACTGTGGCTGCTATATTTTTTTTGCCCAGCAGTGTTAATGTTTCCAGCACCATTGCCTCATCCCGCAGGTCTGACCCATAAGTAAACCCTGCATTTACTCTCTTTTCAAATGTAATAGGCAAGCCACTTATAAGATCCTGTGCGGTGTTATCCTGCCCCGCTAGTTTATACGCAGCAGCCAGCCGCCACTTTGCTTCGGGAGATAAATATTTAAATTCTCTTAACCTGTTCATGGCACCCAACTCTGCAGATTTTGCCAGTGCAAGCGTGTACAAGCGGTACGATTGTGCAAGGTCTCCGCCATAAAAATTAGTGGTACTCGGCACCCATGCATTGGCTTTGCCCCGCTGGTAATTCTTCCATTGGTTAAGCATATTATCGCTTACTACATATCCGTTTGCCTGTGCTTCTATAATAAAATGACCAGCATAAGTACTGCCCCAATCATCAGCTTCATTACCACCTGGCCAGTAAGCAAAACCACCATCGGGCCGCTGAAAGTTTTGCAGTTTTGCAATGCCTGCTTTTACATTTCTATCCACATTTGCTTTTTGTACTTCTGTAAGATCTGTAAGCTGGTTTAGCACCAGTTGCGGGAATACAGCAGAGGTTGTTTGCTCTATACAACCATGCGGATAATCTATTAAATAACTTAACCGCTTTTGCAAATTCATAGAAGGAATACTGCTCACTTCCATTACCGATGTACCTGCAGATGCAATACCGACGGGCATTACAGCAGCATCCCATTTTTGCCCGGGCGATAATACTATTTGCTGCACACTGGTAATTACCGGATTAGGATTGCGCACATCCAGCTCTATTTCGTCTGTGGCTTTTTCACCGCCGCTGCTTGCATTTATTTTCATTTTGCCGATACCCGTAGCATTTTTTACCAGTACATCAAAATAAACGAGCTGCTCTCCTGTTTTTTCAAACGTTACATTTTGTGTGGATGAACCTACTACTTCCATAAAATTATTCGGCTGCAAACTCACACTTACATTTTTAATATTATTCTCCATTGCAAAAACGGTAACGGGTAATTTTATTGTTTCGCCTGGCGATAAAACCCTTGGCATGGTTGCCAGTACCATCAAAGGTTTTTTTACCGCTACTGTTTTTTCTGCAAAACCATAACTGCCTTTATGAGCCGCCACTACCATTGTTCTTACTGACCCAATATAATTAGGCATGGTAAAAGTTTGCATTTGTTTTTGCCCTGCGCTTAAAGTAAATGGGCCAATATATTTTACAACCGGTTTAAACCGATTAGCCGTTTTTTGTTTTACCGGCCCAGCATCTTCATCACCGCCAATGGTTAAGATACGCTCCAAATCCCCACCCCATGCGCCTATCACCAAATCGTACATGTCAAAACTTTTTACGCCCAATGCTTCTCTTGCATAAAATGCTTCGTGTGGGTCGGGTGTTTTAAAGCGGGTAAGGTCTAGTAAGCCATCATCTACCACAGCAATACAATAGGTCATTTCTTTACCGTTTTTTTCGCTCACGTTTACACTTACATTGCTCTCTGGCCGCACATTTGGGGGCATATTTATTTCCGGCAGCAGCACTGTATTTTTATCTTCTACAAAAAGCGGAATAGCGCCATACATGCGGATGGGCAGATCGTTTACGGTTTGTGCATGAGGCTGCAACAAACTAATGGTTGCATAAATATTGGGTGCCATGCCTGCTTCTGCTTTAAATTTTATTTCTGTTTGCCCCTGCACGGTTTCCTGCCAAAATGTTTTTAAGATTTTGCTGCCGCTTTCTAAACTCACCAGCATTCTGCCGCCTTTGGCTGATGGTATTTTTAATTTTATTTCATCGCCCACATTGTATTTTTCTTTATCGCTGGTAAACGAAAGCATGCTTGCTGCACTTTGATCTTCATCGCCGCTGCGGCTTTGCCAGCCCGGTTCATCTACATACAATGTGCGGCCTGTTGTGTGCCCGCTTAATTTATCTTTTACTAAAATTAAATAACGCCCCCACTCACTGGCACCTGTGCTAAAGCTCCACGAGCCCTTGCCGTTGCTAAGTGTTACATCATCCCGTTTAATTAATTTATTATAATTATCCTGTGTAAAATTGCTGAGGTTATCGCCACCTTCATCCCACCACCAGCGCCATTGTATTTTGTAAAACTGCACTTCCACTCCTTCGGAGCCTGCCAGTAAATTTCCTTTACTGTCTACATTTACAATTTGCACAGTATGTTGTTTTCCGGTGAGCAAATAATTAAATGGCTTTTCGCCTTCGGGTAATTTTATACCTGCATAAGATTTGTAGGGACTGTACTGTACCGTAACGTTATCAATGCTGAATGCACCACCGGGTTCAAAAACTTTTGTGAGCAAACTTGCGGTGAGCATTCCTGGTGCTGTTCCATCTATTTGAAAATCGGGTTTAATGGTTGCATTACCATTATCATCCAGCGTACCATCAAAAATGGTTTTTACCTGTGTAGTATAATTTGCTGTTGGGTTATCAAAACTAAAATCTGGAAACTTGGTGAATGATGTAGAGCGTGCATACAGGGATGCATCTATTTTTGCCTTTAAATTTTTTGCAGGGCTGCCAAACAACCACATAGAATTTAAGGTGCCTGTATTGGTGCTGTTTGCACCAAGTATAGCATCTTTACCAAAGTCTACATTTATTTTTAAACGGTTGGGCATTACCGTTTCTATTTTTATTCTTTTTTCGAAAAGAGCACCGCCTGCTTTTACTTTTACGAGCCAGTTGCCCGTGGGCGATGAGGGATCCGTTGTTGTTTTAAAAACGTTGAAACCATCTGCACCATTGGGTTGTACGAGCCTGCGAAACAATTGCCCCTGCGGTGTTATCAAAGAAAATTCCAGCGGCATATCTTTGGGCAGGTTGCCGGTTTTATCTTCTAAAATACAATTTATATAAAGGCTGTCACCCGGCCGCCACACCCCTCTTTCACCAAAAATAAATCCTTTTATTCCATTTTTAATTTCTTCTCCGCTTACATCAAACCGGCTAAGTGCAAGAGCGCTTCCGTCATCTAATTTTAAGTAGCCCCGTTCGTTTCCTTTTTTTGCAATAAGGAGATAAGGTTTTTGTTTTATAGCTACTGTGGCAAAACCATCGCTGCTGCTATTCGCTTTTCCTATAACCTGGTTTTGATAATCCATTATAACAATATCCACACCGCCTATAGGTTCTGTTGTGAGTATGCTGCTCACGGCTACCATCAGCGAATTATCGTTACCCCGTTTTGCTGTAAGGCCAATATTGCTGGCAAGAATATTTCTGCTTGCCCAGCGATCTTTGTTAAAATAGGAGTTGCTTGTAGGATCATCTCTTCTTTGCCAGTTGTACCCTCTCGGGTAAAAATTATCGTAGTTATCCCAAAAACCATCATCATCATCTTTGCCACTCCCTCCGTTATAACCATATTCTCCTTCTTCTTCGTAGTAGTGATTTCCTTCCCCATTTTCTTCTTCTGCCGCTGCAGTATCCGATGCCATTTTTGTGTATAAAGAATAGGTTGGTCTAAAGCCTATGGTTATCCTATAAATTGCGCCAGGCTCGGTTTTCAGAAATTTATCTATATCCAGGGAGAAGCGTTGTTTTACATGCAGATCTAGTGTTTTATCATCATCCAGCCGCAGTGTTTTTTGTACGATGGGTTTTGCAACTCTACGCAATTCCTGATTGCCACCCATTTCATTTTGTTGCAAAAACTGCGGCACATTATTTTCAAAAATTTTAATGATGCTAATGTCTACCGCACTTAAATTAACCGCATCAAAAGGCAACACTAACTTGCCGGAGTTGGGTAATATATTTCCTTTGCCTAAAATTTTTACAGAAGGTTTTCTGTTTTCAAAAACAACATTTGAGGAAAAGCCGCTTGCCAGCGAGCCGCCCCAGTTATTTTTAATTCCTGCATTTACGTTTACGGTATAATTTCCTTCGAGTGGTTTGCCGCTGAATAATTTTATTTCGCTGCCCGCAATACTGTAACTCACATCGGGTTCGTTGCTTATAGTTACGAGGCCGGTAAGATCCTGCCCCACGGCTATGGGTTCGCTTAATTGGACTGATGCATACTGCTGTGCATCATTTACGGGCATTACGTTCAATACTTTAAAATCCCCTACAGCAGGCACTTTCAGCGTTTGATCGCCGGTAATTTTTATGTTCATGCTGCTGCCGTTCCATTTTATTGCCAGCGGCGTTTCTGTAGTACTGCGTTGTATGGCGTTTATGGTAAAGGAATGTGACTTACCGGCATTTGCATGCTGCCATACCAATTTATAATCTTTACTGTTTTGCGTGGCAGATAATATATTTTCTATTTGCCTGCCCTCTTCTGCATCGGCAGTGGTTACTTCTCCGGTAAGAAACATTTTTTCTTTGCTTCCATCGCTGCGAAGCCCGTTATTACTTACTTTAAACGCTGGCTTTATCGTTTGAAAATTAAATTTAAGTTCTTCGTATTTGGAAGGTACTTTGGTTACTTTACCCAGGTTAAAACTTACTTCATAGAGCTTGTCAGGGTCAAGATTTTTTTCGGGTTTAAATTCTATAGTACGAGCGTCTATCCAGGTAGCTTTTCCTTTTATCGCTGGCGAAAATTCAAAGAGTTTATCTACTACCGGTTGCCCTACAGTATGCGTTGTTGCTGCATCTGCAGCAATTTGTATTCTTACGCTGCTCGTTTTAGAAACTATACCGGTAGTATATGCTTCTACGTATTTTGCATAGGCAGGATCTACATCTAGCCATTTTTGATTTTTCGTTTTGCAGGAATTTGTAAGAAAAATAATGCCGATAAATAATAATAAAAGTTTTGCAATTGTATTGCGAAAGTTGGTTGTTTGGGCGGGAGCCATAGTAGGTTAAATTTTTACTTGGGTAAATGTTACCATTTTTTTTGATATGCGCAAAAGAACTTTTGGTTTATAGGTTTAAACTTTAAAAAAAGCACAATAAAGAAAAAAGTTGTTGTGTTAATAAAAATATAGGGATGTTGCAATCTTCAATAATATTCATGATTCATGAAATAGGGTAATTACATAAATCTATAACGAAAAAAAATTATTTTTCTTTACCCAACAACCCGGCAATCTTTCCCGCCACCCTTTCTCCATCCATGGCAGCACTTACAATGCCGCCTGCATAGCCTGCGCCTTCTGCACAGGGATATAGGTTTTTTATTTGCGGGTGCTGCATATTATCTGCATTACGTGGTATGCGCACAGGGCTACTGGTGCGGCTTTCCACAGCTACTACCACAGCATCGTTGGTATAATATCCTTTTAATTTTTTACCGAAAGCTTTAAAACCTTCTGCCAGCGAATCGTAGATAAAGCCAGGCAATACTGTATGTAATTGTACAGCATGGAGGCCGGGTAAATAAGAATTTACAGGCAGCGATGCCGATAATTTTCGTTCTGCAAAATCCTGCATACGCTGTGCGGGGGCTACAAAATTTCCGCCACCTGCCTCATAAGCTTTTCTTTCTATTAACTGCTGAAATTTCATAAAGATCAGCGGGTCATTTTCATCGACGCCTAGCGGTTTCATTATTTTTACTGCATCTGCCATTTCTGTTTGCACCACCATCCCACTGTTTGCAAAAGGGTTATTTCTTTTAGAAGGACTCCAGCCGTTTACTACCAGCTCCCCCGGTGCTGTGGCTGCTGGTGCTATAATGCCGCCGGGGCACATGCAAAAAGAAAATACACCCCGCTTTTTTACCTGCTGCACCAGAGAGTATGATGCGGGTGGCAAAAATCCATCCCTCTCTGCTGGGCAATGGTATTGTATGTTATCAATAAGTTGCTGCGGGTGCTCTATGCGCACACCCAGGGCAAATGGCTTGGGTTCTATCAATATTTTTTTATGCTGAAGCAGTTCAAATATATCCCTTGCAGAGTGGCCGGTAGCAAGGATATATGCATCACCGGAAAATGAATCTCCGTCGGCAGTTTTTACTGCTTGTATAATATCTTTCTCTATAATAAAGTCTGTAACTTTTTTCTCAAATAATATTTGCCCGCTACAGGCTTTTATTTGCTGCTGCATGGCAATAATAATCTGTGGCAGTTTATTGGTTCCAATATGTGGGTGGGCATCGGCGGTAATATTTTCCGGTGCACCAAAGTGTACAAACAATTTTAGAATTCTATCTATACTGCCACGCTTATTGCTACGGGTATATAATTTGCCATCGCTGTAAGTGCCTGCGCCGCCTTCGCCAAAACAATAGTTGCTTTCGGGGTTTACTACACCTTCTTTATTAAGTACTGCAAGGTCTCTGCGCCTTGCCCGCACTTCTTTTCCTCTTTCCAATATTATAGGTCTTATTCCTTTTTCTAATAAAAAAAGAGCAGCAAACAAACCGGCAGGCCCGGCGCCTATGATAATAACTGTGGGAGATTTATAAGTTACTTCTCTAAAAGTAAAACTTCCGGCATCAAACATTTTTACAGGTTCGTTTATAAATGCAGTAAGGGTAAGGTTTACAAAAATTGTTTTGCCTCTTGCATCTATAGATTTTTTTATAACCTGGTAGCCAGTAATGGCAGTAAATTTTACACCGGCAGAAGATGCAATGTATTTTTTTACGATTGTTTCATCTGCTGCCTCTGCAGGTAATAATTTAAGGGAGAGTTGTTGCTGCATAATTAAAAATGTTGGGTATTCTCCCAAAAGTTTTTAAAGTTATTATTTATCTGAACTGGTAATATTGATGCTCAATAATACAGAATCAATATTCTATTTTTATAGAACAAGTTTTCACTTTTCAAATGATATGAATGGTAACTGCTGCTGAGATTTATTTATCATTTCCCGTAAATTTTTATAAAGAGGAAACAAATGATGCAAGCCTTGTTTACGGCTGCGTAAAATATAAAAGCCGTTACTTTACTGGGAACGGCTTTTACAAAAAAAATAAATTTTAAAACGGAAGATCATCAGACCCATCCTGTGCAGGAGCGGTAAAATTATCCATAGATTCCATGGCATCTCCGCTGCCACCGGCTGTACCCTGGTTTGTATTTAAAATTTGCTCTACCCGCCATGCATCCAGGTTAGTAAAGTAGTTTACTCTTCCTTCTTTTTCCCATTTGTTTCCTTTTATGTTAAAGTACACTTTTATTTCGTCGCCTATATTTATTTTATCAATGATGTCAGTTTTATCCTGCACACATTGAAACTTTGCATAGTTGGTAATGGATTTGCCATTAACCTCCTGTACTTTTTCTACAGCAAACTCTCTTATTTTAAATGTTTCTGTACGTTGCAGTGTATCATATTTAGCAACCAATTTGCCTGTTAATTCATAACTCATGGTAAAAAATTTAGACTTCAAAAATAGCAGTTATTATCCGATAAAGTACACAAGCATTAATCGTTATAAAAACTGGTACGCATTATGCAATAGGAGGCCAGCATTTAAAGGTTTATACACATCCCATAAATGAATAATCTAGATATTTTGAAAAAAATTAAAAACACAGATATTATTTTTACCTGTCAGAAAATATTTTTAAAAATCAGTACTGTATTGGTTTCTATAATATTTAGGTAAATTCTGAGGCGTTATTTTTAAAAAAAATAATAGTGAGTAATATTTTTTATGAAATAAAAAGTTTTTTTTATCAACAATTTATTTTGATATTCGCTGTCCCCTATAAATATA
>JANXXM010000142.1 GCA_025350645.1 Ferruginibacter sp.
TAATGAAAAATAAATATTACGCTGACTACGCAACTTTTGAGCAAGCTGTTGAAACCTTTTTCACACAATTTGAAAGTAGAATAGAAGATTTAAAATCTTTGTTGAATTTTAAATTCGGAATTATTAAAGCAAATTAGTATAGAAATCGGAGAATTGAAAATGTTAGAGGTAAATATTGAGTATTTCGATATTGAAATGGAAGAACTAGAGTGTAAATTAACCGAAGTAGTTGTATGCTTAGATTTGATTATTGTTGATTTGAAAGTTTTTGTAAGTTTTTACAAAAATTAGTAATCTGTAATAGCTCCTAAAATTGAAAATAAGTAACAGATTATGAAACCTAAGTATTAACTGAAACCATAATTAAATACAAAACAAACGACTGAAAAACGACTGAAAAACGAAATAATTGCGGTAAAGTGCTGTAAAGTGCAGTAAATTTCAGTAAACAAATAACTGGCAAAGATTGGCAAATAATGGCAAACTATGTGGACTGGTAAGAATTTTATTACAATTTATTATTAAAACTTACAAAAAAAGAAAGTGGGGTAGAAACCCCACTCGATTAGTTAAAAGCTATTTTACGATAGCAATACAAAAGTAAGATAAAATTTTGGGCGGTAAAGTAGTAAAAATTGCACCCCAAAACTTAAAATATCAGTAAAACACAATACTATAAAGGGTTACAATAAATTTATCGCAGAGAGGAAGGGATTCGAACCCTCGATACAGTTACCCGTATACACACTTTCCAGGCGTGCTCCTTCAACCACTCGGACACCTCTCTGTTTTATTTTAAAGATCGCAAAAATACGGCTTCACATTTTATACACCGAATATATTTTCTGCATTGGCAGAAGTAATTTTTTCTACTTCGGATACAGATATTTTTTTTATGAGTGCTATTTTTTCTGCAATGTATTTAAGATAACTACTTTCGTTTCGCTTGCCCCGCATGGGCACCGGTGCAAGGTAAGGTGCATCTGTTTCCAGCACAATGTGTTTCATGTCTATGCCCGCAAGCACTTCTGCAAGGCCAGCATTTTTATAGGTAATTACACCGCCAATGCCCAAGTAAAAACCTGCATTTATAATTTGCTCCGCCTCGGCTATTGTACCACCAAAGCAGTGAAAAATACCTCGTAGGCTTTTATCAGCATATTGCTGCACCACATTTATAGTATGCTGCGTAGCGTTTCGGGTATGTAAAATAAGCGGCAGCTTATATTGTAATGCCAGTTCTATTTGCAGGTGCAGTGCTTCATACTGCTGGGTAGCAAAGCTTTTATCCCAGTAAAAATCCAGCCCGGTTTCGCCTATGCCTGCAAATTTTCTTTGTGTGAGTAATTGTTTTATATGGTCTATCTCTTCCATAAAATTTTCTTTTACGGAACATGGGTGGAGCCCGGCCATGGCATTACACACACCAGGATACAATTTTTCCAGTGTATTCATACGGGCAATACAACTTTTATCTATGGCAGGCAGGTAATATTTTGTAACACCTGCATCTTTTGCCCGCTGCATTACCTGCTGTATATCGCTATCAAATTCTTGGGTATAAAGGTGGCAATGAGTATCTATCATATTATATTTTTAAGGGCTTTCATTGTTTAAACATCTTTTTAAAAAATATTTTAAAAAAATGTTAAAAAAATGTTGTTGTTAAATTTCAGTTCCATATCTTAGCAGGAGTTTTCATAGGGTACGGATTAAAAACGGGCCAGGGTTTCTACCCAGGCCCATTGTTTTTTTACCAACTTTATTTATATAGTTATTGCCTTCATGCACATGTTTTTTTGGGTAAAGGCATGCAGTACTTTCGGCAATGCATACCGCATTTTTTCTGCTGCTTTTTCGCTGTCATGAAATACTACAATATTTCCAGCTTTTGTTTTCAATAACACATTTTCCAGGCACCGTTGTGGGGTAACGGCAGGGTCAAAATCTGCACTTAGTACCGTCCACATTATTATGGTATAAGGTGTAGTTCCTGCTAATAATAATTTTTCTTTAAACCTGCTAAGCCTGCCATAAGGCGGGCGAAAAAGCACACTTTCTATATTTTTTACTGCGGCTGCAACATCGTCTATATAGTCTGCATCAGTGGTACGGCTTCCATTTACATGATGCTGCGTATGGTTACCCACTGCATGTCCTTCCTCAATTATTCTTTTATACACATCAGGATATCTCTCCACATTATTCCCAATGCAAAAAAAAGTTGCCTTAGCATTATATTTTTTTAATTCATCCAGCACAAAGGGCGTATGCAGCGGGTGTGGCCCATCATCAAAGCTCAGAAACACTTCATTTTCGCTACCTTTTATTTTCCATATTCTTTTAGCAAACAATTTTTGTAACCAGCCCGGCGTTCTTACAAAATACAGCATTTGTATAATTATAATTTAGCAGCAAATTAAACTTTCTTTTTTACCGCCCGTCTATCTTTAACACTTTTAAAAACTATAATATGAAAATCAACAATCTTTTACCTCTCTTTGCATTTGCTGTGGTATTATCAATGGCATCTTGCAAAAAAACAGACAGCACAACAGATGCTACAGAATATGAAACTACTTTTGAACTCAGCGGAAGCCAGGGCGTAGATGAAAATCTTTCTCAGGATGCTAATGATGTACTCAATGAAGTAACTGCCGATAAAGGCTTGCAGGGCAATGGGTTTATTGCAGCCCCTAATGAAAATAATTTTGTAAGCTGTGGAGCTGTTACCATTTCGCCATTGCAGGGTTTTCCAAAAACAATTACGGTAGATTTTGGTACAGGCTGTACGTCGCAAAGTGGTGTAACCCGCAGTGGTAAACTTATTACTGTGCTTTCCGACTCCCTTAGGCACAGTGGCAGTACTGCTACTATGACCTTTGATAATTATTATGTGAGCGGCTTTAAAAAAGAAGGTAATATTACTTTTACAAATACAAGCACAGCTGGTACAAAAAGTTTTCACCGCAGTTGTATAAATGGTAAAGTAACTGCACCCAACGGAACCTACTGGCTGCATAGCGGCGAGCAGGATGTAGTACAAACCGCAGGCGCATCCACGTCATCTTTATTAGACGATGTATTTTCTATAACCGGCCACCGCAGCACTACAAACCAGGCTGGCCGTACACGTACAGCCACTATAGTTACCGCTTTACAAAAGAAATTTGCCTGCAGCAATATAGATATGGGAACAGTGCGCATTGAAGGACCTAACCATTATGCTATTGTAGACTATGGCGATGGCACATGCGACAGAATAGCAAGCATATCCATTGATGGCCGCCCTGCACGTACCTTTTTATTAAGAAATTAATTCGTTCACTTTTAATCATAAAAAATCCCCGTTTCTATTTTTTAGAAGCGGGGATTTTTTTATTTTACAACTTCATTCCATCGAAATATAATGGCCCGCCTTGCCGTAATAAAACATACTTTTAAAGATCAAAAAAATTCAACACTTATTATTATGAAAGTATTTTTTATACCCACGCTTTTCTGCATTATAATAAGCCAGGCATGTAATGTTTCTCCAGTAAAATATACATCCAAAAATAACTTTATACAAAAACAACGCTGCTCGTTTAATATGCCAGCCAGTCTCTCTTTTCAATCTATAGATACCGCAAAGTTTGAAGCAGAGGGTTATTTTAAAATTGGTTCGGTAACATCTTCCAGCCTTATGCAAATATTCATTTTTGAAAATGCATCAGATACTGCGGATGTAGTAAGCAGGCAGAAAGCCGCACTTTCTAAACCAACTATATTCTCGCCGGCAACCATTACACTAGATAATATTTTTGGGCATTATAAAGGAAAAGGAATCTTAATGGAGGGTAAATATGAGGGTGGTATTATAAAAGGAAAAATAAAAGTTTTTTGTTTTAGTGATAATGCAAAAAGTTTTTTAGTCATCAGGCAAATTATAGGAAGCAGCGAGGATGATGTTACTGATTTTGCTGAAATTGAAAAGTCCTTTAAATTAAGATAAAAAAATTACTCATTGAGTCTTTCTAAATATCTGGCAAACGCAGCCTTTTTTTATTTGATAAAATTCTTATTACTAATACCAGTACTACACAAATAATGAGATTAATATCTTTTGGTACAGGAGTATTTTGCAACAGCAAATAAATGCCGCCGCCGATGGCGCAGGCTGTTGCATATAATTCTCCTTTCTTAAATAAATCCGGCACATTATTACAAAATATATCTGCAATGAGCCCGCCGAAAGTGGCAGAGATAACACCCATTATGAGTGCATACGCATCGTTAACGCCGTTTAGCAGGGCTACTTCAATACCCGCCGCAGTAAACAATCCTATGCCTAATGCATCGCTAAAAAAAATGGTTTTACTAAATTTATTTACACCCTCTTTTACTAAAAATGTAATAATGGATGCTGCAAATACTAGCCCCAGTGCAAAATAATCGTTTACCCAGTTTACGGGCCGCACACCAATAAGCAAATCTCTTACCGTACCGCCGCCATAAGCCGTGGCAAAGGCTACCACCAACCCGCCAAAAATATCCATTTTGTGGCGACGGGCTTTTAGTGCACCGGTAAGCGCAAATACAAAAGTGCCGCTATAGGTAATAATGTTGAGCAACGTCATGGCTATAAAGATAGAGAATGTCTTACCTTCGGCATCGATTAAAAATTAAGAAAATGAATTTTAAAACCCTGCTTTTTCAGATAGAAAATGGCATTGCCATCATAACTATAAATCGTCCGGAAAAATTAAACGCACTAAATAAAGATGTTTTTACTGACATGGATAATGCCATGGATGAAGTAGCCGGCAATAAAGAAATAAAATCTGTAATCATTACCGGCGCTGGTGTAAAAGCATTTGTGGCAGGTGCAGATATTTTAGAATTTAGCGGGTTAGATAAGGACCAGGCAATAGCATTGGCAAAAAGAGGGCAGGGTGTATTTTTTAAAATAGAAAACAGCAGCAAGCCAGTAGTGGCTGCAGTAAATGGCTATGCACTTGGTGGTGGCTGCGAGCTTGCTATGGCCTGCCACTTTAGGCTATGCAGCAATGATGCAAAGTTTGGCCAGCCAGAAGTAAACCTTGGGCTCATACCTGGCTACGGCGGCACACAACGCCTCACACAATTAGTGGGCAAAGGAAAAAGTATGGAGCTTCAAATGACGGCAAAAATTGCAGATGCGCAGGAAGCTTTGCAATGGGGGCTAGTAAATTATATTACCACAGCAGAAGATCTTTTGCCCAAAACAAAAGAAATTTTGCAAGCTATACAAACAAAAGCACCCATAGCCATAGCGAAAATAATTGAGTGTGTAAATGTAGCAGTGACAGGCAAAGAAGATGGATTTGAAAAAGAAATAGCCTGCTTTGCAGAATGCTTTATTACTGATGATATGAAAGAAGGTACTGCTGCATTTGTAGAAAAAAGAAAAGCTGTTTTTACAGGGAGGTAATTATTTTTTTATAATAAGA
>JANXXM010000172.1 GCA_025350645.1 Ferruginibacter sp.
GCGGTGGGGCAAGGGTTATTACTTATGTGGTGGTTGATGATACTGCTGTTTTCTTGCTTACCATTTACGATAAATCCGAACTCGATAATATCTCCGATAAACAACTAAAGGCAATGATTAAAAACTTACAATAAAAAACCGTTACACTTTTTAATGTAACGGTTTAATATTTTAAGGGCTTATTATTTAGGGGATTTCTATACCTAAATAATATTTTTCTTTCGACTTAATAATTTTAGACTTTCCTTTTATATCAATCATTTTTGCATTAACTAATAAACTATCGTTTGCAATAATTGCCTGCATTTTTTTTGACCAAACTAATTTCCTTTTTTGGTACTTACTAAACATAAAGCTTGTATCAGTAATTCTTTTGGTTAAATAGTATGTTGTATCATTCTTTGTATATCGGGTTGCTTTTTTAGATTTATAAAAAAAGCTTATAAAAATAGAGTCTGGTTTTATTTTTACAATTTTATCTTGCCCGATACAATTAAATGAAATAAAAATCCATACCAAAATTATTAACAATCTAATTTTCACTTTTTAAATTTTATCGGTTAATTGCACCCTTTGCTGCATTTGTTCTATTTCCGTTATTTACTCCTGAATATGTAGCATCAATATGTAATGAACCGTCAACTGGAGTAATTGAACCGGGTGGTAACCCGGAGTCTTTAGCTGTTATATCAGGGTCAAATTTTATTGTTACTTTATTCGGTGAAATATTAAACTGTGTGGCTAAATTATTTTTAAGCTGCTTCCAACCTTTTACATTGTTGTTTGGAACAGTCAAAGTGAGACTTTCAACAAACCCAACATTTAAGTTATTTTTTGCCAAGAAATCTTTACCTCCTGCTATTATACCATTGGTAACTCTTGATAGCGTACCCGAACCAATTGTTTGCGACATTGTACCGCTTATACTTGATGCAGTAATAGTACCTGCAGCGACAGATTCATTTGAAAATACTGTTATAGATGCAGACTTAACGGGGTCAGAATTTTTTTGATTGAATTGGTCTTCAAAAAACTCATTCTTTTCATTGTCCTTTAATCCACTTTTGTAAAAATTACCTCTTGATGTTCCCTGGCTTTGTCTCATTGTCCCATCAGGTAGAGAGTTATCGTTTTCCCCTATATCTGTAGGAGCTTTGGCAATTCTGCTAATATCCTGATTTGATAAATTACTTCCATTTCCCTCAAAAGAAATACTTTCATCTTGTTTTCTTCTAATTATGTATACATCTTTTTTTGCTAACCTAATATTCATTGCAGACATCATATCCATTTCCACCGCAGTTTTAAGTGTAATATCTCTAATACCTGAAATTATTGTTTTTGTCTTACGACCATATTTATCATGCATTTCCTCAACAAGTAGTTTCTCTAACCCATCTAAATCTATACTTCTGATTACATCGTTTTCTGCAAATGCATATGGGCTATTCCATGGAAATGATTTTGCTATTGGGTCAACACTCCAAAACCTCTGTACACTTTTCTCTCCTTCATACAGTCCTCCATACACCACTTTTAAGCCTGTATAATTTTGTTCTGTATGTAGTTTTAATGCTCCCACTTGTATGGTTTCAAAGATAATATTTTAAGCCTACCTTTTTTCTTTTCATCTGAACTTTTTCAGTTGATTTCAGTTGAAAAAAATAAACCATTCTATTTTGCAGAGGCTAACTAACGGCTCGATTTTTTATAATTAATGCCCTTGTACAATCGTCAAATCTTTAGCACAAAAGCCGATGGGCATTGATTATAAAAAATGAGCAAACAACCGCAGGGCGTTAGTGTATTTTGTCTTTTAAAAAAATAAAAAATCATTTGCCTTGCTGCCGCAGGCTTTGCCATTGACCGACTGGAAGGAGATGGCATAAATTAGAATAAAAAATAAATCTTTTTCTTTTTGTGATGACCGCTGTCGGGTGGGTGCGTTGGCAAAGGCTAATTACAGGCTGGTTTGCAGTGGCTATTTAACATAATTGCCTTATAGGACAAAAGCCCTGTGTTGCGCCTGCGGCAGGGCTTTTGTGCGTAGCGAACCTATAAGATGCTGTTATGTTACTTAGCTTCCACCATCTTTTTTTGGCGTAGGTTTTTGTTCTGTGTGTTGGCTGCAGCTCTTTTATTTTTTTTATCGGCTTTGTGTGTTTGGCAAAAAAAATAAATGTGCTGCAAGTGTGTTGGCTACAAAAACTATGACAAAAAAAGTGGTGGCACTGCAAGCCAAGTCTGTAATTGCCTTTTGCGTTGGCGGGGTGGGATATTATCATCATCACAAAAAGAAAAAGATTTATTTTTTACCGCTTCCTGTCTTTCGTCATTGCAACGGATGTAGTTTATCTATCGCTGATTTTAATTCTTCTAATCCTGTTTGTTTGTATGCTTCTGTTGATGCTGTCCTTCGATGTCCTGCAAATTCCTGTACTATCCTGATGTCATTATTTTCTTTGAGTAAATGAGCAATTACACTTTGTCTAATCTTTAAAGGAATGAGTTTATTTTGTTGGTCTTTATTTCCGTTAATCATTCGGTTAATTCCACCCTGGTATAATTGCAAACCTTCTTCACTCAATAAAAAATATTCTTGCCGCTTGCTTGGCTTCTGTTGCTTGTGATAGATTTTATATTCTGTCTTTAGATAGTTATGGAACAGTAGTATTTGCTTAGGTTTCAGGCTTAATGTTCTGCCTTTATTTTTACTGTTGCCTTTTACTTTTACCGTACCATCTTCAAGGTTTACATCACTACATTTTACTTGGGTAATTTCTAAAACAGTTAATGCCTGGTACACTAAAAAACTGATGATTATTTTATCTCTTGTTTGATGGATTTTGTTTTTACTTTCCCAACTTTCAAATAAATTTTCTATTGTTTCTTTTGGATACAATGCTTCAACTTGTATGGCTCTGTTGATTTGGTCTTTTAAATATAAGTATTGGCAAGGGTGGTCGTTCCGCTTTCCTGCAGCTACTAAAAAACGATAATAAATTTTGATGGCAAACAAATTATTTCTTAAACTCTTTGGATGTAAATTTTGTTCCCTCAATAATCCTATGTAATCTAAAACATCGGTGTAGCTTGCTTTTTCTGCTTTGCTTCCTAATGCCAATAAAAAACGGTTAATCATTGCTTCATAACCGCTTAAACTTGTTTTGCTGTACTCGTTTTTTAAATATTGTTGTAAGTTCATTGCATCAGTTTTTCTAATTGATTTTTATTGATGTGTGTATAGATTTGAGTAGTTTCCAACTGGCTGTGCCCTAAAAATATTCTTACTTGTTCTACTGCTATGCCCTGCTCCAAAAGATGCGTTGCTATTGAGTGCCGTAAGTTGTGTATGGTAATTTGTTTTTCTTGCAGTGCTTCATTTTGGGTTCTTGCTATCAAGGCTTTTAAATGTTTGTTGTAAGTATCGTCCATCATTCTACCGCCTCTGCTATGCAGCATAAAAGCATTTTGGTTACTGTTGTTTAGTTTATAATCTCTGCCTTGTGTTAGTGCTTCTCTTTCATTGTAATAATAATTTGATAAGTCTTTTACTACTCCGTTGCTTAATGGTATTACTCTTCTTTTATTCCCTTTTCCTTTTGGCACTATCAATATTTTTTCTCTCAATTTTATATCTTCAATATTACAGCTTTGTAATTCTGCTGCTCTTAATCCGCAACCATAAGCCAAACTTAAAATTGCTTTCTCCTGTGCTGTGTTGCATACTTCGTAAAGCTGTTGTACTTCCTGTTGTGTAATGGTGTTTCTTTCTTCGCTGCTTTGAGGATAATAAAATTTTAGTGTGGCTGTCGGATTGATTTTTATTTGTTGCTGCTGTAAAAGCATTTCAAAAAAATCTCTTACTATTCTCATGTGGCTGTGAGTTGTTTTAGGGCTTAATGCTCCGCCATCTTTTTTGCTGGGCCTTATGCTAACGTAATTGTAATAGTCTTTTATTTCGGCTGCAGTAACGTTTAAAACATCTGTATTTCCTTTGCACTCTAACCAATGTAAAAACTCATTGAGGTAATTAAATTTTGCTTGGTAACTGTTGGGTACATAACCCAATCTTTTTTGGTACTGATAAAATGTTTCTGCTAATTTTCTGTAATCTGCATTTACTACTACGATGTTTGAAGGTCTACCCATATATCCATACTTTTTAGAACGGTGAACGCCAAAGGCGTTTTGCTTTGTATTCCTTTACTGTCAATGGTTTTGGTGTTCGGATTGGTGTTCTGTGGTGTTCGGTTACAGTTCATTTAATTGGTTGTTCAGGTTATCTTTTATCCTGGCTCTTACTGCTGCTATATTATCCCAATAAACTATTTTGTAACTAAAGCCTCGGTTTGCAAAACCATTTTGTTTGATGTATTCCAACTGCACTAATTTTTGTATGTAATAATGCTGTTGTGTTTTGCTTACTCCTGTTGCTTCTCTTACCTCAAAACGGTTAAAATTATATTCCCTGCCTTTCTTGTCTATAAAGGTTTTCAGCTTCTCAAAAAATTGTCTTAGGCTTCCATCAAGTTCATCAACCTTTAATAAAATACTTTCAAATAAAATATCACAAGCTGTTTGTAAATCTGCTGCCTCTGCTATTAATCTGCCTTGCTTGTCTTGCTTTCTTTGATACTGATTAAGTAGTGTTATTTGTTTTACAAAGCTTTGGTACAACTCATTTAAACGCCTTATTTTATGGGCTTCTTCGGGCAATTTTATTTTGTGTGCATAGGGATTGATTACTTCATAAGGTTTTAATAACCTGATGCAGTTTTGTATAAATTGGCTAACTTTTTTCTGTTCTGTTTTATCTATCAACCCTGCGGATATTTCATTTTGATACCGGATTATTTTTTGTGTTTGTTCCCTGCTTTCATCAACGGCTATTAAAAAACTCCGGCTTACATTATCTTCATAAATTTCTCCTTTAGTGGTACAGCTTAAACTGGCAATAGGTCCTCTTACAGTTCTTTCGCCGCCTCTGATACTTCCATTGCTGTCTTTGATACTGGTGGATGTAATTAATATTTCATTGCTCTGTAACTCCCTAACGGCAAGCTGTGCATCTTCTTTCAGTCCGTCTAAATCTTCAAAGCAAAGCAGCTTGTTTACAAAAAAATATTCATCCTGATTATAAAAACTATTGTCCGTTACTCTTGTGTACCGCTTTACATCTTCATCGGGTATCAGGTAACTAATCACTTTTAATAATCTTGTTTTTCCACTGCCTGAACTGCCTTGTATTAAGCCGTGTAATGTATCAGGCATCTTGTAAGAGCTCGCAATGATGAAGAGTAAAATACGGTTGGTTTCTTCGCCTATAATACCTGCTTTGCCTATCAACTCATTTATTCTTTTGATTAAATCCTTCTCTTTTAAAAACGTTATACATTGCGTTGCTGTGGCTGCTGGCACTTGTATTTTGCTTTCCTGTTTGCCCTGGGCTTTGTGTTGCTGTACATCTCTGTAATGCTCCAATAAGTTTGTAAGCTGCAGTAAATCATTTTCTACAATATCTTTTCGTAAACCTAATTTTTCGGCTATGGTTTTACAGGTTGCTTCTACTTGCTTATACTCGTACAGGTCTAATTTTAATGTAATGCTTTGCATAGTTTTTTAATCGTTGATTTGTATTTGTAAAGTGATTTTCAAACTATCCATTTGCTCTGCTCTAAAACCTTTGATTTGATAATTTGCTTCATTGCCATGGTACTTTAAATTATATGGATTGTTTGTATTTAGTCCTGTGGTGTTTGTTTCCGTTGTTGGCTGTGTTTCAGTAGGGGCAATAGTTTGAGCCTGTGCAGTTTCTATAAATAATTTGGCTCCTGTATTTTCTTTTTCAATTGATTTTTCATTTAAAAAAATAAATTCTGTTTCTTTTCTTGTATCTATCAGGTGTATTAAAATCTCCGGGCTATGCCCTTGCAATAAACTGTTTACATCTTCATTTTGCGGTACGGCTACATTAGTAATTTTTATGTTTGGATATTCAGCTTTAAACATTGGTGCATACTTCGCTACTGCTTTTATCCCTGCTTCATCGCCATTTAAAAAGAAAATAATTTCTTCCAACTGCTGTAAATCTTTGATTGCTTTTTGATGTTCGTCTGTTAGCCCGTTTGTTCCGTAGAGTGATAAGATTTCATAATTATTTTTGATGGCTTCCTGTTGTAATAATGTGGCTGCATCAATAATGCTTTCAGTAATAATGATTTTTTTTGTTTCTGCTTTCGGGTAGTTAGGATATAAGCCCTGCCTGTCTTTTAAATAAAAATGTCTTTGCTCTTTATCGTTTAATGTGCTTCTAAAATACAAGCCTGTAATATTGTTGTCCCGGTTTCGCAATGCAAAGCATACACACCATTTGCCAAAGGGTTTATACGCTATATCGCCTGTTCTCGCTTTCAATCCTAAGTCCAACAACAAACCATATTCTAAACATTCGTTTATTAGTGTTTCTTCTTTTCTTGTGCCGTGGTGGAACTGCCCTGCATTGTAGCCTACTTCTGTTTGCTTAAAATCCAAACATCTTTTTTGTAAATATTCTTTGGCTGGCGGGCTGTTGTGGATGGCATTTTTAAAGTAGGTAAACATCCTGTCTAAAAACATTGTTCTTTCTGTGTTGTTGTTTTTTGTCGGTGCTGCAGTTTTATTTTCTCCGCCTATTATCGCTGCTGCTTTTTTGATTGCTTCATGTTTGCTGCATTTTTCATAGTAGAGTATAAAATCTATCACATCAATGGCTTTGCCGTGGGTAGTGCAGTTGGTGCTAAAACAAAACGCTGTTTGGGTTTTGTAGTACAGTTGCAGGCTTGGTGTCTTGTCATCGTGGAAGGGGCATTTTAAACGGTTCTGCTTGTCGGCTTTTAAACCGTAATAATGTAAGAGCATTACTAAAGTGAGTTTGCTTTTTATTTCTTGTATTTCCATCGTAAAATATCTTTTGCTTTAAATGCTAATTCTGCAAAGCTATATATTATTACTTAATTAAGCAACTATTTAGAAACGTCATAGCTTAATTATTGCCAATGGTGCTATTTTAGTGTACTTTTGTTGCTTCAATAGTTAATATTTAGCACAATGAACATAGGAAAAAAGATAAAAAGCATTAGAGAAGCAAAAGGGATGACTGCTAAACAAGTGATTTCTGCAGTTGATATGGGTGCCCCTATGTATAGCCGTATTGAGAACGGTGTTAATGAGCCATCGTTAAGCACTTTAGAAAAGATTGGTAAGGCTCTTGGGGTGAAGCTCTCGGATTTTTTTGATACCGATGATAAACTGGCCGATGTGAATTCTTATGATGCTTCTATAATGGAAAAAATAAAACTCGTAGAGGAACTTAATGACGATGAAAAGAAAATTGTTTTCTCTCTCGTGGATGCTCTGGTAGGAAAGAAAAAATTAAAGGATGCTTTGAGTGGTGTCTTGCAAGATGTAAAATAGAAAGGCCCCTCACGGGGCTTTTTCATTTTTGCATTTATTTTAAAATGTAATCATTCAAAACTTTGTAGCCTGTTGTTGGACTGCCATTGCTAACAATAACTGGAAGTTTAATAACTTCTATTTTATGGCATTCAGTACAGCTTGCTAATTTATAAATCACATCTCCATTTTTTATAAGAAAGTCAGTCTTATTGTTAACTGCGTTTGCATTGATATAAATTTTCAATACAGCAAATTTACCCTGAACTCTTTTTACATTGATATTAAATTCTTTTGTATCAATTTTCAATAATAGACTTTCAGCATTTTGGTTTTTTCGTAAACAAAATATCTGCTTTGGCAAAGCTTTAATTTCTTGCTTTTTATTTTTTTTGAATGAGTAAAAACCTACACTATGGTTTGTAGTATCTAAGTTTATAAAACTGCTATCGGCATAAATTTCTAAAAGTAAATATTTGAGTTTACTACTTTGTGCCTTGGTATTGATACAACCAAGCAAAACAAATATTGATATAAAAATAAAATGTTTTTTCATAAGGCTTATTGATGTTCTGGGTCGGATGCTGAACGTTGAGGCATACCTAATAATTTTCTTGCTTTGTTCTCATACTTCAAAACATCGCGCTGGCTACCACCTTCATAAATCAAGTGACCTATTTCGTGAAAAATTACATTTGCTGCTGTATTGGGAACCGTTACAGGTCTACCGTCTTTCAGTTGGGCTTGGTGTGCCAAAGCTGATGTAACTCCTGATGGTTTTGTATCGGAACTTTGCAAAACACCATCGGCATCTTTGTAATAGTATTTTTCATTGAACAAGGGAACTGGCGACAAATCACTTTCTCTTATTAAGATTGTAGCCCCAACAATTTTGTTAGTTTTATTATCAATAGAAATTAAAGAAACACCACCGCCTTTTTCACCTAACGCATTTGGCTTAGATTGGTCGTCAAGCATTTTTGTTTCATCCGCATTAAAACCACTCATCTTAATTGTTGCAGTGTAGTCAGCATTTATTACCCCTAATAATCCATTGATTAAATCCTTCTTATCTTTCTTAAAATCTTTAATATTACCTGTAAACTGTAACTGGTTTTTATCATTGAAAGAAAAATAATCTCCGCCTAATGCTTTACTTGTATATCCTAATATTGATTTCCTATCAGCTTCACCGGGTACAACAATTTCCTGACCGTCTGGGTCTATGTAAAATATTGGATTATTTGCCATTGCACAGTATGGCGACATATCAGCAAATTTGCTTGCTTTAGGGTCAACACTTAAAAATCTGCCTAATCGTGGGTCATAAATCCGCATTCCATAATCCTGTTGGTTTCCTTCCCCTTTTACATCATTATCATTCTCCTTCCCATTAAATCCATAACGATAACTACTATTTGCCTGTGAATATTTACGGCCTGGCATTAGTGAACCAAACACATAAAAATCATTTGCTGTAATTACATCCGCATTGTAATAATCAATAATTCCATCCGTGTTAGCATCAACGCCTATTTTTTTATCCGACACAGTTACTAAAACATTCCCTAGATGATTAGATAACTCAAAGAACTTATTTCCTCTGATGAAGTTAGTAATTCCATTGGTACTAGCAAGTATTTGTACATTTATATTAGTATTTAATAACCCAAGTCTGCTGCTGCCGTATAAATGTAATTCGGTTTGCGTAAGCTGCCCTGTATTTATGGCAGCATCTTGTGTATATATACTCATCACATTTCCACTTGCATCTCTTACATAATAAGTGCTTGTTGCGGTTGTAATACCTGCTGTGGTTGCTGCTACTTTTTTGCTTATGCGGTTGCCGCCTGCATCATATCCATAGTCAATGTTTGTAGTGGTGCTTCCTACCGTTTTTGTTAAGCTATTAATTTTTCCATATACCGTCCAGTTTACATTGCTTATACCTTCTTTTACATCACTTATAAGGTTGCCTATTAAATCATAAGTATAATTGCCTGCTACTTGCCCCGTTTTTATATCATTATAATTGGGATAATTTGCCACAGTTGCATCAGCCGCAGCATCTAATACCATATCTAATTGATTGTTATTTGGCTTATAGGTATAGTTCATATTATCCATAGCTAATCTTGCCGCATCACCATTGCGCAGGTAAGTCTTTATATTTCCATTAGGGTCATAAGTTACTCTTTCCTTATAGTTTTGGGTGCTTACAGGTGTGAATACGTTGGTTGTATTTAATAATCCCGTAAAAGCATCCATACTGCTTATGCGGTTTAGCTGATCATATTTATAACCATATAATATGCCTGTACTATTTGGTGTAGTGGTGTTAAGTTTTGGTATGTTTACCATCATACTGGCTATATTGCCATTGTACAATTGCTTAGCGGTTACTACAGCATCTGCGTTTGTAAGATTAAAACTATTACTTGTAAAAGGTTGGGCAAAGTTTGGAATTGTTGTTTGCCCTATACCTATGGGCACATAATCATTAGCAAAATAATTTAGACTGTAACTATAAGCATCTTGCCCTATAATGCTGTTTATGCCTGTGGCGGCATCTTTACCCATATCAAAACTAGCTGTAGCTCCACCTGTTTGTGCTATGGCATTGCTGTTTACTCCTTTGAGCCATCCTTGCAAGGTATATGCATAGTCTATGCCTTGCACACCAAGCTGCCCTATTACGCTTCGGGCTAGTGGCCCATGGCGGTAGTAACTGTATTGGGCATCTTTTTCCCAAATAAGGCTGTCTTTGCTTGTTTCTGCAATAGTGAGTCTATTTTCTGCATCATAACCGTATCTATGGTAAAAAGCATCTTCTTTACCTGGCTGGTATGCCACACTATTTACTTTACCACTTATAAGATCGTAATTATATACCATCTTTTTAAACCTTCCGAAACTATTCATGGCATTGGTATTGCCTGCACCTAAATCTTGTAACAGCGTATCTACATTGCCATGTATATCGTAGCTATAATAGGTAGCTGCGGTATGGTTATCTGTAGCAGGAAAATTACCTGCTGTGCTAGTTGGAAACAACATGGTTGCACTCACCCTGTTGCGAAGGTTTTGCTGTATAAGGTATTGGGGGCTAAGTAAATTACTACCATTCAAATAACTATTATCATAAAACGTTTTGGTAATTTGGTCTGCAGGTTTTGTGTTTAACCAATTGGCTAAACTGCCTGCTGTAGCAGCATCTAAAGCATTTTGGCTAATAGCTTGCGTCATCAAGCTGCTATTTAACACCTGCCCTACTTCATTTATTCTACCAAGTACATCATACAATGTGTAGCTGTAATTATTTAGCGGTTGTTGTTTTGCATTTTGGCTTATTACAAGTCTGCCAAGTACATCATACCAAAAGTTACTTGTTTTGGCATCAGGTGTTTTTTGGGCTATAACTTGGTTCAAACTATTGTAGCGATAATGAGTAGCTAGTGCTTCATTATTAAGGGTATTGGCTGCATCTGCACCATTGGTTCTTGCTATGGTTACACCTGCCAAGTATGCGATTCCAAAGTTTGGCTTTACAGCGGCAGGTGGCATGGTTTTCACCAAATTACTTGCCTGGTCATAGTAATACAACGTGTAATGGTATTCCTTTGGCTGATACGTTACATAAAACTGCTCAGTGTATTTTGCACCCAAACATTTTGCTCTGTACAGCGCATCAAAATTTGCAATTAGGGAATCCTTTAGTAATTGATAGATTGTTTGCGTAGCAAATATGGTTTGGTTTTGCACAGCTTGGCAAGGTGTAGTATCTGCTATTAGCAAACCTTCTAGCGAGTTTGCTGCTGGGCTTAATGCACACAATGCATTGCTAGCGTTACCAGGCGCTACACCTGTAGCAGGATGGCAAGTTTTATAAGCAGCAATATAATCTTGTGCTGTTTTTCCAAAACCTGTTTTGTAATTAAGGTATCTTGCCCAAAGAGCATTTTGATTTGTTTGGTCAGTAGTTGCTGTTACATCTGATATATAAGGCACACCTGCACAATTTGCATACAATGTTCTAAATGCTATGGTAAGCGTATCTAGCTTACCACAAGTAATACATGGTTTTACATAACCACATCTTATAAAGCTAGGCATTATCACTACCGATGGTAATGTGATGGGTGTAAATATTTTGATACAATTTTGTATCGTACACCTATCTAATTTGGCTGTATCAGAATACAAAATACCGCAGGTAGGGCTTATACCTGTATAATCACTGCTTATTAAAAAGCGATATCTTATACAATTGGGTAAATTTATTACAAAACTTGTGCTGTTGCAAGAAATAGCTTGTGTAGATATAAGGGTATTTATGCCAGTAGCTGTTAAGCCAAATACCTGTAAAGTACAGTTAACTCCTCCTGCTGGTATACTGTAGTTTAGCGTTATATCTTGAGTGCCGTTAGGAGTTATAAGGGGTACAGCTCTTATAAAACCTATTATAGGTTTCCCTGGGCATACTGGTGTGGGGCAGATATTGTAAATAAATAGATTAGATGTAACAGATATACATGGGGCTTTGCCGCCATCACTTATAATAAACGAATTGTATTTTTTACAAGGATCTATTGGTTTATCAAAAATTTGTACTTGTGTTAGTGAACAATCAAGAACTTGACTATATAAAATGGTATTGAATTCATCTGTAATGTACAATATGCTATTGCTATAGCTAGTAGAACATCCATAGGTAATTGTCATTTTTCCTGGATCTACAATTATATTATTTACAAATGGAACATCGCAAATTGGTGCTTTGCAACCTTTATAGTTATAAATATTTGAAGTAGCAGTACCACTAGAGCATACCAATGGATCACTTCCAGAACTTATTATATATGCGTTATAAGAATTACAAGGATTAATATTAAAATCATTTACTACAACTTGTGTTGCAGTACATGGTATATTTTGAGTATATAAAATATTATTATTTACATCCGTTATAAATAGTGTGCAATTAGTAAACAATGTGCTATGCGCAAAATTTACAGTCATAGAACCTGTCTGTACAATCATATTAATAATAACAGCGGGTTGGCAAAGCCCTTTACCAAAAATTGCATTACCATTTGTCGCATTAATTACTTTAAAAAAAGGTGCAACGTAAAATCCTATAGTACCTGCAACTTTAGTACAACTATCCCTAAACGCAGCATTACAATTTTGAAATCCTGCCCATAGAACAGTACTTAGTGTATCTTTGTAGTTTACCCTTAAAAAATTATTCATCCTTAAAAGCGTTGCAGAGTCTGCCCCTGCCTCTCTCTTTAATGCAGCAAAGCGTTCGCAGCCACAACTATCTATCGTATTTGTATAGTTTGGATACAATGTAGGGTTTAAGCCATAAGGTTTTGGATAATCAATTGTGTATGGATTACAAAAATAACTCGTACCAGGTGCTATTACTATACCACTATCTGCTAGCACTTTGTTTATTACTTCTTCAAAGTTTTGTGGGCTGCCTGTATATGTAGGATTTACATTACTTGCACCAAAAGGTTGCCATGTTGTAATGGAATTGTTACATACTAATACCAATCCATCGCATATTTTATTAATGATATTATTTACCCTTACCGTATCAGCATTGGTAGCATTGCTTAAAATAGTTTTAAATTGTTCACATTGCTTTAGCCTAGCTTTCCAAGCTGGTCTTTGTGCTTCGCATTTGTTTATGGCAGGTGTAGCGGCGCCGCCTGCTGCGGTTAATCCTGTAGTATCAGGTGGTACTTGGGTAATATTTGTCCATATTGTTCCGCTTAATCCACTTTGTACGGCTAAGTTTTGTTGGTTTGCAAAAACAATTTGTTTACCATTTGCAATGAGTGCACTTTTATCAAGTGCACTAAGTGCGTTTATAGCATTGTTATCTATATAATTTAAAACCAATTCATTTCTATAACTTAAATACATAGACCGAAATTGTTCCCATACAAAGTTCTTCAATGAATCTGTTGTAATGGAGGGGTCTAGCTGTGTTTTGCTATTGCTACATACCGTATTGTTTCCATTGTTTGCTCCAGTACACATCACCATACTATTGGCTATTTGCCATATAGAAGGATAATTTCCTGCTGTACCTGAGCCATCAATACCAATATTAATTTTGTTACTCATAGTGGTTTTTATACTAGCATTAGCGGGGATAGCAAAGAATGGATCTGCATTTAAAGTATTTGTCCCTCCAGCATTCAAAGGATCTGTGTATCCTTTTGACAACGCTATAGAATATTTATCTGTACCCTGCACATTGTCAAACCAATCATAAGAAGATTGTAAATTCTGTTCTGCAAATTTTAGTTTACTAAATTCTGGGTGATAAAAAATTAAACTGCTTGGCCATGTAATAGATGCTAAGGAAGTAAATACTGGTGGGCTAATGGTATCTAAAATAATATGCCTATCTCCAAGTGGTTCAACCAATGCATCTACAACATTTACATCAGAAAAATAATCTGACAACGCACCCGTTTCTGCAATAGGTAAACGGTAATAAGGCACTCGAATAATTCCATTATATTTGTCGGAAAAAATATTGTATTTCGCTTCTAGCCTCGTATAATCAGGTCCTGCAGTACCTTGTACATTCATAGAATCTAATCTAATAGCATACTGCCCTGTAAATGGCATCATATCTGAAAGCATGGTTCTACGAAGACTTTTTAATGTAGTAAGTTGAGGATTTAACCCGCCACATGCGCCTGCACAATCCAAAGAATCTGCACTGTACTGTGCTTTAATTACCGCATCGTATAAAGTGCTATACGTGGGTATGCCCATAGAATTTAAATAATTTATTCTGTAAGCATTAAACGTACCTAACTTAATATTACAACTATCACAAGCTGCGGTATTATTAGCAGGCAAACCACAGCCCGATGTAGTGTATAAAACATTGTAAACAGAGTCATAAATATTTTGCTGTGTTTTGCAAAGAAATACTTTTAATGCACTATCCCTTCTTATTTGATACATAGAGTCATTTATAGTAAGCGTTTTTCTTACAACCCACGAGCCTATGCCTAGTGTAATAGTGGTATCTATTTGCTTTACATTTGTTTTGCCCATGCCCGAAAAACCTGCAGAAGTTGTACAGGCTGTACCTACGGGTTGTATTTGTATATTATTATAATTTAGCAAAATAGGCGTTGTTCCACAGTCTTCTGATTTTATAGATATCTGCAAATCGTATTTGCAATCAAAACATATTTGCTGATTGGTACAGCTAAATTGGCTAAAAATAGATGGGTCTAGTTTATAAGTAAAATTGTATGCCGTAGGGTTTGTGGCAAGAATAGTACTTACAGATTCAATGGTATTATTTGCTTTTATTAGGTTTGTAAAAGGTGTCAATAATTGATTGGTTATAACGCCTGATGCTTGTGGATAGTCCGTTCCATTGGTACTTATATCATTCATACTTGCAGGTGCTGCACCTGCTAAAGCTGTAGCAATGGTGCGCCCATGCATATCTGTATAGCTCACGCTTACTTGGCTATTGGCATCTAATACCATATTTTTACTGTAATGACTTGCGTCTCCCACTTCTGTACCAAATAATGCATCTATCTCCGTTTGGTTTGGTTTGCCATAATAATATTTGGTTTCATGATTGCTCCCTATTTGATGAGTAGCACCTACACCTCCTTGACTTCGTACCCTTTCTGTAGCATCATCCATAAATCTTGTTTCGGTATAAGCAAAACCATTTGCATTTGGTATATACCTTGCATTTGCTTCGCTTGCCAGCCAAGGATTATTGGCACTGTAGTATTTACCATTTCCTTTGGTAGTATCCAATGCATAAGATCCATTACACTGTATAGCCGCAGGGGTAAGATCAAAATATTTTGCAGGATCTTCATTAGCGGCCATACCTTTAAAGGCATTGAAATTTGTAAAATATTGAATACTGTTGTCCAGTGTAGGAGTTGGTAATATTTGTATATTGGATCTGCCTTGTAGGTCATAAATTGTTTCAGCTACAACTGTATTATTTGTGGTATTATCTTTTGTAACGGTTTGTCTCCCTCTTAAACTTCCATCAAAATATTGTATAACCGATTTTGATTTTCCATTTTCTGCATAACTTGTACTGCTTTGCCAATTTAATGTAGAGTCATGTCCATTAAATGCATAAACTTGTGATGCTGTCCATGTGCCTATTAATAGTGCGCCACTATTTTTAAGCAATGTAGGGCGTACCCTATAATATAATTTTCCTACACCGTCGTACAACATGGGTATTTTAAAATTATCTTGGGCAAAGTCCAAATCTATCCTCGTGGCATTGTTTGCAAGTAATAAATCGGGGCTAAACACATTGTTGGAATCGTTGTAAAAACCTGCCATTTCATTTTCTACCCAAGCCCATTCTAATTGTTTCATATTTTGGTTAGTACCAGCAGGCCACGACCATGATACATACAGTGCATCAGGAGTTTGTAAAACTGGGGCATTAACAATAGCAAGGTTATTTTGTAAATCGTAATAACGTATTTCGGTAATATTATTTTCTAACGATAAAACCGTAAGCGGATTCCAACCTGTAGCACCAGTTATATTAACAGAGTTTACTGTAAGGGTAACTACTTGCGAGCTAGGAAGTGTTTTGTAAGATACTGAGGTATATTTTGCACCTAATGCTTTGTCATAGTTAACCGTTAGCGAGCCAGGGATAGTAACAGGATTGCTAGTAGCGGTCGCCTTTGTAACCACTGTATAATATACCGTAGCAGTAAAATTTGTTGCAAAAAATGGTGTCGCTAGATTTTCATTTATCCTCAGCGTAATATTGTTTTTTATTTTTACGTTGGAAGTAATTTCATTGTTAGCTGCGTCGGGAGCATAAGTATAAGTATTGGATGCACCTGTTAATATCCCTGTTCCAATAATGAGTGGTAGCTTGGTAAAACTATTAGTTTTGCCTTCTTCAAACTGGGCAAAACTTACTTGCGCAAACAAAAACATGATAGACAAAATAAGCAATTTTTGCCAAATTTTTTGTTGTAATAGATGGTCTTTTAAGTAGCTATTTTTCATATTCATGCTATTTACTTTTTTTATTTATGGCGGCCATAAATAATAATTTTAAACTTTATCTGATATGCTTATTTAAATATTGTTATACACTACGTTATTCGTTTACTTACATTAAAATAATTTCGTTACCTCATAATCTTTATGTTTGCCTATTGCTACATACATAGCTTTTACTGCATCATAAGTTATACATGCTGCATACCGTGGCATGGCCATTACTTTATCTTTTCCTGCTTCTATATTTGTAAATGTTACGATCATTTGCTGTGTTCTTTCCAATATTTTTACCCCATTTATTTCTTTTAATATCTTACTACTGTTTATACCTTGTTCTTGTATTGATGCCATAGCCTCCTCATTTGCAGGGTATTGAATGGTGGCGATAATTAAAATGCTTTTTGGTAAATTATTTGTTGGGTTATAAGTAAGTATAATGGCATTATAGGGTTTATTGCTTGTATCATTTTTTACATGCGACTCAAAAGATATGCTACTCGTATTTTTGTTTATATTTTTTTGGCTAAGCACATAGTTTTTTTGCAACAATTGTTGTATCTCCTTTACGCCTTTACCATCCACAGATGATGCCATTTGTTCCTGCTTGCGCCCCACAGGTATTTTACTTATCCATATCGTTCTTCTGGTATTACTTATTTGTACCATCAAGCTATCTTGTACATATACTTCATCAGTGCTGTTATTACTGTACATTTCTGCTTCTTTTATATAGTAATCTCCTAATGTACTCATAGTATCTTCTGGTTGTAATATTACCGTAGCACTTAGTTTTGTAATGCTAGTATAATGCAAATACGGCTGCTTGGAAAATGACATTACTTGCGTGTAAGTCTTTACAAGTGCAGCAGTATCTAACACAACTTGTTGGCAAAATGATGCTACTGGTAAAACCAATAATGTAAAAAACAATATCTTATTCTTTTTAATCATAATAATGTTTAAAATAAAAATCTATTTCAACAAACCGTTAACCAATATATAATTACAAACTACAATCAATTAGCTGCAACCCGAAACTCCCAATACCTAATTCCCAATTCCTCATTCCCAATTCCTAAGAAACACCTACTGTACATCCGTCACTAACTTTTGCTTGGCACTCCTTGTTTCTTTTATTGTTTTTATCCCTTGTATTGTTTCTTTTTTTACTCTCACGAGTTGCCCCTCCTCATCGTATTCATAAAAACTTGCATAGTTGTTTTCATCAAGCTCTGCACTTAGCCTTAGCGTACGTGGGTCATATACATAACTTTTCATATTGGCATTAAAAGGGTGTATGCGTATATCATCTACATACATAGGCGCAGTGTTGCTATTTATAAATCTAATTTCTGCTGTAGTTGCTCCAATAGGTATGGTAAATTCTCCTTCTATTTTTTGCCATCCATCTATGATGTTTCCTGTGCGCTTAATGTTGTAATCAGGTCCATTAGTAGCCATTTGACTAATTAACTTTGCTCCATTTGCCCATATTTCAATATTGCTATTAGTATAGTCTGTTTTGGTGCATGGGATGAGACAATCTTCTCGCACCCATGCGGAAAATTGCATGCGTTTGCTGGGAATGAGACAAAAGTTTGGATTGCGCATTGAGTCAGTAGTTACGATAGGCAAGGATTTTATACAACCATTTTGAGTAGACGTATTTTTATAAGATATTAAAGGTATATTCAGATCTATCTGATAATTGTAGGTAGTCAAACCTGGGCCGCATGGAAATCCACAGGAATTCCATTGAAAACCACCCCAACTCGCCCTAAGTTTGTATTTTCCAATTTGTAGGCACACATCTTTAGATTCATTTGCAAAATACTCACCACCGTTTGTTGAACTTAAAAATGAAATGGGTATTTGAGGCACAGTCATTTGAGTTTCTATTGAAGAAATTTCCCACTTATAATTGGAGGTTCCGCTATTGGGAAAATCGGATCTTGCATGGTAAAGCGAAGACACACGATAAATACCAGAATTAATAACTTCAAAATATTGTTCTGTTGAGTAATTAAAAGAACCGTAAGTTCCTGGAGTTGAGATGTTAATGCCTTGATAGCTATTCATTCCAAAGTTACTAAATAATGGATATTGGATAGTGTTGTTTTGTATTGGAGATGGAGCAGATTCTATTATAAAATTTCCACCGGGAACCATTAGAGTTTTTGATGTATCATTTGTTATATTAAAATTATATTGATCGATATTCTTATTTGCAATTTTTAAAGTTTCTATACTTGCAACATTGGCGTTTATTTTTAAAGCACCAGCCCCACTATGGCCATTCATAATAGAATTTGGATAAACAATAACAGCATCATTGGCCTGTAAAAAAGAAACATATTTATTATTTAGGCAGCTATCTTGCACACCCGTATTTATTCGTTCTTTGTAATTAAAATCTTCAAACCCTTCTGCAAAACTTTCTCCATACCTAGCATTTTGTGTCATTGCAACAGGCATGTTTTTAAAGAACCCATATTGCGCCGCAGTATATCGGTTCAATGCATCTTTGGTTTC
The DNA here is from genome assembly GCA_025350645.1 of Ferruginibacter sp. GTDB lineage: Bacteria > Bacteroidota > Bacteroidia > Chitinophagales > Chitinophagaceae > Ferruginibacter. The sequence goes on from JANXXM010000172.1 coordinate 19,030, forward strand.
CAACTCTTGCCCTTTACTATTTACTTTGGTAAGTTCGCTATTCCATACCCATTTGGTATTTGTTTCGTTTGGTATTAAATTATTACTGGTATTAAAATTCCAATAGTTAGCAAAGCTTTGTAAATACCCGTTTTTGCGTATGGTTGTGGTTATACTAGGGTCAGTCTCATTTCTATCGCCATAATAAGTATAACTGCGATATGGTTTATAATTTCCTAAAAGACCTTTTACGTAAGGGTTTATACTTTTTTCGAGGTAACCACTACAGTCTTCTACTTCTAATTTTGTACATTCATTACCTATACCAAAAAATATATCATCAATTGCAAAATCATTCCCACCTACCAAAGTATTTAAATCAAATAAAGTTAGCTGAGCGGTAGTATTATTTTGAGAATTCCAGGTATATGACTTTTGTGTCCACATACATGTAGTACTTGATAATTGAAGAGATGTACCAAGCGTAATATTATTTATTTGTACAGCAATATTAGAAGGATTTGCATTGTATAAAGAATTTGCCCAGAATGATATTGTGTATGTTGTATTTGGAATCACATTTACAGTTTGAGAGCAAATTTGTGAGGCAGATGAAAAAGGTGCTGCAGTTGATCCATTTACAATTAGCAAGTTTCCGTTACCTGTAGTATGATCAGAACAATTTAAAAAACTTGGATTCCAACTATTAGGATTAGTTCTAACAGTTAATTCACCAGAAATTGTATTAGAAGTATTATTATAAAAATATCCTGTATTAAAATTGGTCAATCCATATGTGAAATTTCCATTTGCAATTAAATTGATTCCGTCAATAGTTTTATATCTCTTAAACACATCTGCATCTGTTTGCCATTTTTCTTTAAACGCCATGGCAGCTGCACTCACAATGTTAGCTGTATTATTTATTTGCAACACACCATTCTGTATAGGGTTTTGCATAGCTGTTGCGGTGCTTACCGTTAGTACTACATTGTTTCTTTTACCACTTCTTACGATGGTAATATCTGCACTACTCATAGTGTATAGTCTGCCAATACTATCCATAAACAATAAATCTTTTACGGGTACTGTAAGGGCAGTTGTATTTTTATTTTTATCAAAAGCCCAAAGTTTGTATACAGGGGTAGATACGGCTACACAAGTACTACTGCTGCCAGATTGTTTGGTTACATAGAGTTCGTCTCCACTTTCAAAAGCTTCGTCTTGTGTAGCTTGTGGCAAAGATATTTTTCCACTATTAAAACTTACACCTGTAAAACTTCTACCTATGTTTTTATATGCTAATCCTAAGCCACTATATGCCCAGTGTGCAGGGTAGCTTACATTATAAATAGGATCGTTAAATTCATTAGCAGTTTTTGTTACGAGTGGTGTTCCTGTTTCTGCGTCGTAGGCTGTAGTTTTTGTGCTTACTATACTGCCCTTATCCATTACTATTACACTATCATCTATAGCATGATAGTTTATTAGTTTTGTACAGGTAACGGCTCTGTAGGTATTTTCTACATATGTTTTTAAGGGGAAATAGGTAGGTACTGATAAAGGGTATGCAAATGGGGGAAGGGGGATCGGTATTAAAAATATATCAACCTGCCCTTGTCCATTAAGCCCATTACTTTTCACGCTAAACTCTCTCACATCTGTCATCAATTCCATATCCACTCCCATCATCCCTGCACTTACAGCACCTGATTGGTTATTATAAATAAAGTCCACCTTATCGTTTAGCCCATTTTTGCCAGTATTTTTATAGGTATGATAGGATGCAGATAAGGGAGTATTTTCATCACTTTCGCTGTAGGCGATTTGAGATTTCATTTTACCATGCATATCATTCGTTTCTACTAAAAAGCCTTGCGAGATTGTTCGTCTATTTATAATTTCTTTATAGAAAAAAGAAAGAAATGGATTCTTTTTATAGTCCACACTATTCATAGGCGTAAAAGAAGAATAAGAGGGATAATCTTTTGCGGTGTAAAATTCTGTTACCTGTTTTCCAATACCTGATCTTACTGTAGAGTCACCATGTGTTCCCTTTCTGTGTATAGACCGAACAGTCACTTTGCTATACACCACATTAGGTGATGGATATAACCCTTCGAGCATAGGCATTTCTATGGCGCCATATTGTGCAGATGCTAATGGCATCTGATTGCTAAAACTTAAAATCTCCCTAAAGGGGTTTTCTTCACTTCCTATTCCGGGTTCATAACTGGCAACTCCACTGCTGATAATGGAAGGAACGCCATTGATGTTTTCAGTGGTACTATACTCATAATCCTGTCCATAAACAGATACATATTGCCCTTTCATTTTATCCCAGTTATCTCTTACTCTTACGCTTTTTACTCTTACACCACCGCCATATTTCGTTTTAGTAGGGCTAGCTAGTCTTATGAATGAGTTTGCTAAAGAAATATCTCTCCCTTTTGGCGCAGAACGCATCTGTTGATTTACATCTTTAAACGCATTTTTAAGATTATTTAGCATAGCTCCAGCAACTTGTACAAATGCTGCTACGCCATCTACATCTACATCATACCCTTCAAAAGCCTGCCCAGGTATATTTTCTGTTAAAAAACCAAGAGATCCAGTAACTAATGGGCTTCCATCAGTCGTTTTCAAATGCACATACATATAATTCGCACTATTTGGGCATACACCATAATCATCATACTCAGGATATACAGTCAATGGTTCTAAACCTTTTGGCATGTATACTTGGAGCTTTAGTGCCAATTGCAATTTGCCGTTTACCTGGTTCATACCATCTAAGTATTTGGCATATATTTCTTGCCTTTGTTTGTCAGGGGCTGTGGAAATTAAAGGTTGTTTTAATTGTATGTATACAAAATTATTATCGTAAGCACTATTTGTACCGCTGTACATATTTGAATTGGCAGAAAAGTTGGTGCTGTTTCCTAAGCCTGCAATACTCATCATATTGCATGCTCTTCTATTTTGTACGTAGCCGTAATCATCTGCTTCATATTGTACTTCCATTTGGCCACCTGATGGTAACAGTATTTTTTTCAGGCTCCATGCACATGCATAGCTATCGTCTTTTGCCTTGTCGTTGTTGCCATTGAGCGTGTAGGGGTAGTCTAAATTACTAAGCCCTGATATGTTGTTTGCTGCACCCAACGAATCTAATGCAGGTTTGTAGGTACCCCATCTGTCTGAAGCATTGTAACTATAGCTGGGATTGTCATTTTGAGAAGTGATATTTCCATAATTAAATACATATTTATCCTTGTTAGACTTTGGCTGGCCATTGTAAGAAAAATAGATAGATTTTAAAGTAAGTTTTCCGCCGCTTGCATTATCGGGTGTTCCATTACAAAGCGAATAGTCATAATTAAATACCACGGACTTTATAGGCTTGGCATTGGCATAGCCCTTTGTTTTAATTTCAGATTTTGTATAAAGATCGATTTGTGCCAATCTTTTATTAGCATTTTCATTGGCATTTATGGTTCCATCTAAATCACTGTTTACCCCTTTTGCATCATTGCGTATTGCTGTTTTAAAAATAGCAATCATTGATTTTGATTCAATGGTACTTAAATACCAAACTTCTCTTTCCCCGCTACTAATGGTAGCTTTATTATCTTTCTTTTCCGTACGAATACCATCATTAAAATGTGCTATCCTAGCAGCAGTGTTGTTTCGAGGCGTTCGCCATTTGTGGTTCATGTCAGATTTGTTGTAGCCAAATTTAACTGCACTCCCAAGGTCATCTTCTGTGATTCCATCATTGCTAACATCTACATAGTCCGGAGACAACAAACCCGTCAGCAAAAAAGACGAGGCGTATCCGGGCGTTTCCTGTGTTTGAACAAATCCATCAAGCCTGGCTTTATTACCCATATGTTCTGAGTATATAGTGGGCTCAGAGACCGTATAGCTTACTAAATTATTGTTAGCATTGGTAGGCAAAGCGTCTACAGAAAAGGTAAAATCTTTTTGCCTGATACTATAAACTGGTAAGCCATACACATACCGCATACCATTTTGTTCCAACACATCAATCTCAGAAATATGATGTGATTTTTTCATGTTATCTATTCTAGGAAGCGGTATTTTTATTAAATTATTTGATCCGTCAAAGTTGCCTGGGGTGTTGATGATAGATTTATCTAAACCAATATTTGATGCGTCAAATGCATTAAGCATGGTGATAACCTGCGTACGTTTGTCTCGATTAGGTAAGGAAATAGTATTGTTGATTGGTAAAGCAGCTCCTTTTGTAGTAATAGTTCTTTTATCAAATTGTTCCAACAAGGGCTCTATGGTTGGCGTAACTGAACTACCGCCTATCTTAAAGCGCACCAAGTTATCTCCTCCTATTGTATTTATTAAGTCTGTATTCGAAACCGTAGATTCTCCCGGGTTTTTAAAATATACGTTTTCGAAAGAACTGTTGTTTTGTTTAGGCTTAAAAGCTAAGGTTTGCTTAAGCTTATTATTCCCATCTTCCCACCCACCTACTCTTGTAGGCGTTTTTATTACGTTTACGTTTACACCATAATGAAATAATGGTGCGATATCAACTCCTACAGATACGTTTTTTTCTTTTGATGTGGTAACATTATCTCTCACAAAACCCATGTCGCCTCTGTATGCCCTAATAGATCCACCTGTACCTTCTCCCTGTATAGAAAAAACATCATAATTATATTGAGGAGCGGAGATAATGGGTGTATTGGGTGTCACCTCGGCATCGCCTAGCCTATTAAAATCCATTACAGCATTGGTATTATTCATTGCATTCTCAGAATATATATAACCTACTATTGGTTTATACATTGTTTTAAACTCGTCGGGTACCACAGATTCTGAGTAATACCCTTGTGCTGTTCCTGAGCCTCTAATTCCCCAGAAGCTACCTCCTAGTTCTACCTGGCCTGAGTAATTGGTATTTTGCATAGGCATCCTAAGAGCCGGCAAATAACTTGGTTTTGCAAAAGTGATTGTTGTGCTACCTGATAATTTAGTATATCGATTTAAAGTACTTGAAGCTGCGGCTCCATAAGGTTTATCTTTAAGGATATTTGAACTATATTTTACTTCTCCTGTTATATTTAAATCCTTTATACCCGTTCTTGAATTATAACTGGTGCTCAAACCTACCCCTCCCTGTACTCGACCATAGCCTAGTGCAATATTTGCATTTAAAGAGGGAGAAAATGTTAAGCCTGATCTTGAACTTAACTTAGCACCTAAAGCAGCTGTTAACCCAAGACTAGTTGGCGCTGATTTCTCTCCTTTAACATTCTCAGCGGTAGATATGGAAAGCGATACTTTGTTTCCTAGCTCTAATGCAGGACCCAAATAGTTATTATATGAAAATCCAATTGATGCCCCAAGTGCTACTGATAAATCGGGTTTTTTTAATCCAATAAATTCTACATCTGCACCTAGCTCACCACCCCAAGTTCGATTTGGCTTTATATTTTGTTCTTGTTTGAGTGAATCTGTTCCATTAAAATCATCTGGCACTCCACGCATGTTTCTATTTACAGTACCTGGGTTTATATTCCACCCAAGCCCTACCCAGCTTGCTTCTTGCTCCATCGTAACACCGCCTGAATAAAATAAATTTACAGGGTAACCTCCTACATCTAACAACGGAACACTATATGAAAAATCACCTGTAGCCAGATTTACCAAATTATTAGAGCCAACTGCTTTAAAAGAAGATGCTTCTGGTGCAGAAGGTCCACCAATATTTAGTTTCTGAGAAGCCAGTGGTATGCTTGGCATTTTTAGAGTGAGTTTATTTATTTTATGGTTTAGTATTTTTGTTGGATATCTAATTTTATTTAACACATTCAAAGTATTATTAGGATTTGAAAACTTTGAATCCTTCTGAAAACTGGTAATGTTGTAGCTTTTAGAAACATTATTTATTCCATTTTTCATTCCCATAGACATAGCTGGCCACAATAATTGACAATAAAAAATTATTAGCATCATCCACGCAGAGTGGCTTTTATATTTATTCGATAATGATTGTATCATACGTTATACGCTTATTTTTTATTAATATTAAATATCAAGATATGTCCTTTATTTTCTAAATCTACGAGTGTACATTTATACAATTTATTTTGCTGAAAATTAATATTGAGATCTAAGTCAAAATAATTATCTCCTGTTACAACCTGTTTCGTTATTTTCTTTTTTACATTTCCGTTTTCGTCACTAAGTAGAAAAATACCCGAGTATGGTATATCTCTGGAATAATATCTAATATGCAAAATTTCGCTTGTTATTCTATATGTTCCTACGAAATTATCTGTTAGTAAAAAATATGTATCATCTAAGAATGCTGTGGGTTTTTCTGTAGCTTTTACCTTAAACGTCCATACATCTGTTTTAGCAGCGTAACTCAATCCATTTTTTGCAATTACTTGCCATGCGTATGTTTTACCGGTATCTAGTTTTTTAAAACTGCTTGCATACGTTTCGTAAGGTTGGTTTATGTTGGTTCTGCTATAAACGGGAGTGTTATATTGTATAGCTTCGGTGGTATTTTGCCCAGATAATAATTCGGTTATTAATAAATCGTAACTAAGGTTATTAAACATATCAAAGGGAGCCGGCGGCATCCAACTAAACTGTGGGAAAGGAGTCTGAATATAAGATTTATCAGCAGGAGTATTTAATAGCGGAGGACTTAACGGGTCTATATTTATATTTATACAATCCTCTCCTAAAAGATCTTGCCCTTCATCATTTTTCACTATCCTGTAACAAGCTATATAATTTCCCATTGGTATGTTTGTCCTTGATAATTCTTGCACATTATAATTATACAAAATAGGCTGTATATCTTTAACACTTATAATTTTTACACCTTTACTTATTAGGATGTTTCCTGTGCTTGCGGATAACACAATTTGCCCTGTTACGGCATCTTGCAAATTCATTTTTATACTCACATCTATCACATCTGCTTTATTGTTTGTTATTACCAGATTCCAAAGTTGGTCTTTTTGTACCAACCCTGCTGGCGGTAATTGAGCATTAATAGTTACCTGTGCTTTTGTAAAAAAAGGAGCTGTACATAATGCTAAAAAAAGTATTTTCTTTATCATAATTAAAAATATTTGTACCAAGATACTCTGCCAATTTCTACAGGATATAACGATCGGTACATTGTTGGCAAATAAGATTTCTCGTATTGAAATTGTATACTTCCAAATTGTTTAAAATCGACAGACAATTGTGCCCTTTCTCCCCAATAATTATCACCTCCACTTATATCATTATACTTTAAACTTGCACCTATTTTCAGCCAATCTTTGAGTGCATAATCTGCAGATGTTTCCAATGTATGATACTCGAGCTCGGGTTGTTTTGTGTAAGCACCACCTGCTTGTATTTGTAGTTTTCTAAAAAAAGCTGTTTGAGATGCATAATAGTTTACACCCCTGTATGACACAAAACCTGAGTCAGATGCCTGACTAGTATATTTATTATAAATGACAGACGAATTCATGCCAATATTTTTATAATGGTAGCTATAGGTTGCAGTACCATTGAGTATATAGTACGCACTTTCTCTTATTGTTTCTTTATCTATGGAATACAATTGTGTACCAGGATAATATCCTACACTTACTGATGGATATTTCGGAAAACGAACATTCAACAATATGCTTTTAAACGTAGTACTAGTTTTATATGTTTTTTCTACAAATGGATTGGTAAAATCATTTCTCCTAAGCATGCCTGTAAGGGTAATTTTATTTTTTAGAAATGCTTGATCTACTCTTGCTAACCATGCTATTTGGTCTGTATTGTAACTAAACAAACTAAAAGATTGAAAATTCTCTCCAGTCTTTCTAAAGAAACCACTTAGCTTGGTATTCGTTTCTGATATTCGGGTTTGTGCTTTTATGTTTATACCCATATTGCTTTGGTCATTAAATGCTAGTAATGCGCCTGACTGTTTATTGGCTTGTAAGCTGCCTGTTATAGGCTTGGTACTTTTCGCAAACTCTGCACTTAGAGAAGTGTATTCATCCTTTTTGTAAATGGTTTCTACAGAGTAACCCATTATGTTTACATAATTTTTTATGCTATCTGATAAACTAAACTGAGATGTATTTTTTCTACCTTCAAATAAAGAAAATATAATGGCACTCCTATCTTTATCTCCAAAGCCTAGCCTACCCATTATCAAATATTGATTATTTTTTTGTGCATTTCTATTGTAAAATTCTCTAAAACGATAGTCAATTTTACCTGCTGCAAAAGCTATATACATAGATGGGTCATACTCTACATTTACACCAGTTACGGTAATATTCTGAGCTGTTAGTTCAGTATAATTTACCATACTTCTTCCTATACCCAATGTTTTTATAGCAGATAATCTTTTCTCTAGTTTATCTTTTGAATTCATTGATAAACCATTTTCCCATGCTATTTTTCTAAGTTCTTTTTCATTTGTGGCTCTGTATATTTTTTGTTGTATGCTTACTACATTTTTTTGAACTATTGTTTTGATGCTATCTGCTTTTTTTCTCGTATTTTCTATTTTTCTTTCAAGGGAATCTAGTGATTGTTTTTTTGTTTCGTACAGTTTTGCAAATGGATACAATTCACTATCAGCTTTTGTTTTAAAAGAAGCAATTATTGTATCTTTCTTTTCTATCAATCTTTTTTTATTGGCGCCTGCATTATCTGAAATATTTTTTTCTTTATCTAAATCTGTAACATCATTGGCGTATTTTTTTTGCAATACTTGTCGTAACGAATCTTCTCTTTCTTTCAATTTTTTATAATATATACGCTCCCTTTCTTCTACTATTTTTTGTAGGGTAAATGGATCTTCTAGCCATTTTTTTTGTACAGAATAATCATCTAACTGCTTTTTTAAGTTAGCTTCTACATTAGCCAGATCAGGATATTTATAAACAGGTAATTGAGTTTGCAGCTTATCCAGCAATTTTTGTTTTATATTTTTATTGTACATGAACCTGTCAAAATTAAAATTGGCATCTATAAAATTTCTAAAAAAGGGTGAGTTACTTTGTCTAGCCGTAAAAGCAACTTTTAAAGGATACTTTTCTTTTACCAATATATCTAAACTTACACGTTCTGTATGCTGTTGAAAATTTTGTTGATTTATTGGTGTATCTATTTTGGAACGATAAAAATAATCGTATGATATATTACCATGTATAGTAAGAAATTTAATTTTGGGAATAGTAGTTTGTACTATCGATTTTTGTGCAACTAATTTAATCTCTTCATTAGCATTTGGAATAAATACGCTTAAAAATGAATAAGATTTACAAGATATTCTTGTGTAAGTATTTATGATTAGCCCAGAATCTGTTTGAACAAAATATATATTATTGGTTGTATTGTTGATATTATTTTGTTGCTGTCCGTAGCAATAAGCGGAGTGTAGTATTAATGCTGTGATAAAGAAAATAATTTTCGTAAAACGCATTAGCAATTGTTTCGGTGGTAGTTAATCTAACTATAAATTGAATTTATGACAACTCTTTTACAAACCAAATTTTTAGGCATTATATTTATAAAAAATATTTACCATATTCAGAAAAACTTACAAACCATTATGTTAAACACTATACAACTCTCTTCCTGTGTAAGTATTAAACTGAACAGATTGTTTTTTCTTTTTGGAATTATAATTTTTGAACCCCTCCTAAATTATTCGGCTTTAAATAGAGCAAAAATTTGTAAATATCTTATTATTTTGAAATAAAGTTGTTTTGGTACAATATACTACAAAGTGTTTTTCAACTCCTCTGGTCATTCTTTAAACTTTTTCTACTCAAGCAGCGGGGGTAGCCCTACCTCGTTTACCCCTAATTATCTGTTCTTGGAAAAATATTTGCTTACATTATTAAAGTGTGAAAGTAAATGTGTGAGTGATGTTTCAGAAAACAAAAAATATAGATACTGCCTTCCGGCATATCAAAGGATTTTCTCTCCTATTAGTAGCAAGCTGCTTCCTCCTGAGCGGCTTTGTATTGTATAAGAGCTACGAATTATCTGCCAGGGTACAGGACAAGATTTACATACTTGCCGGCGACCAGGCCATGGAAGCTTACGCATCCAAGAGAAAAGAGAATGTGCTGGTGGAAGCCAAGAGCCATATAAGTTTATTCCACACCTATTTTTTTACCCTCGACCCGGATGAAAAAGTAATAGAAAAGAACATTGTAAAAGCCCTCTACATGGCTGACGGTTCTGCAAAAACTCAATACGACAATTTAAAAGAAACTGGATACTATTCCAACATTATTGCAGGCAATATCAGCCAGCAAATTTCTATTGATAGCATTACCGTAAACATTAAGGCGGAGCCTTATTTCTTTAATTGTTATATCACCGAAAGAATAATAAGGCCAAACAGTATTGTAACCAGAAACCTGATTACTAAAGGTTATTTAAGAAATGTTTCCCGTTCCGAACATAATCCTCATGGCTTTTTAATTGAACGCTGGGAAACCATTGAAAATAAAGACATCAAAACGGAGAACCGATGAAATTATTTAAGAAAAATATCAATGAAACAAACATACCTGATAAAGCAGCCAAAGGTATTGCCAATGGAATTTTAAAATCTCAAAGTTGGTTTGCAAACAACCTGGAAAGCCAGACAAAAAAATGGAAACAAAAACAGCAATGGTTTTTTCTATCTGGTGTTTGTATTTTATTTGGTGGACTAAGCATTACTGCCATAGTTAACTCATTCAGGCCGCCAGCAAATTCAAAAGCAATCATGCCCAAGGCAATTAGCACTCCCAAAACTATTCAGGCTAATACAATTCTGTATCTGATTACTGAAGATGAATTTCAGCAGGTACAAACCTATAAACAACAACATCCTGATTTGATAAAGAACAGGCCTAGGCTTTTCGACAGCCTTACATTAATTGAACAATCTTATTACTTACAAAAAAATAAATGACATGAAACAAAATCATTCTCCCAAATTTTTAAGGCAAAGAAGAATGATGCTGATACTCCCGGTGCTGGTTATCCCATTTGTTACAATGGCATTTTGGGCATTGGGTGGTGGCTAGGGAAATATAGACAAAACCCTTGCTGAAAATAAGCAAGGCTTAAATCTACAGTTACCTAATGCTAATTTGAAAGATGATAAGAATGCAGATAAGCTTGCCTTTTATAACGAAGCTGATGCAGACTCTTTAAAAAGGGAAGAACATTTAAGGAACGACCCTTATTATAAAGATTCACTTTCGGTAATCAGCATTTAGTAATGCCAGACACAGGGAATTTAATGCCTGTTTTCAAACTAGTATCAGTATTAATAACAAAAAGTGTAAACTTTTTTTAGGACAAGACACAACCAATTTAAAATGAAGGCAGGAAAATGGCATTGAATCCGTCAAAACAAATGCACCAGGTGCAGCGGTTATTGAAGAGTAGATAGTTAATTTCTATAAAATAGTAAAGCGGAATTTATATCTTCCGCTTTACGTTTATTCTTTCTGGTTATACCTATTTATACAAGGCCCTTTCTTTTATTAGCTTTTCTTAACGTATTCTTTGTTGCCGTTCTTGTTTATAAAATAGTGTCCCCCTTTTTTACCTTCATAAATCGTCCTTCCTTTGTCGTCAGTAACAATTACCTTATCAGTTGTGCTGGGTCTTATCACTGTTGGGGCAACTGGCTTAACCGGAGGTGTTACTGGTTTAACAGTTGGTGATGTTACCACCGGTGCTGGCTTAACAGTATGAGTTACCACACGTGTGGCAGGTTTTTGTGCTGGTGTAGGTGGTGTAACCACAGTTTTAGCTTTCTTCGCATTTGCTTTTGCATCTTTATTAGCCTTTAAGCGCATGTCAGGTGACCCATTCTTATCTTTTCCGGTAGATTTTTTTATATCTTTTTCAGTTTTTGCATTAGTTGTAGCAGGGGTTGTTTGGGCATAGCTCAAACTGAACATCCCACAAAAAAGTAATGCAGACAATATGAATTTTTTCATAACAATATTTGTTTATGTGATTTTAATTGGTGGGTAACTATTACATTATTTAGGTGCATTGGCATTACTTGCAAACTTTTGCAACAGACCCGGAAGCGCACCCGAAATTGCTCCTGTTACAGATGGGGGTAATCCAAATTTACTGGTCAGGCTGCTAAATAAACTGCCTTCAATAGCACTCACAACCGGCCCTCCGGATGCAAAACTGTCTTCAAGTTTGGATAATATCCCTCCAAATCCTCCCCCTGGAGCAGCAGCAGGCTGTGTGGTTAAGCTGTTTGTTATGTGAGTGGCTATTTCATTGTGTACAGCGTCTTGCTGACCTGCTGGAATCGCATCGGCTACTGCTGGATTGGCACCAAAATGTTCTTTTACTAAAGCCAAGATTTGATCAAACATAATTAATGGTTTTTTGAATTCTAAATATAATTAATTAAAACCAAAGATCTCGTTGAAAACAGCGAAATAAGTTTAACCATATTATTAACATATGTTTGTCCGTTTCTAGCTATGGGAGTTAGTTGTGTAAACTGGAGTACCAAAAATATGTCCGAAAAATGTCCGAAAAATAAGAAAAGCCCTGATAAATCAGGGCTCTTGGTCGGGATGGCAAGATTCGAACTTGCGACCTCCTGGTCCCAAACCAGGCGCGATAACCGGGCTACGCTACATCCCGAACTGTAAAAAGTTCTACCGGTGTTTATTTATTTTAATGATCTGCGGAGAGAGTGGGATTCGAACCCACGGTACAGTTTAACCCGTACGACGATTTAGCAAACCGTTCCTTTCGGCCTCTCAGGCATCTCTCCCTTAGTTAAGGGCAGCAAAAATACATATCCTATACCTATTACCCAAATGAAATATAGTTTTTATTAAAAAAACTTTTTACCTTAATTAGTAAAGTTTATTTCCTTCTTTAGGAAAAACAACTACCGGTTTAAATTGCTTAGCTTCTTCAAAATCAATAAGGGCATAAGAGATTATGATAACCACATCTCCTTGCACACCTTTGCGAGCTGCAGGCCCGTTTAGGCATACAACGCCCGTTCCTCGTCCGCCCTTTATAAGATAGGTTTCTATACGCTCCCCGTTGTTTACATTTACTACTTGTATTTTTTCATGCTCCACCATATTTGCAGCATCCATAAGGTCTTCATCTAATGTGAGACTACCTACGTAATTTAAATTAGCTTCTGTAATTACTGCCCGGTGTACTTTAGACTTCAATATTTGTATTTGCATTTCCAAAAAATTTTGACAAAGTTGGTATTAATTTTTGAACTGCAAAGCGTAATCTTTTAGAGAAGGAAAATTGGTAAGCGGGTTTGTTGTTTAGAATTGACCTAGGAAGATGTATGATGTACTGCAAACCACGGACAACTTAATATTAGCTACTGACCATTTACAATTTCAATTTGTAATTCCTCATTCATAACTCATCATTCATAATTACTTATTCATAAAAAACATGCTCTCTTTGCTCAACAAAAAACAAATGTACAAGAGTGCGACGCCAATGCAGCTCCACACTGCTGATGCTTTTGCCGGGCTAAAAAGAAAAATAACCTAAAACTTTGCACTTAGTATTTTCATGGCTACACTATCGGTTCCCTTTGGTGTAAAAAATTTTGATTTAAAATTCTTGCTTACGCCCGGCGCTATTTTTTCGTATACTGTTTCGTGGTCTTCTTCTAACAACGCACCCGTTTTGCTGTAAAACGTAAGCAGTAATTCTACATCTTTGTATGTTACAATTTTTGCATTATTAGTTACAGTGCCTTTTACTACCGTTTGCCCTAGCAGGTTTTTTTTATCTGTACCGCTCACCTGCAAAAACGAAACAGGATTTTTTTGTTCTTTTTCCGCCAGTGTTTCTTTTGTTTTTTCGTACCCCTTATCTGTATTTACATCATAATCCCGTTTATCATTACAGGCTGCAATTGCTATAACAATTGCTATAAAAAAAAATATCTTTCTCATATAAATTATTTGTATTTAAAGATAAACTTATCAAAATAAAGATTAGCAATATTTTTATTTTAGTTTTGGCAAGAGAAAATGAAAAAGATATAAAAGAGTTTATAACACTGCAGCTAATCATTCTTCAAAATAATTTTTAAATAAATAATGGTACATAATTTAAGCAAAGAACATTCATTGGTGAGCAACTGGGTAAGTGAGCTGCGGGATATTAATATACAACAGGACAGGATGCGTTTTCGCAGAAACCTGGAGCGTATTGCAGAGGTAACGGGCTACGAAATAAGCAAGCAAATGGAAACGGAAGATAAAATTATTACCACGCCTATGGGTACGGCTAATTGTAAAGTGCTTAAAGACCAGCCTGTACTCGCTACGATATTGCGTGCCGGGCTGGCCATGCACAATGGCCTGCTTAGTTTTTTTGACCGTGCAGATAATGCTTTTTTAAGCGCCTACAGAAAACACAACGATGATGGTAGTTTTGAAATAGCGCTGGAGTATATGAGTTGTCCGCCTATAGAGGGTCGCATTGTAATCATAAGCGATCCTATGCTGGCTACAGGCGCATCGCTGGTAAAAGCTATACAGTTTATAAAAGAAGCGGGCAATATAAAAGAACTGCATGTGGTATGCGCCATTGCAGCTACAAAGGGCATAAACACTTTGCAAAACGCCATACCCGAAGCTACAATATGGTGTGGCGATATTGATGAAAACATTACAGATAAAGGCTACATTATACCTGGCCTTGGCGATGCTGGCGACCTTGCGTATGGTACAAAAATGCAGAAGTAAAAGTGTTTGTATGTATTTGCAAATTATTCTTTTTTATAAATGACCAGCTAACCCCGGCGGCAGCTCTAATCCCCGAAGCCGGCTAAATAAAAATCTAGTAAAACGAAGAAATAATTTTTTTCAACTGCCATTAAGGTTTTCAACCGCTGAAGAGGTTTTCACCAAAGAAAATCTTTTATACGCTCACCGGCAAACCACATCAATAAAATAACAAGCTCCTAAAAAATATATCCTCAATTTTCCTAAGCTGCAGCATACCACATAACCATTTAAATTATTCACACTAAGTTTTATAAGCCCTTAAGGCAGCTATTTAACCAATTTCCGTATCTTTAAATTATTAAGATTATCAAGAATGAGAAAAATTATACTAGCAGCAGTATTCGTTTTTGTATCAAACGCATTATTGGCGCAGGATCCGCACTTTTCGCAGTTTTTTGCATCTCCCCTTACGTTAAACCCTGCATTTACGGGTAAGTTTGATGGCCAGTGGCGGCTTGCCGTAAACCACAGAGACCAGTGGCCCTCCATACCCAAGGCTTATGTAACCAGCAGCGGCTCTTTTGATTTTCCTATTCTTAAAAATAAAATACCAGAGAATGATGTGTTTGGTATTGGCATATCCGGCGTTACAGATGCCAGTGCAAATAGCCAGTTGAAATTAAATTACGGATCGCTTTCCATGTCGTACCACAAAGCGTTAGATGAAGATGGCTACAACACTATAGGCGCAGGCTTTCAGGGAACATATAGCAGCTTAGTGCTGGATGTGAGCAAACTTACTTTTGAAGATATGCTTCGCCAGAATGGCTTTACTGGTACCACGCAGGATATTATAACCAATGGCACCAACCAAAATTATGCAGACCTTAATGCAGGCGTTTTATTTTCCGGATCCAGCAATGGAATAAATAATTATTATGCAGGTGTATCTATGTATCACATCAATAGGCCAAAAGTAAATTTTAAAGATAAAAGCTGGTACCTCACCGGCAGGTTTACAATACATGCAGGCGGCACCTTCCCTGTAAATGATGTGGTAAGTATAAATGCCAGTGCCATACACCAAATACAAAGCAAAGCCAGCGAAACCATTGTGGGTGCTGCAGTTTCGGTTAATGCCACTGGCGATCAGGATAACCCTACCAATGTATTTGTAGGAAGCTGGCTGCGGTTTAACGATGCCATAATTCCCTACCTCGGGCTGGAAGTTGGCAGCCTTAGAATAGGTGCTAGTTACGATGTAAACATTAGCAGCCTTAAAGCAGCCACCGGCAACCGTGGCGGCTCCGAGTTTAGTGTGATATACATAAAAAAGAAAGCCGAAAGCAAAGGCATACCCTGCCCAAAATTTTAAAAATTATTATTGTTTAATGATGTTGATCAACGCCTTTTTTGAGTGGTGATTTTTTTTGGGAGGATGAATAAAACTCATTTTAATGCGCTGCAAAACCTTAGTAGAAAGTAGCTTTTATAAAATATAAAGCCCTATTATCTTATTCGTTTGGTGTGCTTGTAAATTATTCCATTAAATTTTTAATGAGCTAAGAAGGTTTTGTAATCTATTATTTATATTTCCTATTAAGATTTAAATTCTCCGCCTTAGTTGGTAACCTCGCATATCCAAAAGCACGCATATTTCAAACCTGTTACTGTTCCAGAAGTGGACATTGACCATCAGTCTTAATTTATATAAAGCATAAAAGACAAAATATTATGCCCTTACGAAATTTTCACCTCAAAACTTTTTAAATTAACAACCTCAGTATAAATTTAGTTCCAACTAAATGCAATGGCATCAGCCTTTCATAGAAACAATTTGAAGCTAAATTTTTAAATATTATTCCCTCTTCCTTTTACAGATAATAAAGAATTTTACTTCCGGAATATTGTAAATTATTCTCCGGTCATTACTGCAATCGCTTTCATTTTAAGCGGCATTTTTTGTCCCATTATATTCATGCCGGCTTCAATATCCATATCATAATTTCCGCTGGATAAATAACCATCTGAGAGTTTAATATTCATTTTACCTTTTTGTGTTCCTTTCATATCCATATCCACATTCATACCACCCTGTGTCATATTACCTTTACTGTCAATTGTTCCTTCAATGCTTATTTCTGCAATATCATTTTTTACCCTTAGTAAAGTATATTTTGTTTTTACTTTCATATTCATTCCAGATACATCCATTATATTATCTGCCGTCCAGCTTTCCCCCTCTTTCACTTTTTTATTTGGGTAAATATTAAACATTATTCCGAATGCATTATTAAGGCTTTCTTTAGAAAACATTTTTTGCATGAGTTTTACAGATGCAGTATCTCCGGAATTTACACTTAGGGAATCAAAACCTTTTACATCAGTAATCTTATTATGTGCCAGCGTAATTACTACAGATTTACCTATTATTCCTTTAGTAGTTTGGTTCATTATAGAATCTGTATTTACACCTGCACCTAGCCCCATATCCATTTTAATATTCATTTTGCTGTAAGTGATTTTTATATCCTTTCCCGCTGCAGAGCTATCTCCCACTTCAAAACTTGACCCTGTACTCATTTTCATTTTCATATCTTTTGCCATGCCGGCAATAGTCATATTCATATCCATATCCATCTCCGTATTCTGGCTGAACTTATCGCCCTTATTCAGTCTCATTTTTATATCATAGCCATTGCCACCAGCACCACTGCACGAAGAAAGTATAAATACAATGCTGGCAAAAAGAAAAACAGTAATTGCAGATTTTTTCATTATAAAAATCATTTAGTTATTTAAAATTTAAAGATATAAATATTTCACTATGAAAACTACAATGTAAGATTTTTGATATCTGGAATATTTTCTTATTCATAACATCGTAAATTGAATTGGTTTTTCAGCTTAAAATAATAAAATGGTACGTAAAATATTAATGGTAATATTAATAGTAGCATTACTATTGGAACTTGTACTTTGTGCAGGCGCATTCTTTTTTCCAGTATATGCTTTGCAAAAATTTGGCGTAGTTTATAATAAGGATACTGCATTCCTTGGATATCTCACAGGCTGGTTTCTCCTTTTTGTTTGTTTAATATGTAGTGCGGCTATCTGGCTGCTGTATAATAAAAAAAATTATCAGCTTACGTGTTACTTACTCGGTTTTTGGTGGATAGGCATTGGCGCAGGAATATACTTTGCATTTAAAAAACCAGATAATCTTTTATTGGACTCTTTAAAAGGACTATTAATAATAATATTTACGAGTATAAGCAGTAAAAATAAATAATGCTAAATTAGTTAAATCTAATAGAAATTAAAATATTGAAACGCAGCATTTTTGCATCATAATCAGCAGCCTTTTTTAAAATTTTATTTATACTTTAAACCTGTGTTTATTTAAAAAAAAAATACAGATATTACTAAAAGCAGGAAATACAAATTATGAAAATGCTTCTTAAAGTTTTTCCGTTTATTTATAGGGCTCTAAAATAAAAAAAGCCACTCTTTTAAAGAGTAGCTTTTATATAAAATTCATAAAAATTTAGATCCTAAAGTGTGCAAAAGCTTTATTAGCTTCAGCCATACGGTGTGTATCTTCTTTCTTTTTATAAGATGCACCTTCACCTTTACTTGCAGCTACAATCTCATTAGCTAATTTATCTGCCATGCTTCGCCCGTTTCTTTCACGGCTGTAGCGTACCATCCACTTAATGCTCAAAGATATTTTTCTATCAGGACGAACTTCTGCTGGTATTTGAAAAGTAGCACCACCAATACGACGACTTCTTACTTCTACACCGGGGGTTATATTTGTTAATGCTTTTTTCCAAACTTCATATCCATCTTCACCGGTTACCTTTGCAACTTTATCCAGCGCATCGTAAAATATAATATACGCACCACTTTTTTTACCTGCCCACATAATGTTATTTACAAAACGGGTAACCAACTTATCGTTGAATTTAGGATCTGGTGCTAAGGGTAATTTTTTTGCTTGTGCTTTACGCATTGTTGTTTAATTTTTAGTTTATGGGCTGATTTTCTTCAAGGTTTAAAACTTTACTCAACCCTATTTTATCAAGTATTAATTAAACAAGTTTATCAACTTGTTCTTATCTAATATTTTGTATCTAACATCTTCTCTTTGATATACAAATACTATTTCTTAGCTTTTTTTGTACCATATTTACTACGGCTTTGCTTACGGTCTTTTACTCCTGCAGTATCTAAGCTGCCACGCACAATGTGGTAACGCACGCCTGGCAAATCTTTTACCCTGCCGCCACGTATCAAAACAATACTATGTTCTTGCAGGTTATGACCTTCACCCGGTATGTATGCAATTACTTCAATTTTATTCGTTAAACGAACTTTAGCTACTTTACGCAGTGCGGAATTTGGTTTCTTAGGAGTAGTAGTATATACTCTCGTACATACACCTCTTCGCTGCGGGCAGGAGTCAAGAGCTCTCGACTTGCTTTTAGCTTTAATAATTTCTCTTCCTTTTCTTACCAGTTGTTGTATTGTTGGCATTTATATAACCTTTTTTTTCGGACTGCAAAGGTATGATTTATGTTTTAAAAAAGTAAAATAAAATTTAAATTAAATCATATTTTACCCACATGAGCAGCAAAATAGGTTATTAAAAGAATTCTTTTTACTTCTTATACCTTATCGATTCTTACAATTTTACCATCCAACCGTACGTATCATCTGTTTTTCCATACCGAATGTCATTTAATAAACTTTTTATGGTAGGTGCTACAGTCCATTGATTAACAGCAAAAGTCATCACATAATCTTTATAACGAAGTTCTTTTATAAGAGAAATAGTAGCTGCAGTACCTGTACCAAATACTTCTTTGAGCATACCTGCTTTATGTGCTTCAATTACTTCGTCAATATTTAATGCTCTTTCTTCTACTTCTAATCCCATTTGTTTTAGCAGTACAATTACACTATCCCGTGTAACGCCATCCAGTATAGTGCCTGTTGAAAGATCTGGTGTTATTGCTTTGTTTCCTATAATAAACACTACGTTCATTGTACCGCATTCCTGCACATATTTATGTTCAAAAGCATCTGTCCATAATACTTGGTCGTAACCTTTTAATTTTGCCTGGGCTGTAGGGTACATACTTGCTCCATAATTGCCCGCTGCCTTTGCATAACCAATACCACCCGGCGCAGCACGTACATATTGCTCTTCCACATAAATACGCATGGGTGTAGCGTAATATGGCCCTGTAGGGCTCAAAATAATCATGAACTTATATTTTTCACTGGGTTTTACCCCAATGGTTTCATCTGTACTAAACATAAAGGGACGTATATAAAGCGCATGATCTGCTTTAGCAGGAATCCAGTTGGTATCCAGTCTTAATAATTGCTTCATACCCTCTATAAAAATTTCTTCTGGTATCTGAGGCATTTGCATGCGCTCTGCAGATTTATTAAAGCGGTTAAAATTATCCTGTGGTCTAAAAATAAATGCTTCTCCAGCTTCATTTTTATATGCTTTTACGCCTTCAAAAATAGATTGCCCATAATGTATAGCTGCAAGAGATGGTTCTATAAGCAGTGGCTGATAGGGTTTTATTTCAGGAGTTTTCCATTCTCCATCCTCATAATCTACTTCCAGCATGTGGTCCGTCATGTATTTTCCAAAAGGAATATTTTCTAAATTGATATCATTTAGTTTGCTTATTTCCGCTTTTGTTATATTAAAATCTGCAGCTGCAATCATAATTACTAATTTTACGTAAAGAAACGAAAATTTAATGCCAAAATTTGTTTTATGAGCTTAGACAATATAAAGATTTCTCCTTTTTTGGTAAAAGAATTATACCCATATTCATTAATTGATACATCGGTAAAAAAAAATGGACAGCTTCTTAAAAAAGAGAATACAACGGACATCAAATTTTTAGGTGCAAATGAAAAAAACATTTTGATATTGGTTTATGAAAAAGCACAATTGTTTTTAGGTGATGCTGATTTAAGCTTTTTAATGAACATATTAAGTGCATGTAGTATTACAATGAAAGATATTGCATTAGTAAATTGTAATACTGCTGATGAAGCATTTTATGAAAAGTTGATTAAAGCATTTGCACCAGATGTTGTACTCTTTTTGGGAACGCTGCCGCAGGAACTGGGCTTCCCCGTACAAATACCAAACTACCAGGTACAGCAATACAATAACCAGCAATATTTATGTGCACCTGCATTACAAATTTTAGCAGGGGATAAGGAGCAAAAAAAACAGTTATGGCTATCTTTAAAAAAAATATTTTGTATTACTTAAAATAAAATTATGCAACTAATTTTTGCTACAAATAATAAAAATAAAATAGAAGAAATAAAAGGAGCACTCACAGAAGGGTTAGAAATTATTACACTCACAGAAGCAGGTATTGATATAGATATTCCCGAACCTCATAATACGCTGGAGGAAAATGCCAAAGAAAAATCTACCGTAATACACAACCTTACACAGCAGCATTGTTTTAGTGAAGATACAGGGCTGCAGGTAGATGCGTTAAATGGTGCACCGGGTGTGCGAAGTGCCAGATATGCGGGTGATGAAGCAAACTTTAAAAACAATACTTTATTGTTATTAAAAAATTTGCAAAACATAAAAGAAAGAGCAGCACAATTTAAAACGGTTATATCACTTATTTTAGATAATAAAGAATATCAGTTTACGGGTATTTGTACTGGCAAAATACACACCCAAGAAAAAGGTACAAACGGGTTTGGTTATGATAGTATTTTTATACCCGATGGAGATGAGAAAACTTTTGCAGAAATGACAATGGAAGAAAAAAATAAATACAGTCACCGAAAAAAAGCACTGGCAAAGCTTATTTATTTTTTAAGCGAGTATATTCCTGAACACAAAACCTGAAGTGAATTTTTATGGCACGATTAAAACTGCTTATTCCTCTAAATATAATTTTTAGTACAAGCATTCCTATTAGAATTACTGATCTTAATTATGGTAATCATGTAGGTAACGATGCCATGGTAAGCATCGTACACGAAGCACGAGTGCAGTGGCTGGCATCTGCAAAATATACAGAATTAGATGTTGCAGGTGCAGCACTTATTATAGGCGATCTTTCTGTAGAATATAAAGCAGAATCTTTTTACGGAGATATACTGTCTGTAAATATTTATACAGGTGAAATTAAAAACACAAGTTTTGAAATATATTATGAAATTACAACAACCAGAGGGGATAAGAACATTTTAATAGCAAAGGCTAAAACAGGAATGATTTGCTATAATTATAAAAATAAAAAAGTTTCTGTTTTGCCGGAAGAATTTATAGCTTTTCTAAATACATAAATTATTTTTAGAGGTTTGATTATGTGATCTTAACCGAAAAATTATAATGATGTAATGTGATTTTACTATTCACTTTTCTCCCAGATTTTCCAGTTTTCCTCTGCCTGCAATACAAGCATTTCTAATCCATTTTTAATTACACACCCATGAACTTCTCCTTCTTTTAAAAAAGCTGTTTTTGGCGGGTTGTAAATAAGGTCGTACAGTAAATGTTTTGACGTGAGAAGATGATAAGGTAAATGAGGCTTGTCATTTTCCTGCGGGTACATGCCTGCTGGGGTACAATTGATAATGATAGAATATTTCTGCATCATTTTTTCATCAATTTGCTTATAGGTAATGGTATTTTCTTTTCCGGCATCACTTCGGCTCACCAATAAAAATGGGATGCTATTTTTTTGCAAAATATATTGAACAGCCGCAGAAGAGCCTCCTGTGCCCAATATCAATGCCATTGTATGATGTACCTGTAACAAGGGTAAAAATGTTTGCTCAAATCCTAACTGATCTGTATTAAAACCATACGTTTTTTTTTCAATAATTTTTATGCAGTTCACCGCTCCTATTTGCATTGCAGCAGTATCAATTGCTGTAAGAAAAGGCATTACAGATTGTTTATATGGTATAGTAACAGCAAGGCCCGTTGCTGCTTGTTGGGATTGTATCAATGCCGGAAATTCCTCAATACTTTTTAAAGGAAATAATTCAAAGCTATAACTCTCTAAATTTTCATTTATAAATTTTTCTTCAAAATATTTTTTAGAAAAAGAATGTCCAAGCGGATAACCGATTAGCCCGTATTTTTTCATGACAATCTTAATTTAATAAAAGAAAATAACAAGGCCGGGCAAATGAAAAACTGTAAGTATTAATGTATATTGGTTATTACCGTAATAAAAAAATTTTCCAGCTATTTTCTATAATATTATTTATCCAGGTAAAACATAAATGTATCTCCTCTTAGCCCTATTCTCATAGCTTCGAGTGCAATCATTTCTGATGGTGCTATATTACCGAGGTTCACATTACATCCAATTAATTCTAAAAAGTATAATTGCTGTGCTTTTTGTGGTGCTTCCCACATAATTTTTTCTGCAGGTATTTGTGTAAGTATTTCCTGTACCAATCCTTCTCTCACTTCTCCGCTGCCTCTATAAATACCTACATTTCCTGCTTCTCTGGCCTCTGCTATTACATAAGTTGCACCCGAACTTAGCTCTGCACTCATTAATTCAATCCATTTGTATGGTGGTATAATGTGTGCTGCATCTTTACTTCCTACTTCGCTGTAAACAGTAAAATGTTTTGCGAGTTTTTCTATATAACCACATTTTTCTGTATGTGGTATTATGATAGAGCCATCACTTACTTCTATCGTTTTTATAGCAAATTCATTACACATATTTACAAAATCATCAAACTGGTTTCGTATAAGGAATGCCTCAAAAAGGGTACCACCAAAATATACAGGCACGTTGAAAGATGCATATATGGCAAGTTTTTCTTTTAGATTTGGAGTTACAAAAGCAGTACCGAAACCAAGTTTTACTACATCTACATGCGGACTGGCCACACTCATAAAATTTTTAGCTTCATCTATACTTAAGCCTTTATCCATTACCATTGTTATACCATGGGTACGGGGTTGTTTTGTACGCTCCGGTATTTGAGAAAGATTGAAATTCATATATCTGTCTATAATTTTAGTGGGCAAATATATTGAAAAATTGGTGAGTTTATTATTGGTAAAAAGAAGTATAAAACAAAAAATAATTGATTAGGCAAATAAAGTAGCTAAATCATTATTTGCGTTTTTTATTTTTAAACCTTGCTATAATTTCTACCACCTGGCGGTTTTGCATTAATGAGGGATCCAGAGTAAGAAATTTCTTTATGAGCTTTGGCGCAATATTCATTCCATTTTCTAAAGTGAGCAGTGCTTCTTTTGTTTTACCATCTGCAAATAAAAATACACTTTTGTAAAATATAAATACAGGTTTACCATCTGTTTGTTCGTGGGCAAACTGAGCATATTCTATTCCTTCTGCATACATTTCTGCCTGTAACAAACACTTCAAAAGTTCCGTCCAGCCATTCATATTTTTTGGGCGCATACGCACCACATTTCCAAAGCAGGTAAGGGCTTCATCAATATTTTGCAACTGCATATAGCATTGGCCCAGCGCAAGATTATAATCTGGCTGCATGCGGTAGGTTCGCATAGCTACCTGCAAACTTTTTACTGCAGGTTGCCAGCTTCCTTCATTCATATATGTACAGGCTATCTTGTAATGAATGCGACTATCCTCACCATTCATGTGGCTCGCCTTTTTGTAGTAGAATCTTGCCTGAGCAAAGTTTGCAAGCCTGTCGTAACTATGACCAATAGCCTCATAAATTACCATTTCCGGCATTGATAATTCCAACACTTTTTCCAGGCATTCTATGGCTTCTTTGTATTTTCTAAGCCTCATATATGCATCTCCCATATTACGATAAGCATTATCAAATTTTTCGTTTATAGCTACCACATAACTGTAGGCATCTATTGCTTTTTCGTGAAGTTTAATACCCTGATATGCTGCACCAAGGTTAAACCATGCCAATTCATTATAAGGCTGTTCTTCAATAATTTCTTTATGAAGTGTAATGCTTTCTTCACTTCTTCCTGTAAAATCTGTCCAAAAACAAATTTTATACAATGCCTCTTCATTAGCTGGGTCTTGTTTTAAAATAAGCACCAGGCAATCAAATACCTTTTCAAAGTTTTCGTAATCATCATATACATCTGTAAGCTCAAATAGCAAATCTACTTTATCATCGCCTTCAAAATTTTCAATAGCAATTTCCAGCACTTCTGCAGCTTTTGGCTGCATATCCAACGCCAGATACACATCAGTTTTTAAAATATACAGTGTAGCATCCGTGGCATCCAGTTCCTCGGCTTTATGCAAGATTTTTAGTGCCTCTGTATATTTTTTTGTAAGTATTAATAAATTAGCTTTTAGCAAGAGGATAGAAGCTGCATAGGGATATTGATTTATGGCATATTCACATACTGTTAATGCCTCTTCAAATTTTTCTTTGTCGTCGTAATATTCAATAAGCCTTTCAAAACCTTCTTCCTCTATAAAAGAGTTGGTTCGGCCAGCTTTTAAATTTTCAAATTGTTGCAATAATTCTTTTAGTTCTTCCCGGTCTTGCCTGTATTGATCGTTTCTCAAATTTTTTTTCCTCCTTAACTGTAATTTAAAGAATATGTCATCATCAAAAAAATATTTTAGAATTAAAATAACATTTTTTTGTAAAAACGAACTAAAAATGTAAATACAACGTTATATTTGTATAGATACTTTTATGAAAATTAACAATCGCATACTACCCTTTCTATTACTTTTAACAGGAATGATGTATAATTCATTTGCGGACAGAGGTTTAGGGAAAAAAAAGAACAAAATTATATTTAATATCAAAGCTCCTTCTAATTTTATTTCTAATCTGAATTTTAATCTAAAAAACGGATTAAGATATACTGGGTCTTTATTAAGTTATAATACTGCAACAAATCTCAAATCTAACAATACTGCTCTTATAACTTACACAAAAGGCAATAGTGTATATATTATCCCTTACAAACAAAAAGTTTTTGTAGCTGATATGCGCCCAGGGTACACAGGTACAAAACTAATAATTCGCAGAAAATAATTATTCTCCCTTTTTTAATTGCTGATTCTCTTCATAACTCATTACTCTAAATTGTGATTTAGGTGCATCGAATTTATTGATAGGAATAGATTCCAGATTATTCTGAGATAATCTATATCTAAAAATAAGGTTACCAGATGATATTTCATATTGAACTGGCAAACCATTTATTTGAGGGAAGGCATTATTATATGTTTTATTAGCTACAATTGTTGATGGATCGTAGTAAACAACATATTTTTTTCCATCGGCTGTTTGCGCTACCCCTTTCTTACAAGTATAACCTGCAATTGTTGTTGTAGAATTTTCTGTTTCAAAATTCAAATTTTTGTTCAAATGGTTTTTTTGATTCCAGTTTTCTCCTGTTAATGTTATCATTAGTTTCTGACTACTATATTCTTTCAATATAAATCCTTTGTTTAATTTACTATCATAAACATTAGTTTCTACTCCGGGTGCACTTACCATTTCTGATCTGCTTTTATCTTTAGTGAGATAAATAGTAAGTACAGCGCCATTTAAAGCACTGGCAACAGGTTTTTCACCATTAATAGTTTCTATGGAAATATTATATTTTAGTACTACTTCATTAAGCAATTTTTGAGCTGAAATATTGTTACAAAAAAAGTAACCTACAGCACATAAAACCATACGATATATTGTTTTCATCTTCATCATTTGTGCTAAGATAATAAATTGTGTGCCAACAAGTTTTTTTAAAAACTTATAAAAAAAGCTGCACTTAAAAAAGTACAGCTTGTAACAATATATTAACGCAAAATTGCCGTTAACATTAATTTTTACTGGTTTTATTTTTCATTTCCTGTAGTTTTCGCTGGCTTTGCTGCATGGCTTCTACACGCTCTGCAATCTTAGATTTTTTTTGTGGTTTTTTTCTGTTTTCATTTATTTGTGCCAATATCTTTTCATGATTTATCACATATTTCTGGATTACAATCTGCAGTAAAAGTGTAATGGTATTAGAAATAGTGTAATACCAGGTAAGTGCCGACGGCAGTTTATTAAAAACGCCCAATAATAATACAGGGAAAATATAAGGCATGTACTTCATTAGGGGGTTACTGTTATCCTGCATATTGCTCATACTGTAAATAGAAATAAGCATACTTGTAATAACGGCCGTAAGCGTAAATAAACTTACATGATCGCCATAAAAAGGTATATCAAAAGGTATTTTGTAAATTGAATCATAAGCAGAAAGATCTGTAGCCCAAAGAAAAGGCTTTCCTCTAAGGCCTATATTACTTTGAAAGAAATAATACAAAGACATAAATATAGGTATTTGCAAAATAGCTGGAATGCAGCCACCAAGCGGGCTCACACCTGCTGTTTTCCAAAGCTTCATCTGCTCCATACTAAATGCCTGCTGATCCATTTTGCCTGTCTTGTCTGTAAACTTAGCTTTTAAAGCATCCACTTCAGGCTTTAATACTTTCATTTTTGCACCGCTTAAATAACTCTTGTATAATATGGGCGATGTAATAAGGCGAATGAGCAAAGTGATTAGTAAAATAACAATGCCCATACTTGCAATATGCTTTTGCAAAAAATCAAACACCGGTAAAAGAAAATATCTGTTGATATATTTTACAAAAGAAAATATACCTGTGCCATAAGGGACAATTGCTTCCATCTGGTTATCATATTGTTTTAGAACATGGTAATCGCTTGGGCCGTAATAAAATTGCAATGGTATTAATGTATTACCCGCTGCAGGCTGTAAAGGTACCTTAAGACTTGCGGTGGTTCTTAAAAGATAAGAACTGGTAGTATCTGAAGATACTTTCCAATCAAAGGCAGCAGATTCAAATTTATTTTTAGCTACAATAGCTGCAATAAAAAATTGTTGTTTTACACCGAGCCAGCTTACTGGTTTATCCAGTGTTTTATTATTCGTCTTAAATGCATTTTCAAAATCATAATTACCATCTTTTACATAAACAATATGTGATTGTGTAAGTTCATATTTATGATCTTTTTCTATTTGTGCAGCTTCTGATTGCCACAATATATTTATGCTGTTTTGCGTAAATAATTCTTTTGTCCCTTTTATGTTTAGGGCAAGATCCATCATATACTGTCCTGGCCTAATGGTATACGTATGTATAATTTCTTTTTCGCCGCTGCTATCTGCCATTTTAAAAGAAATGCTTTGGCTTTTATCTGCATTTATTACTACTGGCATTGCTGTAAAAATAAGATTTTCCGTTTCTGCAGTGCCTTTGCCAGTATTTATCTGATAAGTAAATTTATTAAACCCCCCACTCTGCACCAATACATTAGAACTATCGTATTTTTTATATTTTTTAAGCTCAGCTATCTGCGGTTGCGCACCTTTTGTGTTGAATGTAATTTTCATTACATCATTCTCCATAGTTAGCATTTGCGCTTTTACGTTTGTATCCTGAAAAGCACCTGCTGTTTGAACAGCTACTTTCATTGAGTCAGCTTTTTGATTATCTGCTTTTAATAATGAAGAATCTACTTTTGGTTTTGTAGCTGCAATAGAGTCTGCTATTCTTTTTTGTTCTTTTTCAAAAGATTGTTTGCTGTTATTGTTTATTACTAACATGCCCACTAATAAAGCACCTATTAATAAAAAACCAATTATTGTATTCCTATCCATTCCCATTATGGTATGTTTTTATTTTGAGTGTGCAAATGTAGTTAAGTTTATCCTTGTTTATACATGCCTTATCTAAGGGATTGAGGATGTTTAGAGGAAACAATTTTTAAAAAAAAACACGCCTGTTGTGGCGTGCTTTATATTAATATTATTTTAAGTTTACTTTTTTGCAGGAGTAGCTGGTGCGGCTACTTTAGCAGCTGGTGCAGCTTTACCGGCAGGAACTTTTGCTGCTGTTGCTTCTTCTTGTTTTAATTGACGGGTCATTGTTACAGATGCAATAGGAATTCTCGGAGAATTCATTATTTCCATATTTTCTGCCTTAATGTTTTCTACCCTTATATTTTCGTTTAATTCAAGATTAGTAATATCTACTTCAATGTTTTCTCTTAAAAATTTAGGAAGTGTTTTTACTTTTATGGCTTTAATTTTTGTTACCAGTTTACCGCCGGCCTTTACACCTGCAGGAGTGCCTGTATATTTTAGCGGCAATGTTGCTATTACTTTTTTATCCTCAACCAATTCTAAAAAATCTACATGGGTTAAAAGATCAGTTACTTTATTAAACTGCAGATCTTTCAAGATGCAATTATAAGATTTTCCATCTACTGTTACATTTGCAAGCATAAATTCAGATGTGTAAACGATCGACTTAAAAGAAGATGCAGGAGCGGAGAAATTTACTTCTGCTTTACCACCATAAATTACACCTGGCACAAGTTGCTGAGAGCGAAGGAGGCGGGTGGCTTTTTTTCCGCTTTCGGTCCTCAGTTGTCCTTCGATTGTAATTGTTTTCATTGTTGTTTATTTTTATGAGATGCAAAAGTAAAGGATTTAATCAATAATGAATAATTGAATAAAGAATAATCCCTGAAACAGTTACGATTTTGCTGTTTTTAGCCTGCCTCTTATAAATAAACTATGTATGCTTTTGTTTTCATAAGCATTCCTTAATGCCACCGCAAAAAGTTCATCTACCGATAATACTTTTATTTTAGATCCTATATTTTTTACAGGAATTGTATCACATACCACCAATTCACTTAGTGCGCTATTTTCTATATTTTCATAAGCATTGCCACTTAGCACTGGGTGCGTACACAAAGCTCTTACACTTCGGGCACCTTTTTCTATCATAAGTCCTGCACTTTTTGCAAGTGTGCCACCTGTATCGCAAATATCGTCTATTAATACAATGTCCCTGTCCGTTACATCTCCTATTACTACCATACTGGCAATTTCGTTTGCACGTTTGCGATGTTTATCGCAAATCACCATTTCAGATTCAAAAAAGGTAGCTATTTCTCTTATTCTGTTTGCGCTACCTACATCTGGCGCAGCAAAAGTTAAGTTTTCCAACTGCAAATTTTCGATGTATGGAATAAAAATAGCAGAAGAATCCAGGTGATCTACAGGGATATCAAAATAACCTTGTATTTGCGGAGCATGAAGATCCATGGTAACTACCCTGTCTGCACCGGCAGCAGTAAGCATATTAGCTACTAGTTTAGAGCCAATAGCTACTCGAGGTCTATCTTTTCTATCCTGCCTTGCAAAGCCATAATAAGGCATTACAGCTATTACTTTATAAGCAGATGCTCTTTTTGCTGCATCAATCATCAGTAAAAGTTCCATTAAATTATCAGCAGGGGCAAAGGTACTTTGAATTAAAAATACAAATCTTCCTCTTATACTTTCTTCAAACTCTACTCCTATTTCTCCATCGCTAAATCTTTGTATTTTTACTTTGCCCAGCGGCTCTCCGAATTTTATTGCAATTTTTTCAGCAAGATATTGTGAACCTGTACCTGAAAAGATCTTTACGTTGGATTGCATGAAGTAGTTTAAGTTGGTGATGAATATTCTGCGAAAATACATTTAGTTTACATTAATAATTTACAGAACGGATGGAAAATTTAAAGAAAGCTGAAACTTCTATAAAAAACTGGGCAGAAGATGACAGACCGAGAGAGAAAATGATGCGACAGGGAAGTGAAATGCTAAGTAACTCAGAGTTGCTGGCTATTATCATAAATAATGGAAACAAGGAGAAATCTGCTGTAGATCTTGCAAAAGAAATTTTAAAACTTGGCCACGATAACCTGGATGAACTGGGTAAGCTTTCGTTGAAAGATTTTCAAAAAGTAAAAGGAATTGGTGAAGCGAAAGCAATAGCTATAATGGCAGCGCTCGAATTGGGCAGGCGCCGTGGCAATACAGAGACATTGCAACGAACTGTACTATCTAAAAGTAAAGATATAGCTGCGTTTTTAAGAACTGCATTAAAAGACCACCGCTACGAAGTATTCGCTGTAATTTTTTTAAATCGTGCACTTAAAGTTAAAAATTTTAAAATAATAAGCCGGGGAGGCATTACGGGAACAGTTGCCGACCCCCGTATTATTTTAAAGCAGGCGCTGGATGAAGAAGCTACCACTATTATCCTCTCTCATAATCACCCCAGCGGAAACTTAAACCCCAGCATAGCCGACAGGGAGATAACGCAAAAGATAAAAAAAGCCGCTGCATTTTTTGATATAGAAGTGGCAGACCACATTATAGTAAGCGATGAAGGTTATTATAGCTTTGCAGATATGGGCATTATGTAAAAAAATGCATAACTTAAAATTTAGGGCAAAGTGTTTGCCTATCTACATTGCCAGGATAAAACCCTTTTTTAATAATGCTCAATTCGGCACCGCCCCTATAGCCATTATAACTTTTAAGTGCAGATACTGTTGCATCATAACTAAATAAAAAACGAAGGTTTTTGGTTTCCAGCCCTGCCATAGGAATAACAGCATCTTTATAACGATAGTATATACCAAAAATAAGCTGGCTTTCGCCATACTCACTCAGGTTATAATTTGCATTAAGCCCGCCTGTAAGTTCTATTGCTTTTGTTTGCGTAGTAAAATAAATATTAGGATTAATAATTACCCTAGGGTCTACTTTTAAAATTGCGTTTAAAAAACCAATATGCCGTATAGGGATTTTTCCAACATCAGTATTATCTCCAAAAAAAGTTTCTCGGGGTTTGTTTACATGATGTATCGAATAACCGCCATTTATATAAATATTTTCGCTGGGAAAATAGGCATAATTAAGTCCTACCTGCATGTCATAATAATCAACATTTATATTAGAAAAAAAAACTTCTGTTGGTCTTGTACCATCAAAAAATTTACCATCAAACTGATCTGGAAATTTTAGGTTTGTAGGATCTATTCTTTTAGCTGCATAGCCATAATTAAAACCTGCACTAAGTAAACTACTATTACCCAGCATTTGATGATAGGCTACAGAGCCGTATACCTTTGTAGATCGTAAACTGCCACTACCCGCAACATCACTTAAAATAACACCACCAATACCCAACCAGCCGTTTTCTAATTTATTTTTAAACAACTGTGCATCTGCAAAAGCACTAATTGTTTTGTATGGAACAGCAATTAAACTACTATATTGATTACGGTAATTTATTCCTATCCTGTAATCAGCATCGGGAATAAAACCCGTATTAGCAGGATTTGTAGTAAGAGGTGAATTAAAAAACTGAGAAAAATGGAGATCCTGTGCATAGGTATAACTTACAGAGAGCATCAGCCAATTAATCATCAATATTTTTATTGTTTTGTTCAATGTTACTTTTCCTATTTTTTTTATCTGAGCAATGTAATATCCCCTGTTTTTTGCATTTTTTTTCCATCAGTAAATTCTACATCCAATGTGTAAGTATAAACATCTGTGGGTTGCAAAACACCTTTATAATATCCATTCCAGCCCGTTCGTTTACTGGCAGACTGAAATACCAACTGCCCCCAGCGGTTATAAATTCTCCAGTTCATTTTACCAATACCAAAACCACGTACAGATACTATACCATTTATCCCAAACTTGCCAGGAGTAAACGCATTAGGTACATCCAGCAAAGGGTTTATAATTACGCTTACCACAAGGTTTGCCGTATCTGTACAGCCTGCTTCATTATATGCTACAAGGTACGGTTTGTAAGTGCCCGTGGCATTGTACTCATGCACCGGCGATGTTTCTACAGATGTTTCTCCATCTGCAAAGTTCCAAAAATACCTATTGGCATTTAATGAACTATTGGTAAAAGATACGGGTACGTTTGCCTGAGGAGGATTTGGCCCCCAACCTGCGATAGCAGTAGGTTTAGGCAAAACCTTTATAGTAAAATACGAAGAAGTATCTGTCTTGTTACAAGTGGTGGAATCATAAGCTATTAAACGTACATTATAAGATCCTACACTTAAATATTGATGAGTGGGTTGGAACAAAGAAGAAGTATTTAAAATTCCTGATGAAGGATCACCAAAATCCCATTTCCAGCCTAATCCCGCCAAAGAGGTATTGGTAAACGAAGCAGTGTAGGGCGCACAACCCAAAGCCGGTGTTGTAAAAGCTGCTTTCACATTATCATTTATGCGGAGCGTATCAATTTTGGTAACAGGTGCGTTACAAAAGTCAGGATCTATAAGAGTTAGTTTAATAAAATAACTACCAGGTCCAGGGAAAGTATGCGGTGGCAGGGATGGCGAAATTCCTGTTGTATCTGTAGGAGATCCATCACCATAATCCCACACAAAAGACCGGTTATCAAAAAAAGAAGGGGCAAGAGCAGAACTTGTATTTGTAAACTGATATGCCCTGCTGGTACAAGGGCCTACTTTTACCTTTGTAAAATTTAATATGGCTCTATTATCCCCGGCTTTTATATTTATGTAAGAAGTATCCCTGAGGTTACAAGTATTAAGATCTTCCGATATTAATCTTACCCGGTAGATACCAGGGATAGTAAAAATGTGCTGAGATAGCGGGTTGGTTGTGGTAGTATCCACAGCATTAGGATTAACAACTGCATTAAAATTCCAATAATAGGTAACACCTTTAGCCTGAATATCTTTAAAATTGACTGTAAGGGGGATGCAACCCAATGTATCATTTTCTACACTATCAATTACTGATTTAATTTCTGCACTTACTCCTGCAAAATTCATATCTATTTTTACCGAAGCCTGGTTACAGGCCTCACTTTCATTTCTTGGATAAACTACCCCGCCAGTAGTTGGAAATTGTATAAACCGATTTGTTTTATATCCATTATAACAGTTTGCACATATCGCCTGGTAAATGGTACCATTTGCGTCAAACCTGCTGGTGCCGCCGTCCACATGATCCCCAATACCATTGGAATTAACATTATCGTTTTGCCCAAAATGAGAACCAAAAAGCTGGCTTTGTGCATCTTTTTTTAACACAAAAAAATAAAAGTCTCTCCCATCTGCAGGAGGGTTTGGCAGTGGGTTTACTTCAGGCATATTAAAAGTATTTCCTGCAGCATATCCTTCTCCTGTATTGATGCCGCCACCCCAGCCGGACACATATACATTTTCGCAGCGGTCTACCAAAAATGCAATAGGTGAAATATTTGGTTCAGGAGAAGAGCCAGAGCCAAAAACGGTGGAATACACATAATCTGAAAGATCGGGTAATAGCTTTGAAATAAACTGCCGGGAACCCGGATTTGCATAGGCTGCAGCTTTGATAAGCCAGGAGCCTGTACTGGTACCCATTACATAAGGATAACCAAACCGATCGAATTTTAAACCGTAAACTAAATCAGTGGCTGGGGTACCTAAAAAAGTAGTTCTTATAATTGTTCCATCTGGCCGGAGTTCTGTTACAAAGCCATCAATATCTCCTGCAAGGTTTGGCTGCACCACCCCAGAGGTACTGCCAGGCAAAATATTTGAAGATGTAGCTCCACCTACATATAAATTACCGCTAACTGGGTTTATAGCTGCTACAAAACAGGCATCATCACTTGCACCACCAAAGTAGGTGGCAAACAAAATACCATCTAGATTAGGAGTAAATTTTAATATAATTCCATCTTGTGCACCTTTAAAACCGGGCTGTGCAGCACCGGGGGTTATTCCTTTAAAATCTGATGACTGGGTACAGGATGCCAGGTAAATATTATTAGCAGCATCTAATATTACTTCACTTCTTGCATCATCGCCATAATTTCTTCTAAGCCTTTTTGCGGCGCCCGTAAGCGTATTAAATTTAGGGCTTATGTTAACACCATCATCGCCGCTGCCACCAATTCTTACTGAGCCTATTAATGCTGTACCGGTGGCATTTAATTTAGTTACTACTATATCAAAACCAGCCCCTTTTACATTTAGCGGACTTAGTTCCGGATAATCAGATGCATTGGTTCTGCCCGCTATGATAAGGTTATTTTGTGCATCTGCAATTAAGCTATGCGGTTGCTCGCTACCCGTACGCCCTCCTATGTATGTAGCGTACAACCGCTGGCCACCATTTGCAGAAAATTTAAAAATACCGATATCTGAACCAGGTTCATTTCCTTCATTTGGGCCACCATTAAATGTTGTCTGAAAAGCTCCGGTAGAAGCTGGATAACCGTTTCCAAAAACTATACCGCCAGCAAAAAAACTTCCGTCCGGTCCTGGAGTAGCAGTATAACCCCAGTTATCTACTGTGCTGCCTGTAAAAGAACAAAATATAATTTGTGGATCTATTACTAAAGTTGCTGCAGGATTATATTTTTTTACACCAAAAGTTACTACATTATCTTTTACCACATATTTTGTTTCTACATTACCATCCCCTTTTGTATTTGCCTGGTAGCTGTAAGGAGAAAGTTCTTTTACATCTCCCATGCTGGTGCCGATAATAAGTTCTTTATTTTTTACAGACAGGCTCGTTACCCCATCGTACCGCAGTGCAATAGCAGCAGGGTTTCCGCCAGGGTGAATGATAAAATCATATTTCAATTTATCATTTGTAGTATAATAACGCACATCTATATTAGGATAAATATTTTTATAAGTAACTGCATTATAAATTTTACAATCCCCCGCCCATTTTGATTTGTCGTTTCCTATAAAATAATTGTTGTAAGTAAGTAAAGGTTTATCTGGCACCAACACCGGATTTTCTCTGACTCCCAAGAAAGTAACATTGTAAGCAAAAGAATGGAATATAAAATCTTTAGCAGGATTTTCTTTGGTAGGTTGTTGTTGCCCACCATGCGTAAACTCTCCAAGTTTTACAACATCTTCGGGCTTGTGCATTAAGATTGTAAAACCTTTTTTTTCTAGAAAAATAGCACCTGTATTAAAATCGCCCTGGTAATTTATAGTACTGTTCCATTGTCCTTTATTTTGCACAAATTGCAACTGCGCCATTGCACTTATATTACAAAGCACAAATGCTAAAGCAAAAGAAAAAAATAAGGATTTTTTTAAAGAAATATTCAATGGAAAATTTTATTTACAATGTACAATTTATAAACGAGATCAAAAGCATTTACGTTTTACAAAAACATTTTTTATTTTGTTTTAACTTATTTTTTAAGAATAATTTTTACAGTTTAAGCAAGGCAAAATATATACAATCCTTCTACGAATTTTACTCATAAAAAATTAAGCAATCTTACTCCATTTGGTTTTACCTTTTTGTGACAATAAAAAATTTTTTACCGGCAAATTTTCTGGCAAATCCAAATCGGGATCTATTTCTAAAAGGTTGCCTACAGATTCTCTTGCTGCTTCCAGCATTGCCCTGTCATTGACTATACTTGCCAGCCTGAAGTTTAACGCCCCACTTTGTTTTGTACCTTCTATTTCGCCTGGGCCTCGTATCTCTAGGTCTTTTTCTGCTATAGCAAATCCATCATTTGTTGCTACCATTATTTTTAATCTTTCTCTTGCGTCGTTACTCACTTTTTTCCCAGTAAGCAAAATACAATAACTTTTTTCTGCACCTCTTCCTACACGCCCCCGTAACTGATGCAATTGAGAGAGGCCAAACTTTTCTGCACTTTCAATTACCATTACAGAAGCGTTGGGAACGTTTACGCCTACTTCAATAACAGTAGTGCTTACCATAATATTGGTATCACCTCTTACAAAACGCTGCATATTTGTTTCTTTAACAGCCGGCAGCTGCCTTCCATGTACCATACTTATCCAATATTTTGGTTCAGGAAAAAATGATTTTACTTCTTCATATCCTTTCATAAGGTTTTCATAATCCAGTGTGTTGCTTTCTTCTATTAGAGGGTAAACGATATAAACCTGCCTGCCCAACGCTACTTCTTCTTTTATAAAATCCATTACTGCTGCTCTTGCAGTTTCATTTCTGTGAGAGGTGTGTATGGGTTTGCGGCCGGGGGGCAATTCATCCATTACACTATAATCAAGATCTCCATAAGCAGTAAGTGCAAGCGTACGCGGGATAGGCGTGGCAGTCATTACCAGCACATGAGGGGGGATACTATTTTTATCCCTTAACTGTGCTCTTTGTGCTACACCAAATTTATGCTGCTCATCTATAACCGCAAAGCCCAGATTTTTAAATTTTACTTTTGTTTCTATAACCGCATGCGTGCCCAGTAAAATATGTATGGTACCTTCTTCCGCATCTTTTAATATTTGCCTGCGCTCTTTTATTTTTGTAGAGCCGGTAAGTATACGCACCTGTACAGGCATATCTTTCAACATAGCTGTAATGCTTAAAAAATGCTGTTGCGCAAGAATTTCTGTAGGAGCCATTAATACACTCTGAAAATTATTATCTGCTGCAATAAGCATACAAAGCAGTGCTACCATTGTTTTACCGCTGCCCACATCTCCCTGTAAGAGCCTGTTCATTTGCCTGCCGCTGCCTGTATCTTTTCGTATTTCTTTCAGTACTTTTTTTTGTGCGTTGGTAAGTATGAATGGTAAATAATTTTTATAAAAACTATTAAAATAATCTCCCACTTTATCAAAAATATTTCCTTTGCTAAACCGGTGCCGCTGTAGTTTTACAAGATTCATTCTTAGCTGGGCAAAAAACAGTTCGTCAAATTTTAATCTTCGTAATGCGAGCTGATAATTTTTTTCTGAAGAAGGAAAATGTATTTGCTTGTAAGCATCCCAACGGGAAAATAATTTGTATTGGGCTATGATATTTTGGGGAAGGTTTTCAGGAATATCTTTTGCGCTAATTTTTGTAAATAATTCAAAAGTAAATTTACTGATTATATTACCAGATAATCCCCTTGCTTTTAATTTTTCTGTGGAGGAATAAATAGGTTCCAATGTGGGTTTGCCAGCCATTTTCTGTGTAGAAAAATTTTCTACATCGGGATGGGCTATTTGCGGAGTACCCATAAAAAAACCTAGTTTACCAAAAATCAAATACTGATGCCCGGCTTGCATTATTTTTTGTACAAAATTTATTCCCTGAAACCAGACGAGTTCTATAATGCCCGTTTGGTCTTTTAGCTTTCCTACCAGTCTTTTAGAACGTCCTTCTCCCTGTAAATCCAGGCTTAATAATTTACCTGCAATATATGCGTATTCGTTATTAGGGCTAAGGGTTGCAATGGTATCTACCATGGTTTTATCTATATGGCGCAGGGGGAAATGGTGAAGCAGATCATTAAAAGTATGTATGCTTAATTCTTTACGCAACATATCGCCACGCTGCGCAGAAATTCCGGTAAGGTATTCTATTGGCGTTG
>JANXXM010000173.1 GCA_025350645.1 Ferruginibacter sp.
GAGGTGGACAACGTTTTTGCTGCCAGGTATCTTTTCCTGGTGCTGGCCTGCATGACAGGATGCTTTTTGTTCATCGGCATTTATGCAGCGTACAATTATTATCTCTACCGGCATGTTGCTTTCCTTTGGTACATCTGTTACACCATTGCTGCTTTTTTTTCGGGCCTGCACTGGATGGATATACGTCTGGGCATGTTTATGTTTTCTCCATTATTACACGACATTATTTTTTCGATATTCCTTTATTTAATACCAGTGCTGTATAGTTTTTTTGTAGGCAGCATGTTGCAGTTGCATATTCATTTTAAAAAGGGCTGGATGCTGGTAAGATTGCTAATACTAATATCCATTGTTCAGATGTTATTAGAGTTTATTGAAGTACGGTTTGATTGGTTCCCATTCAACAAAAATTATTACGGCATCTTTATAAACATCACTCCGCTTGTGCTGCTTAACATTGTTTTATTGGTTCTTACAGCAAAAAGTAAAGATCCTGTAAAATGGTTTTTATTTGCCGGCATCTTTAGCCTGATTGTACTTTGGTGCCTTCCTGTGATGAATTTGTATGCGCCTTCTGAAGATATGATTCCTGAATTATTCCTGGTCATCAATTTCCCAATTGTTTTCCTATTATTTGGTTTGGTGATCGAAGCCATCTGTTTTTCGTTTGCATTGACGTACCGCAGTAAACTGGTATTGATTGAAAAAAATAAATTGCAGGAAAATTACAACCAGCAATTGCAAGCTGCTTTACAACAAAGAAGCACCGAACTGGAAGCACAAAATAAAGTAGTGGAAGCCCAAAAAATAAAACAGGTAGAAACAGCATTTGAACACAAAATTGCGGAGACAGAAATGATTGCCCTGCGTGCCCAGATGAACCCTCATTTTATTTTCAATTGCCTCAATTCGATCAAGCTCTACACACTGGAAAATGATTCGCAAACAGCCTCTGAATACCTTACTAAATTCTCTCAGCTTATCCGGTTGGTACTGGAAAATTCAAGATCAGAAAAAGTGACGCTGCAAAAAGAACTGGAAACGCTGAAACTTTACATAGAGCTGGAAGCCATGCGGTTTAAAGACAAAGTGCAATACAAAATAAATGTGGTACCACACATTGATCAGCAATACATTGAGATACCACCTCTGTTGCTGCAACCTTATGTAGAGAATGCTATCTGGCATGGCCTGATGCACAAACCGGAAGGGGGAAATATTACCATTGATATTTCGCAGCCCGAAGAGTATTTATTGCACA
This sequence comes from Ferruginibacter sp., assembly GCA_025350645.1. Classification (GTDB taxonomy): domain Bacteria; phylum Bacteroidota; class Bacteroidia; order Chitinophagales; family Chitinophagaceae; genus Ferruginibacter. The sequence continues at coordinate 1,262 of JANXXM010000173.1, forward strand.
TTGAAATCAGTGATGATGGCATTGGCCGTGAAATGGCAAAAGAGCACAAAAGTAAATCTGCCACCCGGCAAAAATCATTTGGGTTAAAGATGACCTCCGAAAGACTGGATGCCATCAACCATATTTACCAAACGAAAACAGAAGTGAAAATCGTTGACCTGGTTGATACGGATGGCAATGCAGCAGGTACCAAAGTAATTATAGAAATTCCGTTATAAAATCAACAAATGCTGAAAGCTGTTATTATAGATGATGAACCGGATTGCGTAAAACTGCTGGCACTGCAACTAAAAATGTATTGTCCGCAAGTGCAGGTAATGGCAGAATGTACTTCCAGCGAAGCTGGTCTGCTGAAGATAAAAGAATTGCAACCCGACATTGTTTTTTTAGACATTGAAATGCCGGTGATGAATGGGTTTCAGTTATTGGAAAAGATCGGCCATATTAATTTCAGCCTGGTGTTTGTAACTGCATACGACCAGTTTGCTGTAAAAGCATTTCGCTTTAATGCACTGGATTATTTATTAAAACCCATTGATGGCAAAGACCTGAAAGTAGCTGTGGAAAAGGCGATGCAGCAGAAGCCCGATCCGCAACAACTGCAGTTGATGAAACAACAATTGCATGGTGGAGAAAAATGCCACCCGGATAAAATAGCCCTGCCTTACCGTAATGGCGTAATATTTACCGAGGTTAAAAATGTATTGTATTGCGAAGCTGATAACAACTATACTCGTTTTTATTTAGCAGGCGGCCAGCAACACATGGTAAGCAAAACATTGGGTGATATTGAGGAAGTGTTGCAGGAAAGAAATTTTGTGAGGGTACATCGCCAATACCTGGTAAACCTTAACCAGATAAAAAAATATGTGCGTGGCGAGGGCAATTATCTGATCATGAGTAACGACAATAATATTCCGGTGGCACGAAACAAAAAAGAAAAACTAATGGAAAAGTTTGGATGGCTATGATGGGAACTTGCACAAACAGTTGGCATGTCATATTTTGCTATTGATGGTGCCACCAGTCTGCATTTCGAAAAAAAATAAAATTATGCCTGAGGTATAATATCTGGGAAACTAACCGCAAACAGGTATCACTATTCGATAGAAATTTATATACTGCAATGTTATAGAAGTGGCAGCAGGGCTTAGGTGCTATACTGGTAAAATAAAAACCACCAAATTTATTGTTCCTCAAGTACAGATTACACTTTCGACTGATTGCCTAATGTTCATTCCCAATTTTTAAAAGCGGGATTTATCACTTGAACACAGCTTTTAAAAAAATCTACAGGTTTTATAAATCCATGTTTTTAAATACTTATTACTTACTTACAGCCAATCCAACAAAATGAGTAAATGTTTTAAGGGACGACTAAATAAATTATACACTAGTGTTATGTTAATCCTGAATTGACGGATAAAGCTTTTTCAGTTTTACCCTTGCTTCCTTGTTTGTGAACTGCCAATTTATCTTTTTGTTTTTATTATTTCTGCAGGCTTGCCAGGCATCGACTTCCTCATTAATTTTTTCTACCGTGGCTATCTGCCTGTTTAGGCATTGACCATTTAATACGTGTAATTCTATTTCCGCCATATTTAACCAACTCCCATGTTTAGGGGTAAACACAAATTCAAACCTGTCCCAAAGCCTTTTTGCTTCTGCCGGCTCAAATGTTTCGTAAAAAGCGGAAGCATCATGCGTCTTAAAATTGTCCATTACTAATTTTATCTTCTTTGCTTTCGGATACCATTCATCAGCAATTCTTTTCACAAATTTAGCCCAGTCTTTTTTGGTTTTAAATTCCGTTACCTGTACGTAACGCTTTCCCATCAATGGCTCATTGGCCATAAATATATTGACAACACCATGTCTTACATACTCATAATCTACCCTTGCATCCTGACCCGGTTTCATCGCAACAGACGGCTTTCCTTCTTCTATCAATTGCTTAGGAGATTCATCAATGCAAATGACTGGAAATGCGGCATTGTACGGCTCCTTGTATACATCTAATACTTTTTCCATGTTCGCTACAAATGAACTGTTTTTATCTGGAGCAATCACCCAGCCCTTTACTTTCCAGGGCTTAAGTTCATTTTTTTTAAAACCGTTCTTACCGTTACATGTGAAATGCTCTCCACATACTTTAATTCCACCATCTTATCTGCCAGCAAGCGTAGCGACCATTTGGAAAAACCTTTGGGTGGTTCGCTACAGCAAAGGGTTACTAACTTTGCCTCCACATCACCATCCGCTTTTATATTATAAACGCGGGTAGTAGGGCGGCGTTCTAAAACTGATTCCAAGCCTTCTTCTATAAATTGTTTTTTTATTCGGTCAATGGTTCGCAGTCCCACCTTCAATACTTTACTTATTTGCCCGTTGGTTACTTTGTCTGAATAAACTCCCTGATCACAATTCAAAAGTATATAAGCCGCCCGGAATGTTTGTGAAGTATGTGAACCCTTGTTTATGATTACTTGTAGCTCTTCCACTTCGGATTTAGTTAGTTTGATCGTATAACGTATTACCATTTGAAAAAGTTTTCACAAATGTACAATTAATACGTCATATTATATTTAACTTAACACTAGATTAATGAGAAAAAATGTTGAAAGTTTATGCATTCAGCTTACTATAAATAATTGCTAGTCTAAATATACATTAACCATCATTTTCTATGCTGGCAAAATCATCGTAACCATTCCTTTTTTTACTGCTGCATGTATATTTTTTATTTTTCCTTTGTATTCACCATCTATTTGAAAATATACTTTTCTGTTCGTTCTTATGTCAACAGATGTACAGGAAATAATTTCAATTTTTGAAGGGTTAAAAAGACTCGGGTCAAGCATCATTTTCAGTAGTGTAAAAAATGATAGTTTTCGCACAATAATTACTTCAAATAAGCCATCGTCTAATTTTCCCTGCGGGTTTATAACTGCTCCTGTACCATACATGCGTGCATTTGCAAAAGCCACCATAAAAGCAGTTCGGTTTATAGTAATATCTTCTGTGTGAATAGTTACCTGCATTTTTTCTTTTTGCCACAGCGTTTTAAAGATCACCAAAGCGTAGCCCAGTTTTCCTCTCATTTTTCCTTCATCAAAATGCTTTATGAGGTGGGCATTTAAACCAATATCACTAAGATGCAGACAATAATCTTTGTCATTAATTTTTATAAGATCAATCTTTTTTTGTTTACCGCTTTTTATTATTTGGAGAGCCTCATCGGTATTTTCTGATATACCTAACTCTTTTGCCATACCATTAGCGGAGCCGGCAAGTATTACTCCAAGTAAAATATTTTTATCAGCAGCAATGTTTGCAAGCATAGTTACCGTACCATCTCCTCCTACAGCAACTACCATCAGTGGGTTTGTTTGTATAACGTGGTCTTTTATTTGTGTATGGGTAAACGTTGCAGGTAGTATATACAAGCTTTTTTCATGATCTTCTTCTGGTATAAACGCTTTTATTTTTTCTAATATTGCATCATTATTTTTTGAACCAGCGCCGTTGTTTATTACAAATAAATATTTTAAACGATGGTTGTTATTCATTGTAGTAATTTAAATATTATATGCACCTAAAGGCAACTTACATACCACAAAAAATTTCTTTGAGAAAAAAGATAAACATAAAAATATTTCAATTTTTTAAGTTAAGTAATTCTCCATCGCTTAATTTATATACCGGTTTTGGCAATGGTAATAATTTTGTACTATATGGCCATGCATTATCATTATCGCCGCTGCAGCGCAAAAGCTACCGGCAATTTTTTTTGTTTAATGCGGTTGCCTTATTAAGGCTTTTTATGGTAAAACCTTTAAAAAATAGTACAGTAAAACTGTTGTGGGAAAATGAAGAACTGATAACAACAACAGAAAATGACGGCTTCTTTAAATTTGAGTGGACAGTGCTACAACAATTGCCTGCAGGCACATACAGCGTAAAAGCATTGCTTATAAAAAAAGGAACAACAAATAAAATACTGGCAAACAGTGAAGCAAATATTGTGGTGCCAGCACAAACAAATTATAATTTTATATCGGATATTGATGATACGTTTTTAATATCCCACTCTGGTAATCTTAGAAAAAGATTATTTGTATTACTTACTGAAAATGCGCACAGCCGTATACCGTTTGATGGTGCCGTAAAACACTACAGATTTTTACATGCTGCAAGTGTTGATAACCCTTCTACCAATGCATTTTTCTATGTGTCCAGCAGCGAGTGGAATCTTTATGGCTATATAAAAGAATTTATACAACAGCAAAAGTTACCTGATGGAGTATTTCTCCTCAACCATATAAAAACTTTTTCAAAATTATTTTCTACAGGTCAAAATAATCATAATGAAAAATTTACCCGTATTGTGAAAATTATTGAAATGTATCCTTTGCAAAAATTTATTTTGTTAGGAGACGATTCTCAGAAAGACATAGATATTTATAGTGCGATTGTAGAACATTTTCCGCAAAATATATATTGCATTTACATTCGTATGCTGCATAAATTGCCAAAAAGCCTTGTAATAGAAAAGCAAAAGTTTATAGAAAAAAAGGGGATACATTTTTTATATTTTCCACACAGCGAAGTTGCAATTGAACATTCAAAAAGTATAGGGCTTATGTAGAGGCAAGCGTATTTTTATTTCCTGTAGTTTTTATTAAAATCCATTTTGCGGTAACCAGCCATATTAAACCCAGGCAAAAACCTGCTATAACATCACTTGCATAATGCAGCCGTAAATACACCCTGCTACAGCCTATCAAAATAACTAACAGGCTAAGAGAAAAAACACTAAACCAACGCCATACAGGTATTTTTATATTTTGCCATAAAATATAAGCTATCATTCCATAAAAAGTAACGCTGCTAAAAGTGTGGCCGCTGGGAAAGCTGTAGCCATGCGCTTTGGAAAGCAATGGTATCATAGGCCGCTCTCTTTGCAAAATCAATTTTAGGCTAAATAATACTATTACGCTTGTAAGAGAAACGGCCAGTATTTTTATAGCACTATCTCTCTTTTTTTTAATAAGAAAAAAATAAAGTATCAATAAAATATTTGCCGGAAGTAAAAATTGCTGCGATCCAAAAAATGTTATTATCAACATAAAACCTGTAAGTGGCGGAGATACAAATTGTTTTAAAAAGGAAAAAACATGCTCGTCAAAAATTAGGCTTTTATCTTCAAAAACCATATCTGCTACAAAAAATAGAATGATAATACAGGTAATAAAAAGTAATACAAGAAGAATAAATGAAACAGAAAATTTTTTGAGAAAAGAATTTGTAGTCATTTTTAAATGATTTTGTAAGCTGTTTTTCCAAGGCAAAATCAATAGTTTTTTTGTTCCAAAAAACCATTTTGAAAATAAAGAAATCCTAATTTTCCAGTAGTTGTATTCCGGTTTTTTCTAAACTGATTATTTTCTGCTTATATAAATTACCTATTGTCATTTTAAAGGTTTTTTTACTCATTCCAAAGAATAAATAAATTTCTTCCGGATCGCTTTTATCATTGTAAGGTAGGTAGCCATTATTTTCTTTAAGTAGTCGCAATACCTTGCCAGCTTCATCGTCTACACGGTTATAACCCATTTTACCCGCTGCCACATCTATTTTATTATCAGAGGTTATTTTTTTTATAAAGCCTTTAAATTTATCGCCGGTGCCTATGCTTCTGTACACTTCGTTAAAATGCAATACGCCTGTATGTTCGTTATTTATTATCATAAGGTAGCCAATATCTGTCCGTCTAAATACAATCATATCCACTTCATCACCTTCCTTTACTTTAAGATTTTCGTTGCTTAAATATTGTTCTACACGTTCTGTAGCAGCAGCACGGTTGGTTTGTTCATCCCTGTATATTTTTACAATATACTCGCCATTAGGCCGCATCGCATTCAATTGCTGGCTCTTGGGTACAAATAAATCTTTCATTAAACCCTGGTCCATAAATGCACCTTGCGGGGTTACACTTACTGCCTTTAATTTTACAATATCTCCAACTATGCCTAACGGTATTTGTGTGGTGGCAATAAGCCTTTCTTCACCATCATGATATACAAAAACTTTTAGCTCATCACCTTCATTTACACCCGCAGGTACAAATCTTTTTGGTAATAAAATACCTTCTGCACCATCATCCAGGTAAATGCCAAAATCTACTTTTCTCACTACTTTTAAAATATTGTAATCTCCTGTTTTAATCATTCCTCATTGTTTATTTTATTAAAGATACTAACATCAATATAAAATTTTTTGATAAAGCGGCTCTAAGTTTTTTTAAATGTATCCACTATAAGCCGTCAATCTTTGCCCTCAACCTTTTTCATTACCTTTAATCAAAATAATAATTATACCACTTTGAAGTTCACAGAATTTAATTTTGATCCAAGGCTTTTAGAAGGGATAGAAGCCTCCAACTACGATACCGCCACACCAGTACAAGAACAGGTAATACCGCATATTCTCCAGGGTAAAGATATCATAGCATCTGCACAAACAGGTACAGGCAAAACAGCCGCTTTTTTATTGCCGCTTATTCATAAAATTATTACAGGTACAAATGATCCTACCAGTATTACCGCCATGGTAATTGTGCCCACAAGAGAACTGGCTATACAAATAGCGCAACACCTGGAAGGCCTTTCGTACTTTACTTCAATAAGTTCTATAGCAGTATACGGTGGCGGAGATGGTAATGCATTTGTGCAGGAAAAAAAGGCGCTTAGCCAGGGTGCAGATATTGTAGTATGCACACCCGGTAAAATGATGAGTCATATAAAAATGGGTTATGTAAAATTTGATAATTTAAAATACCTGGTACTGGATGAAGCAGACAGAATGCTGGATATGGGTTTTTTTGACGACATCATGTTCATCATAAAACACATGCCACCTAAGCGACAGAACTTATTATTTTCCGCTACCATGCCGCCAAAAATAAGGCAGTTGGCAAAAACGATTTTGCATAACCCGGAGGAGATAAATATTTCTATTAGCAAGCCGCCCGAAAAAATAATACAACAGGCTTTTCTGGTGTATGATGCCCAAAAAATACCATTGATTGTTCATTTGCTTAAAGAAAAAAATTTTAGCAGGGTAATTGTTTTTTGCAGTAGTAAATTAAATGTAAAACAACTTACTAAAGATTTAAAACGCAATGGTATAAATGCCGGCGAAATACACAGTGACCTGGAGCAAATGGAGCGGGAAGATGTATTGCTGCAATACCGCAGCGGCAAGCTGCCTGTACTGGTAGCTACAGATATTATGAGCCGGGGTATAGATATAGATAATATTGACCTTGTTATAAATTTTGATGTGCCACACGATGGCGAAGATTACGTACACCGCATAGGGCGTACAGCCCGTGCTGCTGCAGAAGGTACTGCTTACACATTAGTAAATGTAAAGGAGCAACGCAAATTTTCTGCTATAGAAAAACTGATAGATAAGAGCGTAACCAAAAGCGCAATACCACTACACCTGGGGGAGCAGCCGCTCTACAACACAAGTTCTTACTCTGGTGCAGGCGGGCAGGACCGCAGGCGTAATTTTAATAAGAGAAATACATCGCATAAATAAAATGTATTATGAGAAATAAAACTAGTACAATTAAAAAAGCCCGAATTTTCGGGCTTTTTTAATTAATGATCTAAACTATTATTTAGGATTTTTTACGGGTGCACTACCCGCTGCTGCAGGATTGTATGCGAGTTCGTTATCCGGCACGTCCCAATAATCGAGAAAGCCGTAAGTGATGGTAGCGTTGGTATTGATAACATTAGCTGGAGTTCTTTGCACACATCCTGTTCTGGATTTTGTAGGATCAATGATGTCCCAACGGCGAGCATCATAAAAAGATAATCCCTTAAATGCCAAACCAATTCTTCTCTCTTTTCTTAATTCTTCCTTTGCCTCAGCTGCTGATGTTGCTGCTGTAGTTGCTAAACCTGCTCCTTGATAATTCCTTACATTATCTATCATGGCCATACCTGCAGTTATACTTGCTACAGAAAAACCACCAAGATACATGGTAGCTTCCGCTTTCATTAATTCATTCTCTTCATAAGTTCCACATAAAGAGATTTCATTGGCACCTGCATCGCTATTAGCATACGTAACAACCCCTGCTAATCCAAGGCCTCTGTTTCGTAATGAATAACGAGTATTAAAACTATTTCCTCTGTCTGTATTAAAAAGACCAATATCTGAATTTAAAGTGCGAACGTTGTTATCTCTTCGCTTATCACCCAGCTTAAAATCCTGTACCCAGCGCTCACTAAGCTTATACGTGTTTGTGCCTGAAGCTGAAGATTGTATTTTATCAGCAATAGTAGTAGCTAAAAAATCACCATTCGCATCTGTTCTTCCAGTAAAAATGATATCTGATGAGAGTAATCCGATATTTGTGAGGTTTAAAATGTTTGTCCATTGTGTAATTGTCATTGAAGCTACAGATGTGTTAACAAGAATACTACGAGCTTTAATTGTATTTATATTCCTCTTCCATTCATCAATTGAAAAAACTCCTCCTTTTCCTATTTGACAATATGCAGGTACTAGTTTACCCAATACAAATTGATAGTCGGACAAATTAGCTGGTGTAATTGAATTTAAAGCAGTAACCGCTTTGTCAAAATTTGCATTTGACTCTGTTATGATAGCTTCTTTACTTACATAGTTACCATTTGTTGGGGTAATAACGCCTTCTTTAACGAATACATTTTGTATTATTCCTGCATAATAAATAGACCCAATTCTTGCATAAGCATATCCTTTCCACCAATAAGCCCATGCTTGTATTGTTGCTTTCTTTGTGGCTGCATCACCAGAATATTTTATTCTATTATTGATATCCAAAATAGTATTTGCAGCAACAATCATATTATACATGTAAGCCCATTCATAAAAAGTTGGATTTGCCCCTTGCTGTGATGCCTTGTTTACACTACGCAATAAAGCATATTGAGTATTTACTGCACTTGGGTTAAGAACCACAGTTCCATTATCCCATACAACTTTATTAGGGCAGCCAAGTTGGTTAATGTATGCATTTGCAGCTTCCACACCAATAACGTCGCCCATCATTTCGTGAAACCCAGTTGCTCCGCTCCAAAAACGACCATAAACTCCATCTGTAGATTTTAAATCGTAAAATCCGTTTATATAAATGCTGCCGCTTGCAAGAGACAATAAGCCGGGCTCATTGCTTGCATTGTCTAATGTGGGTAAGTTGTCGTTTGTTACATTTAATTCTTTTTTGCAGGAAGTGGCCAATAAGACTAAACTTAACATTACTGCATTAATTATATTTTTTTTCATAATTTCTTTTTAAATATTAAAATTAAAATCCGATATTCAATCCTACAGTATATGATTTAGTATTTGGTAAGGTGTTATGATCAACTCCTCTGTCAAATGCTGAGTTGCTAGAACCTGAACTTACTTCAGGGTCATAACCAGTATATTTTGTTGAAGTAAATAAATTTCTTCCAGATAATACCAGTTGCATACGATTTGAAAATTTCAATTTAAAAAATTTAGCAAAATCAAATGCAACAGCAATATTTCTTAATCTAACAAAAGAAGCATTTTCATAAAAATAATCCTTTGTACCATTATTGGCACCTGCCTGGTAAATACCACGATAAAAAGCAGTATAGGCCTGTGTTTGGCCATCTATAGTTATAGGATTAGCATAATCGCTGCTTATACCATCTCTATACATCCAGGATTTTGTCTGGTTATATAAATGACTTCCTTTTACCCAATCCCATTGAATATTAAAGGTAAGATATCCATTAAAACTAAAGTTGTTTATAAAACTCATATTAAAATCAGGATTTGGGTCACCAAAACTATATTGACCTGATGAGCCTACCGGTTGCTTCGTAGCCTTATTAACTACATACCCGTTACTAGCAACTTCATACAAACCTTGATTTACTTTTGGTATAAAAGGTGATCCTGTTAAAGGATCAATTTGGTCAACATTTTTTAAAATTAAAAAACCATAAAGTTGTCCTATTTTTTCACCAGGACGAAGAACATAATTTGAACTTCCTGCAGCAGATGTTACTACCACCTCTTGGCCATTTATACTCAATATTTTTGAAGTTTGTTTAGCAAAATTTGTAGTAAAGTCCCAGCTAATTTTCTTTGTTTTAAGCACACTTAAATTTAAAGAGGCTTGTATTCCATGTGATCCCAAACTAAATGCATTATTTTTTATCAGACCTGTTCCAGTAGAAGGAGCAGCATCAACATCATAAATTGCATTCTTGGTTTTTCTATCCCAATAAGTAAAGGAAGTACTTAAATCTGAAAACCAGTTCCCTTTTTTATTTATCTTAAAACCAAGATCAAATCCTGCTTCTATCTCTTTTGATACTTCACCCTGAAGATCTGGATTAGGATAAGTAATAGGAAAATTTAAGGAATTTGATTTACCTAAATTTGCAGATCCAAGTCTGTAAAATCTATCAAAAGGTTTTGGCTGAATACCTGCAGAACCGAATGCAGCTCTGATTTTGAAGTCGGTGAAAGTTTTAGCAATTCCGGCATTTTCCCAGAAATTTATGTTAGAAAGATTAATATAAGCGTCACCCCGTGGGAAAGTTTGGGCTTTTGATCCTAACCCGTATGCAGAGGAATAATCACTTCTTACGCCTAAAGAAAAACCTGCAATATCAGCAAATTCAAATCTTTGGTTTACAAGAATACCATAAGTTGCAGAAGGCTGTCTAAAATCCGAAACTACTTTATATACACCTGCCTGACTTGCATTCCATGGCGTATATACCGGGGCATCATATCCATAAGCGTATTGTCTTGTATAAACTTCTTTTCTAAAATCGTACGCTATTTGAGTACTGGTTTTTATAGGTATTTTTAAATTAAAGTCCTTTTCAAAATCAGTTCTTATGGTTGCAGTTGCTATAAAATTTTGAAATGTTGTTCTGTCAGCAATGTCATCTATCTCCCCTGTAGTTTCAGCGCTTGCATTAGGATTATAGTTACCTATCCAAAATTCCTGATCAGCAGCATTAACATTGAACTCTTGATTTTCATAAATATATTTCGTTTGGTCTGCCTGATAGTTTATACCATATTTAGCATCTAATTCAAGAAACTTAGGAAATTTATAATTCAAATTGAAATTTTGTACTACATCAATTTTTCTGTCCAGTGTACTGGAATATTGATTAATATAATTTGGATTTTCCCCATTTACTCCCACAGCAGCACCATAATAATGTGCATAATTACCATCTGCGTCCTTCTCATCGTAATTTGCAAAGGCTCTCGAGTTATTTAATTGGTATAAAATAGAACGCCCGGTAGGATCATTAAGTGTATTTTTTGTATACACAAGTTGTGTAATGCTTCTCAACTTTAAGTTTTTTAGAATTTCTATCCCAAAATTTGTTGTAAGATTACTTCTTTCGTAACCGCCATTATTTTTAAAATTGGAGTTCTGTTTATTAGTAGAAGCAGAAATTAAAAAATCCATCTTTTCTTTACTTCCGGAAATTGCAATTGAATTATTAAAGACATATCCTTTTTGAAAAAACATGTTGTAATGATCATAGTATTGTAAGTTTTTGTCATAAGGTTTATTTGTATAGCTGGTAGGGCTTAGTGCGCTGTAGCCAACGTTTGCATTATAAGATCCATATATTGGATCCCAGGCTAGAACTGTTCCGCCACTTGAAGTTACTTCTCCATTTGCATTCGTAGTAAAGGCATGAAATTTAGATTTACTAACGCCACCAATATTCAACAATTCATTTGTAGTTGCGCTGCTACTTATATCTATATTTATTTTTCCGGCTTTTGCTTTCTTCGTAAACAGTTGAATAACCCCATTGGCACCCTGTGCACCATAAATTGTTGCAGCAGCAGCACCTTGTACAACCTCTACTCTGTCAATAATATTTAAATCCAGTGAATTTAAATCAGTAGCACCTACCTGTAATCCGTCTAATAAAATCATTGGAGTAGTACTTCTGTTAATGGAATTTATTCCTCTCAATAAAATATTTAATGGTGCACCCGGAGAACCATTGGTACTGCTTATTTGTGCACCTGCAATTTGTCCAACTAATTGTTGTCCTACATCGCCGGAGGCTACTTTTACCTGGTTAGAAAGGTTTACCGCCTCTACAGCAAAAGCTACTTTCTTTTTACTGGTTGCCACACCCACACCTGTTATTACAACCTCTGCAAGAGATCTAGAATCTTGGGTTAAACCAACTACAGTGTTTTGTGAACCACTCAATGTTTGGGAATTGTATCCGACATAAGATACTTCAATAGAACTTCCTTCTGCAGCAGTTACTATAAATGTTCCATCCTGTTTAGAAAGGGCATAAATTTTCTGCCCTTTTACTTTAATGGTTGCACCTTGTATAGGAGTGTTATCCTTGGCGTCTGTTACTTTACCCTTAATCTGTGCATTGCTTAACAGTGGATAAAAAAAAGCTAATAGCAGTGCTATTAACATGATAGGCTTTTTCATGTTGTTAGTTTTAGTTGGTGTATGATTCAAATATAACTAAGATTTAACGTTATTTTTTAAAATAATATCATTTTATTATAAAAAATATTTAATACTACAAAATATTTGTAATTATACTACAAACATTCTTTCCAAGCAGAAAAGAGTTGTATATGCATTTTACGAATGTTTTATAAAATATTTTATCAAAACCAATTCACATTTATATTTGTACTATCTCTAATCTTCCTTACATATTAAAAGTATGTATGCTTAATTCTTTACGCAACATATCGCCACGCTGCGCAGAAATTCCGGTAAGGTATTCTATTGGCGTTG
>JANXXM010000183.1 GCA_025350645.1 Ferruginibacter sp.
CATAAAAAATTATTTAATTATAATTTCAGTTACAGGCAAACGAAAACTGTGTGCAGGTTCTTTACTGTAACCGGCTCTAAAAATCATCCATATTTTTTTTCCGTTATTTGGTTGGGTGCATATCTCATTAATTTTTTTGTAAGCATTTTCATTTGTAATAAGTGAACCAAATGGATGTATAAATGCATTTTCTTTTGTAAGTAAAAGCCAATTTGTTGCAAGCACTTTTCCTGCATGTAGCCAATCTTTTTCATTTTCAAATTTTCCGCCTAACCAACAAATTGTTTTAGTACCATTAAAAGAAGCAGTATAGTTTTTTTTGAGTAATTTTTTTAATAGCCCTTTTTGCCATTTTTTGGGATGTGTAAAAACTGATTTTAATAAAGAGCCTGAAAAGCACATACATTCAGACCAAAGTCCATCTTTCTTTTTTTCTGCATCTTCTTTTGTATATCTAAATAACCTCTCAAGTTCTCCCCTTACCTCATTTGATTTTAAATCTTCAAACAAGGTTTTTTGATTGAGCGATATAATTTCGTTTACTATTTTTTCATCATTTGTAGAAAAAAACTGATGCTCTGATTTTTCTGTTTCCTTCTTTATTTTAAACACAGTTTCAGATGAAAGTGCTTTTCCATCATAATGCAAACGAGAAGTTTTTCTTTGTAAGATCAATGACCTTTCCAATGTTTCTATTCCATCACCTTTTACAAGTTTAAGGGTAGCAAATAATGTTATTTCTTTTGCACTTGTAACAATCGGCTCATGCAGTTTAGTAATTTCTATTTTTAATTTATGAGGAGATGCGGCAACAGAAAGACACTCAATAAAAATGCCCAATGCTATTGTTGTAAATATTGCTTGCGGGTCTTCGACCGCTAAAAGTTTTGTAGGGTCATAATATAAATGCGCCTCATTTTTAGATATTACTTTCAACCGGTGAGGTTGAAGGTTATGCACTGTTGGGCACCATCTGGCATATTCTACTAATTCCTCCCAAATATTTACATCTGTGTTGCATGAAATGGCAAAGAGCTTTGTGACAGAGTTTGTAAATAATGCAACCAATGCAGTTGCAGCAGTTTTTTGAATAAATAATCTTCTTGAATTTACTTGCATAAACTTTTTTTATCTACGGGTAAATGTTATTGTCAGCATAAATGTATGGGTGTAACTGTAATAGTCTTCTTGACAAAAGTCAAGAAATTTGAATTCCTTTAAACTTAAATGATTATTTAAATCTATAATGCTAAGTTTTGACAGTACTTTCACTATTTGCGTACCTGTCTTCAATGATGCTCATTACACCTTATACACAAGAAAGTTTAAGCAAAAGAGACAGTGTATACCGCATCAAATTTCAATATCAGTATCTTAGCAAATTCACCCATTTGCTTCTATCTTTGCGCCCAATGAATGCTGATGTGTTGATGAGTATGTACAAAAACGACCCCCGTGTTTTTAAAATTGCGGACAGGATCACTTTGACTATGCCGCAAAATATTCATCTCAAAGGCCTTTATGGCAGTGCATCGCAGTTTATACTTGCCGCTATACATGCCCATCCTGTAGCTGCACAAACCAACCACCTCGTAATTTTAAGAGATGCAGAAGAAGCTGCTTATTTTCAAAATACATTAGAGAATATTACCAACGCACTGGATATTTTTTATTTTCCTTCTTCTTTTAAGAATAAAAAAAATTATCAGTTACTCAACAGCAGCCATGTAATGTTGCGAACGGAAGCACTCACAAAACTTACTGCATCTTTTGGAGGAAATAAAGTAGGCGCAAAAAAAGTAATTGTTACTTACCCGGAAGCATTGTTTGAAAAAGTAGTACTCTCCAAAACATTATCAGAAAATATCATCAGCATAAAACAGGCTGATGCGCTGGATGTAAACGGAATGCTGGAGCGGTTTGTACAGCATGGTTTTACCAGAACAGATTTTGTGTACGAGCCAGGGCAGTTTGCCATACGTGGTGGTATTCTGGATATTTATTCTTTTGGAAATGAAAAACCTTACCGCATAGAATTATTTGGAAATGACGTGGACAGCATTCGGATTTTTGATCCGGAAACGCAGTTAAGTGAAAGAAAATTATTGAGTGTAAATATTATTCCTAACGTAGAAACACAATTTGAAAGCGGAGAAAAAGTTTCGCTGCTGGAGTTTCTTCCGGATAATACAGTGGTATGGACAGAAGACTGGGAATTTGTAAAAGAAAAAATAGAACTTGAAGAAGAAGGGCTGGAAATTGCGCTGAGCAATGTGCAAACATTTACCAATACAAGAGAAACTTATTCGCAGGAAGACAATGACATCAATTTAAAAAAAGACCTCATTGCAACAGATTTTACAACAGCAAATAGCATTGAAGCAGAAATAAAACAACGGCATATCATCGAAATAGGAAGCAAAAGTTATTTTATAAACTCCTCTCCTTCTGTTGGAGTGCGGGAAAGTACAATTGATTTTTCTACAAAATCTCAACCTGCATTTAACCGGCAGTTTAATTTGCTCATAAAAAACCTGCAGGAGTACGAAGCAAAAAAATATAACATTTTTATTTTTGCGGATAATCCCAAACAGTTAGAAAGACTGCATACCATTTTTACAGATCTTAAAGCAGACATTCAGGTAACGCCTATACCTTTTTGTATACACGAAGGTTTTATTGATGATGATTTAAAATTGGTTTGCTATACCGATCATCAGGTGTTTCAACGCTATCATAAATACAAAGTAAAGCAGGCCTTCAATAAAAATAAAGCCCTTACCTTAAAAACACTGCGGGAGCTACAGCCGGGCGATTATGTGAGCCATATAGACCATGGAGTGGGCGTGTACAGCGGGTTGCAAAAGATTGAAGCCAATGGAAAAATGCAGGAAGCTGTACGCATACAATACAAAGATGGTGATTTGCTGTATGTAAATATTTCATCGCTGCATAAAATAAGCAAGTACAGCGGCAAAGAAGGCAGTGTACCAAAAATGAACAAACTGGGCAGCGATGTTTGGGCAAAATTAAAAGATAAAACAAAAAAACAGGTAAAAGATATTGCCACCGATCTTATAAAATTATATGCGCAAAGAAAAAGTTTGCAGGGCTTTGCACACAGCATAGATAATTATATGCAAACAGAACTGGAAGCAAGTTTTATTTATGAGGATACGCCAGACCAGGCAAAGGCAAGTGAAGATGTAAAACGGGATATGGAAAAACCTGCGCCTATGGACAGGCTCGTATGCGGCGATGTTGGTTTTGGTAAAACAGAAATTGCCATACGCTCGGCATTTAAAACAGTATGCGATAGTAAACAGGCTGCCATCCTTGTTCCTACAACTATTTTGGCTTACCAGCATTATAAAACTTTTAGTGAGCGGTTAAAAGATTTTCCGGTAACGGTGGATTTTGTAAACCGTTTTAAATCTGCTAAAGAAAAAAAAGAAACTTACAAAAAACTGGAAGAAGGAAAAATAGATATCATCATAGGCACGCATGCACTGCTGGGCAAAGATGTAAAATTTAAAGACCTTGGTGTGATGATAATAGATGAAGAACAAAAATTTGGTGTAGCTGCAAAAGAAAAATTAAAAGCATTGCGCACAACCGTGGATTCACTTACCCTCACTGCAACGCCCATCCCACGCACCCTACAATTCAGTTTAATGGGCGCAAGAGATTTAAGTATTATAAACACGCCACCACCCAATAGGCAACCGATACAAACGGAAGTGATGGTGTTTAATGAAGATGCCATAAGGGATATTATTTATTATGAAGTAGAAAGAGGCGGACAGGTTTTCTTTATTCATAACCGGGTAAAAGATTTGGCACAAATGAAGGGATTGATACAGGGTTTATGTCCGGATGTGAGTATTGCTTATGCCCACGGGCAAATGGATGGAGACCAGCTGGAAGATACGATCCTCGACTTTATGGATAAAAAATATGATGTACTCGTTTGTACAAATATTGTAGAAAGCGGTGTGGATATACCGAATGTAAATACCATCATTGTAAATAATGCACACCAGTTTGGGTTGAGCGATTTGCACCAGCTTAGAGGACGGGTAGGCCGCAGCAATAAAAAAGCATTTTGCTATTTGCTTGCACCGCCTATGAGTACATTGCCGCCGGATAGCAGAAAAAGACTAAGTACACTAGAGCAATACAGCGACTTGGGCAGCGGGTTTCAAATTGCCATGAGAGATTTAGATATACGTGGCGCAGGCAATATGCTCGGTGGCGAGCAAAGCGGTTTTATTGCAGAAATTGGGTTTGAAATGTATCAGAAAATACTGGACGAAGCCATAAAAGAATTAAAGCGAAGTGAGTTTAGAGAATTGTACAAAGATGAAATACAGGAGCAGGATGATTTTGTAACAGACTGCACTATAGATACTGATATGGAAATTTTGATACCGGATAATTATGTAGAAAGTATAACAGAGCGATTGAGCTTGTACAGCAGGTTAGATAACTGCGAAAATGAAGAAGATCTGGTTGCTTTTCATGCGGAAATGACAGATCGTTTTGGTGCTGTACCGCCCGCAGCAGAAGATCTTTTTACAACTGTACGTTGCCGCAAACTGGCTGTATCACTTGGTTTTGAAAGAATGTTTTTAAAGAACGAAGTACTTAAATGTTTTTTTGTTTCCAACCCGGAGTCACCCTATTTTCAAAGTGATACGTTTAATAAAGTATTGCTTTTTTTACAAACAGGCACCAACAAAGCCAAATTAAAACAAGTAGGTAAAAATGGAATATTAGTGGTGGAAGATGTGAAAACAATGACGGGTATGTATACTTTTTTGAAGAAAGCGGTAGAGTATTTATAGATTTTTAAGATATAAGGAAAGTTCATTTTTATTTCAATTACTTTATTTGAAACTTAGCCATTACATCTTTAAAATAAAAAACACGCCTCTTTGGTTTTTATTTAAACCAAAACTCCTATTTTTGCTGCCCCGAAAGGAATATTTCTTTAAATTCTTTTTTAGAAATACGGTGTGATAGCTCAGTTGGTAGAGCAATGGACTGAAAATCCATGTGTCGCCGGTTCAACCCCGGCTCGCACCACTTTAGTAAAGCTTAAGACGTAATACAGCATTATGTTTTGGGCTTTTTCTTTTTTAAAACAGTGGCACTAAAAAGAATCCTCTTATTGTTTTATCAGAAACTCTATCAAATAAAACAATAAGAG
>JANXXM010000022.1 GCA_025350645.1 Ferruginibacter sp.
AATGAAAAATAAATATTACGCTGACTACGCAACTTTTGAGCAAGCTGTTGAAACCTTTTTCACACAATTTGAAAGTAGAATAGAAGATTTAAAATCTTTGTTGAATTTTAAATTCGGAATTATTAAAGCAAATTAGTATATATCCAGCTCAATTAATTTTATAATAATCTAGGGTGTATAAAACAAATAATCAATTCTAAAATAGTCCACCATCCTTATTAAAAATATAAATTTTGATGATACCTTTTATCTAATTTTCTTAATAATTTTTATTTAGCTTTTTCCTGTATTTTTCTTACCATCCATAAAACTATTTTACGTGGGGCAAAACGAATGGATGTAGCAAGCAGTCTATTTTTTAAGCCATGGATCACCGTCATTTTATTTTTCATCATGGCATGGTAACCAAAGAGGGCTACATCTTTTGAAGCAGGTAATTTTTTTCCCTTCACTAATTTACTTTCTTCCAATGCTGCTACTTTTTGAAAACCACTTTCCGTTGGGCCAGGGCACAGGCAAGTAACACTTACACCTGTACCTTGCAACTCATTGTGCAAT
Organism: Ferruginibacter sp.; assembly: GCA_025350645.1. Classification (GTDB taxonomy): domain Bacteria; phylum Bacteroidota; class Bacteroidia; order Chitinophagales; family Chitinophagaceae; genus Ferruginibacter. Next base: position 559 of record JANXXM010000022.1, read on the forward strand.
GCTTCGCTAAAAAATAAAACATAGCTTTTTGTAGCATAATACACTGCCATTAATGGTCCGGGCTGAAAAGCTGCTGTAGAAGCTACATTTAATATTTTACCTGCTTTGCGTGCTACCATATCTGGAATGAATAATTTACACATTTTGGTAAGCGATTTAATATTGAGGTCTATCATTTGTTCCTGCATGTCCCAGTTTCTTTCTATAAAAAAACCAAAATCTCCCACACCTGCATTGTTTATAAGAAAATCTATTTTTATTTTTTCAGCTTTGCAAGTGTTGTAAATGTTTTGTACTTCATTCATTTTACTTAAATCTGCTGTAATTACTTTTACAGAAATGCCATATTCTTTTTTCAGCTCACTGGCCAGTTCATTAAGTTTTATTTCATTTCTTGCTACGAGTACAAGATCAATTTTATCTGCTGCTATACTTTTTGCAAATGCTAAACCTATACCAGATGATGCGCCGGTAATTAATGCTGTAGCCATAGTTAGTTTTAAAAAATAAAATTATAAAATATTTTTAAATATTAAACACAGGGATACGGGCTGTAATTTGATTATATCTTTACAGCTATTATTTTGCTATGCAAATGCACAAACGCTTAAAAAATGCGGAGTGATTGCAACTATATTTAACTATAAAAAAATACAGCTTCCAAAAATGCAGCTAATTGTAAAATGCACTACAGGCCTAAATTAAAATTATGAAAAGCACAAAATCTTGTACTGAAATGCGATGCAAAGCCTGTAAATTTATTTTGCAGAAATATCAATAATGATATTGCAGGAATTGAGTTTGTTATATTCTACTGCAAGAAATATTGTAATAGGGTAATGAGCAAACTATCCAGCAATTATAGGAAGAATTAAATTTTGGTTAGTAAAAATAATAGCAGGATTGCTGGCATTAATGTTTACAGAAATATTTTTAAACTTTACCCTATAGAAATTAAATGCATTAGCAGTTTTATTTTACTATGTTAAACGTCTTTAGTTTTTGTGTAGTACCAATTGAAACTGTTCGTTGAATAAGCCCTGCACCTTTAGCATATAAATTATCATATTGCAAAGTAGATGGGATGCCCGGAGGAAAAGAAACGCCTACAGGCAAAAATATATTTATCAGTTCTCTTACTGCTATTGTATTAGAATAGTTTTTATTAAGTACTTCTTTTGAAAAATCTTTTTGAATAAGTGTGTGTGCAAATTTTACATTTACAGGAATATTATACCAAAGGATATTTAAATCTTGGTCATTCCACGTTGTGTTTAAACCTGCTGTTTCTTTTACCGTGTTTTCGCTAAGATAAGGCACAGTGATAGCTCCAAGGAAATTTAAATTGTATGTTATTTCTGTAATATCGCCGTTATTATAATTTACAAAATAAGAAGGTACTAAATTTGTTTTATCAGATTCTAGTTTATGATAAGTTAAGTTATTAATTACAGTATCCTTAGTTACTGTAAGCGTAAATTCTTCTGTATTAAACGGATTATTTGTATTTATATGTTCATAAGTAAAAGTAGATCCTATTGTGTATGGTGCATAGTCACTTGTTCCCTCAGGCCATTTAAATTCTTTTATATCATTGAAATTCCCTTCTTTTTGGCAGGAAGTCATAACAATACCTAATAATAATAAATAAATAAATAATTTTTTCATATTGATCGTTGCGTTTGGATATTCTTTTAAGTAATTGGTGTATTGGAATAAACGACTTTTTATGTTTAGTATTGTAATGCATATAAATCTTTTTATTTTTTACAATTGTATTTCAATCATTACCCAGTAGTTGTGACACAAGTAGTATAATTCCCATCACTTTAAAAGAGGGGTTTTTACAATTAAAACTTTGTAAACTGTAAGTAGGGTGGGGCATAGCATTACATAAAATATTACTCCTTATAGCATTTTTTCTAATCCCTTTAATTATTGAAAAATGTTACTCTGCCTTTTTTTTGTAAAAAAGATATTCATCTCAAAAATTAATTTTAAATAAAAAAAATAATACTGAAGATTGTTTTCTATTAAAATATAGCACTAAGAGATAGAGATATATGCAATAATTATAAGTACAGTGCGTTATATAAACTAATTATACCAATTAAGACATGCTTTTAAAATAAAGTAAACTTACTGTGTACGATTACCATTTGAAAACAATAAAGTTTATACTTTAATGATTACTACAAAGACTTACCCTAATTTTCTACAAAAAAGATTAGATTATTACGAACGTGTTGTAATGCCTGCGCTAAATTCTGAAAAGAGTCCATTCTTTTTAAATGTAGTACCCAACGAGCAATCTATATTCGTAGATAATAATGACTATTTAAGCATAGGAAATCATCCAGAGATAATTGAAGCTCAAATAACGCAGTTAAGATTAAAGGATAATTCAGTAATGTCTTCTTTTTTTGTGTCGGGCAAAGGTCCGAGAGAACAATTTGAAGAAATGCTTGCAATACATACCCACCAAGAGGCGTCCATTTTATCTACCTCTGGCTGGGATGCTAATACAGGTTTAATGCAAACCATTGCAGATAAAGAAACTCATATATATTTGGACCGAATGGTTCATGCATCTATTTTTATAGGCGCACAATTATCGGGAGGAATTATCCATATTTTTAACCATAATGATCCTGATCATTTAGAAAAAAAATTAAAAGAATATGGTACAGGCGTTGTAGTGGTTGACAGTGTTTACAGTTCTATTGGAAGTATATGCCCTTTAAAAGACATTGTAGGGATTGGCAAAAAACACCATTGTGTTGTAGTGGTAGATGAATCTCATTCATTGGGATTATATGGTAAAGAAGGTAATGGCCTGGTGGCTCAATTAGAACTCGAAGATCAGGTTGATTTTATTACAGCAAGCTTGTCAAAAACCTTTTGCTCCAGAGGGGGTATTATAATATGTTCAGCGAATTTTAAAAATTATTTTCGCCATAATTCTTTCCCTGCCATTTTTTCTTCCATTATTCAAAATCATGAGGCAGTAAGGTTTATTAAAACATTAGACATTATAAAAAAAGATGAGTGGCGCAGAGAATTGTTACATAAAAACACAGCCTACTTGCACGATCATTTAGATTATATGGGATTTAATACTGAGGTAAGTACATCTCCCATTATTTCTCTAGAAGTGAATAATGAAAGCAAGGCTATTTTACTAAGAGATTTATTGGTACATAAAAATATAGTAACTGCTCCTTTTATACCTCCCGCAGTACCCAAAAAACGTTGCAATACCAGGATGACTGTAAACTGCAGTCTTACTGTTTCTCAAATGCAGCACATCGTTCAATCTTGCAAAGAAGTTTTACCAGTTGTCCAATTACCTAAAGATGAAATTAATTGTTACAGAGAAAAGCATTTGCCACATTAATTAATAATAAGCAATGCTTATTTTTAGGGATGGCTGTGTTCAAACAATTATTTAAAAATTATTTAGGAGTTTTTTTATACCTATTAAATTAATTGTTAGTACAATTGGTATTTAACAAAGGCAACCGTACAAGGCTTTGCTTAAATTTTAGCCAGCGCATATTGATCTCTATTAAAATCAAATTTAGTATCATTTTTATTCTCAGTAAAGGGATACAAACCAGCCTATAATACTTAGCCTAGATTTTGGTAACTTTCTATTTGTAAAATATAAAATGAGCATGTAATAATGAAGAAATACTTTTTGTTGTTGTGTTCTGCAAGAACAAGCATAATACAATATAATAATTATTACTGTTGGTTTAGCTGCTTAAATAAGCTTATTTCAACAGCTTCTTTAGTAAAATAATATTCCTGCTATTTGAGTTATGAACAGCCTGTTTAGTCTACAGCATTTAAAGATAACTGACCGGCATATTTTGATATCATATTGTATAAAATATTTGGACTAAAAGGTTTGTGCAAATAATTATCAAACCCTTTATTTTTTAGATCCACTTCCATATTGTCATACAGTGCGGCCGTAAAAGCTATAACGGGTATAGAGGTATCTTCTTTTCTTATTTCTTTAATAGCGGTGTATCCATCCATTTCTGGCATTTCCAAATCCATCAAAATTAGATCAAAACTGTGTTTGCGGTATTCTGCAAGCGCATGAGCTCCGTTAAAAGTTTCAACAAATTGTACATTCCATTTCTTTAAAAATGTAAGCAAAACCATTCTGTTCACCTTATTATCTTCTGCAACAAGTATTTTTAAACCTTGCAAATCTTTATTATTTATTTCCTGCAGCTCTTCAATAGCAATAGTTTTATTTATTTCCAATTCAAGATCAAACCAAAAAGTACTGCCTTTTAAATAAGTACTCTCTACTTCTAAATTAGAAGAAAATAAACTTACTAATTGTTTACTTATAGAAAGACCTAAACCTGTACCGCCAAAATTTCTGGTGGTAGAAGTATCTGCCTGTTCAAAACTTTCAAATATTTTTTTTGTTTGATCAGGCTTTATCCCAATACCTGTATCTATTACAGAAAGGCGAACTTTTAATTTTTTACCATCTGTTTCAAGTAATAATGCTCTTAGAGTAACGGATCCTTTTTTAGTAAATTTAAATGCATTGGATAAGAGATTAAATAAAATTTGTTTCAGCCTTAAATCATCGCTTATAATTTCCTTATCCAAAGCAGGATCAATCTCAATATTAAAGGATACTGTTTCTCTTATGTTTTGTGCAGAATAAACTTTACACAATTTTGAAATGGTATGTCTAAGATTAAATATGTTTCTATCCAGGTTTAATTTTGATTCATTAATCTTACTAAAATCCAATATATGGTTTATTAAATGCAACATGTGATCTGACGAATGGATGAGTACATTGTAATATTCTTTTTGCAGTACAATATCCGACTCATTTAGCAACAGATTGGTTGTTCCAATAATACCATTTAAAGGTGTCCTTAATTCATGACTCATATTGCTTAAAAAAACAGATTTTGCTTTATTAACTTTTTCAAATCCTTCCATTACATCCAACAACTTTTTTTCTGTGAGCCTGTGCATATTTATTACTATACCCATATATACTCCACCCATTAATAAAGTAAAACCATATATTGACATTTGCAACAAAGAAACAACCTGGGTATTAAAATTTGAATTAAAAAATAAATAATGGGGGGCCAAAAAGCAACCCGAAGCACAAAAAAAAGTAAAAAGAATGGTAGGTAAAAACGAGCGAAAATGCTTTTTCACATCATACATAATTTCATGGGAAATAAAAAGCATGAAGAAAAAGTTTGTTACACAATATCCTAAGTTGGTAGAATTGTGTATCATAAATACTGCAAAGGCATATACATAGAATGAAATTGACTTTGCCAGTAAATACCTTTTTTTATAATTAGCATAAACTACAAAGAAAATTCCAGTTAACAAAAATGCACATATTCCAGAGAGAAAATTAAGTTCAAAATACAAACCATATACAAAATAAAATGCCGAAAGTGGCATTGGAAGCAAGGTTAAGATATTGGTTAACCTTATCTTTTGAGCATCTTCAATACTCAATCTATCTACCACCCCTAAGTTACTTATTTTATTAAAAACTTGTAAAATGATGTTCATTCGGTTTATTTTCTACTATCAATAACGAAGGAGTTCATATTTTAGTATTAGTCACATTAGCTATATGAAAATTATATTCCATAAAGTAGCTGGAGTAAATTTAAAAAATTTGTACTATTTCATCCGTATACTTCGGGTAACAAAAAAATGAACTTGCTTTTAAGAAAGCTATTACTTTTTTTAAACCAGACATAATTAAAAATTTCTCAATAGAAATTGTTTTATTAATATAAGAATTAACCTCTCAAAAAAGAGCAGGTTAAAATTAATTATTTATAAGTATATCAATTGGATAGACTAGTATTTGCTCTCTTGTATTTGCAAAAAGTGCTGTGGTTTTATTTATTTATTATAATAGTTTGAGAGATACATTTTTTTTCATAAAAAAAATAATTGCTTTGTTTGCTTTTTTACCGGTAATACCTACAGCAAAATTAAATGGTACTAATAATATGAATTATCTTTTTAATCCCAATCCAGTTTAAATAAAGTTCTTTAGTAAAACGTTTAAACAATTATTATAACCCTTCATAAATATACCGTGCTGTGGGTATATGAATAATTATATTTTTCTGTTGCTTTGCCATTTATAATATTATTTATGAGAAAAGTTTCAATACTAATTTTAATTTCTTGTTTTTTTATAACTTATACAAAATGCCAAACTTCCAAAACCAATAAAATATGGGATAGGTCAATTTTTTCTCTTAGGTTAATCAAAGGATCTTCTTCAAATAATAATGACAAACAATCTTCTACAACAGCCAGTTTGTATAGCTCTGGAGCAGGTGTAAAATGGTTGTATTTAATAAATGAAAAATTTGCATTATCGGCAGAGCCTATGATACATAATAAAGGTTATACCAATGGCTCAAATAAATTGAAAATTTTTTACATAGATTTTCCTGTAAATATTGAAAAGGTAAAAGAAATATCCTTCTTTACACCCACCGATTATTTTACAATAGGCCTGGGTATTTATGGTGGGTATGCCATTAGTGGTAAAAATATAAACGGATATAATAACAATGTGCAAAAAGTACAATTTGGTAATGCAAAAACCGACGAACGCAGAAGACTAGACTATGGAATAAATTTTACTACTGCTCTTAGTATTGCTACTTTTTTTGAAACAGGTTTTAATGCGCAGCTTGGTTTAAACAATGTGTTGCCTAAAGATTTGCAGGTAGATGGCAACAGCACTAAACTTACGAGTATGGGATTATTTGTAGGTATCAATACTAGTTTTCTTAAAAATAAAAAATAGGTGAAAATTTGAAAAAGCTTATGAAAATATTTTTTCTAATAATATTTGTTGGATACTTTACGAACACCAGGGCACAGGTATTATCTACGGTTGATAAAACAATTGTAAACGAAATAGAAAATTTTATACAGATTATTGCAACATCACCTACTGATGATTTTGAAAACTTAATAAATTATGGTGCAGGATTAATTGCCAGAGATACTAATGTGCTTTTATATGAAGGCTACCCAACAAAAACTTTACATGCAGACAGATACAGCATATTTAATTATTTTGCAGACAGTGTTTATTTATACAATTGCCTGTATGAAAATAAAAATAATGTACTACTTGTAATTAAAGCAATGGACAGATTATTAAATAATGGGAAGGGCAACTGGAAAATATCATTACAAAAAAGTATAGAAGATGATGAAAATGTGCCCTATCTTAAATACAAAAATAAAAAAATAGCTTTCTTCCAAAAAAAATCAGATAATACCTTATTACGCTTATCGTTTATAAGTTTTGTAAATAATAATGAATTAAGTATTGATAATACAAACAATAATAAAGATACTTTTTTAAAAAAAATAAATAAT
>JANXXM010000029.1 GCA_025350645.1 Ferruginibacter sp.
CAGCGAGCAACTGCAATTTATGCCTATGAGTGCTACCAGTAAATTTAAAATAAATTCTTTGTGGCCAAGCCCCAGTTTCGATGGAGATGTATTGCCAGGTGAGCGGGAAATAAGTGATAGTGGTTTTACAGCATCGTGGAATTTTAACCGTGCAAATCTTCCTTTTGGTACAGTAAGCAGAACAAATACTGTAAAAGGAAAAACAGCAGCGTTCGGTGTAAGCCTTGTGCAGCCTGCGGATCAGTATAATAAAACCATGCGAAGTGTTAAATATGCTATTTTGTTTATCGGGCTCACGTTTGCATTTTTCTTTATCATAGAACTGATGCAAAAAAAATATTTTCACCCGGTGCAGTATGTTTTGGTAGGTTTGGCACTGGTAATATTTTACACGCTGCTCCTATCTATTAGCGAATATATGTTGTTTGATCATGCATATTTAATTGCAGCAGCAGCAACTATTTTACTTATAACATTATACGCAAAAGGGCATTTCAACAACTGGAAAACAGCAGGAATTTTCTTTGCACTGCTGGGTTGTTTGTATGGCTTTATTTTTATTTTAATTCGCCTGGAAGATACAGCGTTACTGGTAGGTAGCATTGGTTTGTTTATAGTACTTGCACTAATAATGTATGTGAGCAGAAAAATAAACTGGTATGGAGAGTCCGTAGAAATAAGGTCCCAGCAATAACGATCATAATTGTAATCCTAAATAAATAAATCATTTTCATGTACCGAATCATCATCAAATTACGATCTGCACTATTGGTGTATTTAACACATAATATGGCATTACCCGTTTTAAAACTTATACGCAAGCCAGTTGTTTTTCCTTATAATAAAGAGCAACTCTATTTATTGCCAGAAGGTACGCTGGGCAAGGGGCTTGCGTGTTTTTTAGAGGTAAACAATTTACAACTGTTGCCTTATTATGCCCGGCACGATATAAAGCATATCTTATTGTGCTACGATACTACCGATGAGGGAGAAGGAAGCCTGCAATGTTTTATGCTGGGCAATGGGCATCTTTCTTTTCCGGTAGTGGCAACGGTTGTTTATTGTTTTATAACTATGCCCGAGTATTGGCATCTTTTTCGTAAAGCCTTTATGCGAGGGCGGCAAGCGCCGGAGATAAGCCACTGGAAATGGTTTGAGATGCTGGAACAGGATAAAACTTTTTTGCAGGCACGAATTAATATCAATACAATAAAAATTGATGATGAAAATAATTAACTCCTTTAAATATGCACTGGCAGGAATTGTAGCTGCATGCAAAACAGAAATTAATTTTCGTATAGAAATAGCTGCCGCAATAATTGTAACAGCCGCCGGATTTTATTTTAAAATTTCGCAAGGGGAATGGCTGGTAGTAGTGTTTAATATTGCGGCAGTGCTTTCGCTGGAGCTTATAAATACGGCAATAGAAAAAGCTTGTAATCTTTTTACAACACAACAAAATGCAGCCATAAAAATAATTAAAGATGTGGCTGCTGCTGCAGTACTTATTGCGGCAGTAGCAGCATTTATTAGCGGCGTAATTATTTTTTTACCAAAAATTATTTCTTTAATTAAATAAAATTTTAAAAAATGAAAATAAATACTTTTTTTAACCGCTGGCTTTTTTGCTGCTTTCTTTTTATTGCAGCAATTATTGCAGCACGAATAAAATATACAGGTCATTCGCACTTTATCTTTTTAATCTGGAATCTTTTTCTAGCCTACATTCCATATATACTAAGCGAATTTTTTAAAACAATATATTACAAAGCAAAATGGAAGCAGGTGGCACTTTTTGTAAGCTGGTTATTGTTTTTTCCCAATGCACTTTATATTGTTACCGATATTATTCACCTGGAAGAAATACCAGGTGTACCACTATGGTTTGATGCGGTGCTATTATTTACCTCATCCTTTGCGGGGCTAGCATTGGCATTTGCATCGCTGGCAAATGTAGAGATTTTTATGAGCAGATATTTTTCCCGGAAAACAATGCCAGCTCTTATTATGCTGTTATTGTTTGCCGGTTCGTTTGGTGTATACCTGGGCAGGTTTCAGCGTTGGAATAGCTGGAATGTAAAAAACAATCCACTAGCATTGGCTGCAGATATTACCGGCAGGTTTATAAACCCGGCTGCACATTTTCGCTCATGGGTTATTGTATTTTTTCTTACCATCTTGTACAGTGTTTGCTGGTATTTTTTAAAAGCTTTTCCCAAAACGAATAAAATGGAGATATATGTAGGTTAATGAATACTGCTTCATCACAGTTTTACTTTTTTATATCTAAAAATAATTGCTTTAATGAACGGATTAATGGTTATGCTGTTTTTGCTAATAGCTGAACCGCTAGTAGGAACCATTATTGGTGTGGTAAAATTTTTCAGCAGTGATTCACAAATAAAAAATAGCGGGAGGCAATGGCTGCTTGCTGCTGTAATCCTTTTTGCTGAAGAAATATTAATTGGTTATCCCCTTTGCTCTGGAGTGGGTATTGGTGGCGGGCATTAATTCATAGCGTTGTTAAAGATCAATTTTTATAATGCTAGAGTGTAGTGGTGAGGGTATCAATTTAAAATTTTTTTATTGTAAAATCCTATCATCATGTTGTATGTTCATTTCTATAAATGATGCCATAAAAGTATACAGCCGAAATTATAGCCCCGATAGAAACGAAAATCCTTTTTTTACGGGCTCAAGTATGGGCTAAAAAAAGATTATAGTGTATAGCGGGACCAATGTTTATTAAAATTACTAACGCTTATGCTCCTAAAGCTGCGGGCAAGCCCAAAATTATTCAAAAAAAACAGGCCTCCGATTATTTCGAAGCCCTGTTTAATATTTTATGTTTTATGTTTAAAAATTTAGAACCTACTCCTGCACTACTAACCTAAATCCATTTCCATGAATATTTACAATTTCTATTTTAGCATCTTCTTTTAAATACTTGCGGAGTTTTGCAATATACACATCCATACTGCGGCCATTAAAATAAGTATCGCTACCCCATATTTTTTTGAGGGCGGCTTCTCTTGGCAATAAATCATTTTTGTATTCACTCAGCATTTTCAGCAATTCATTTTCTTTTGGCGATAGTGTTTGTACTTTACCATTTACGGTAAGTTCTCTAAGCCTGGGATTAAAATGATACGAGGCAAGGTCAAATTCTGCATTGGCTTCATCTCTGTGCAATTCTTCGTTGCGTTTAAGAATAGCTTTTATTTTATGCAATAATACTTCGCTGTCAAATGGTTTAGTTATGTAATCATCTGCACCCAATTTATAGCCTTGTATAATATCATCTTTCATTGTTTTTGCGCTCAAAAAAAACAGGGGCACATCAGGGTTTATATCCCTCACTTCTTCTGCAAGTGCAAAGCCATCCATATTGGGCATCATTACATCCAGCAGGCAAATATCAAATTTTTCTCTTTGAAAAGCTGCAAGTCCTAGCCTGCCGTCTCTTTCCAGTATTACATCATAATCATTTAATTCCAGGTAATTTTTGAGTACCATACCCAGGTTGGTATCATCTTCACACAATAATATTTTTGGTTTTATTGCTTCTTTAATTGCTTCCATGTTTTTTAAAGTTTATGTACAAATAAAATGAATTGATAGTTGATACTGCTAATATAATGCCTAATTTTTTGTTAACCTATTTTAAGATTTAATAGCGGTAAAGCACAAAAAATGATATTTTATTCAACATAAAAAAGTATCAGCTTTCTTAAAATATGCGAAGCTTATTCTTTTTTATATAGGCTTTGTCTGTAAGCGTTTTTAAAAATGAAATTATATCATCCTGTTCTTTTTGCGTGAGCCCGAGCGGTTTATTAAATGCACTATCTATATTTACCTGGTGCGGAAAAAATCCTTTGGGGTTGTTATAGTAACGAAGCACCTCCTGCAAGGTTGCAAACATGCCATTGTGCATGTAAGGGGCTGTTACTGCTACATTTCTTAAACCAGGTATTTTAAATTTACCCATGTCACTTTCTTTTTTTGTAATGCGGTACCGCCCACTGTCTGTTAAAAAATTTCCGTTAAATAAACCTATATTTTTAAATTCATCGCTTGTAAAATCTTCACGAAAATGGCAATCAAAACATTTTGCTTTTTCACCAATAAACAATTGTCTTCCGTTTTCTTCTGCTATGGTTAACTGGCCATCGCCATTTGCCCAATCGTCAAACCTGCTATCCACTGTTTCCAACGTTTGCTCATACGCAGCAAATGCAGCCGATAAATTTTTAGCATTGGGTTTTTGTTTAAAAATTTTTAGAAATAAATTTTTGTACGATACATTTTTATTTAAGCGCTGTACCGCTTCTGCTACAGGCAGCCCCATTTCATTATGATCTGCCATGGGTATAAGCGATTGCTCCGCTAAAGATGCAGCCCTGCCATCCCAAAAAAAATAGGGCCTGTTTTTCATATTTAAAACAGAAGGAGTATTTCTATTTCCTTCAATATTATGTATGCCTATACTTAAAGCCACCGTATCTGCAAAGGCATACTCCGGCTTGTGGCAGCTTGCACAGCTTATGCTCGAATCTGCAGATAATATTTTTTCGCTAAATAATTTTTTGCCCAAAGTGGCCCGGGTGGTTATGGATTTGTTGTCGGCATTAGTAATAAAACCAAGCGCACTTACTAATAAAGCAAATAAAATAAATGGATAAAAAAATAACTTCATAGCCTAAAAATACTACCCTTTTTATAAATGTTTTGTATGAAGTTTCATTGTAACTTTCCTGCTTAAAATAAACTGCCATGACGGACCAAACTGCTTTTACTGAATTGATAACAAACGGCTACACTTTTAAAGGAGAAGCTGTACAAATTGGGGCTGCTATTTTAGACGGGGTAGTAGTGCCAGATGCTAAAATATTTTTGCCTTTAAAAACAATGAACAGGCATGGGCTTATTGCCGGTGCTACAGGTACAGGTAAAACAAAAACCTTGCAGATGATAAGCGAGTTTTTAAGCGATGCAAGTGTACCGGTTTTGCTGATGGATATAAAAGGAGATCTTAGTGGCATAGCCGCTACCGGAGCTTCTAACGATAAGGTGGTAGATCGGTATCAAAAATTAAATCTTACCTATACACCCTCTCAATTTCCTGCAGAATTATTATCGCTTACCGGAAAAGATGGTGTAAAATTACGAGCTACTGTTACGGAATTTGGGCCGGTATTGTTAAGTAAAATTTTAGGATTGAATGATACGCAGGGAGGCGTAGTAGCACTTATTTTTAAATACTGCGATGATAATAAATTGCCACTGCTAGATCTTAAAGATCTTATAAAAACCCTGCAGTATATTGGTGATGAGGGAAAAGATGAAATAGAAAAAGCTTATGGTAAAATATCGACCACTTCTACCGGTACTATTTTAAGAAAAGTAATAGAACTGCAACAGCAGGGTGCAGATATTTTTTTTGGTGAAAAAAGTTTTGAAACAGATGATTTAATGCGGATGAGTGATGATGGTCGTGGGGTTATAAGTATTTTACGGGTAATGGATATTCAGGATAAGCCAAAACTATTTTCTACGTTCATGTTACAAATGCTTGCAGAATTGTATGCATCATCGCCAGAGGAAGGCGACCTGGATAAACCCAAACTGGTACTCATTATTGATGAAGCTCACCTTATTTTTCAGGAAGCCAGCAGCGATCTGGTACAGCAAATAGAAACCACCATTAAGCTCATTCGCTCCAAAGGAATTGGCATTTTTTTCTGCACACAAAACCCTATGGATATTCCTGCATCGGTGCTGGGGCAACTGGGTATGAAAATACAACATGCACTAAGAGCATTTACTGCAGCAGATAGAAAAACAATAAAGCAAACGGCAGATAATTATCCAGAATCTGCATTCTATAAAACAGAAGATCTTATTACGCAACTGGGTATTGGAGAAGCGCTGGTAACATTGCTTAATGAAAAAGGAATTCCCACACCACTTGCGCATACTATGCTTTGCAGCCCACGCACCCGTATGGATGTGCTCACACAGGCCGAAGTAGATCTCATAAATACCAAAAGTAAAGTGGTAGCAAAATACAGTGAGGATGTAGATGCCGAAAGTGCTTACGAGTTGCTTAATGCAAAAATAAAAACAGCACAGGAGAACGGTGCTGCAGAAATAAGTAAAGGAAAACAACCCAAAGAAGAGCCTTCTACCTTTGAAAAAATAGCTGATAATTCCGTAGTAAAAAGTATGACCAGAACAGCAGGAAATATGATTGTGCGCTCGCTGCTGGGTGTGCTAGGGCTTGGCGGCAGAAGCAGTAGCAGCAGTAAAAAATCGAGCTGGTTTTAAAGAATATTTGTTAATGATGATTGATGATTTATGAATTACATGATGAATGATGAATGTTCATTTAACCGTTTACTATTCACAAATAAAATCGATAATGTTCAAATATTATAGTACACCTGTTTATTTATAAAATAATATTTACCGTTTCATTAGAACGGAACAAAATTGAAAAATTTGATTTTATTACCGCCTCAGCGGAACGGAATATGGGTAGATTTTATCATCATCAAATATTTATTTACAACCTGCATAATAATTTTTTGAAATTACCCTTTTTACCAATGAAGCCAAAACGAAAATTATTATGGTATCTTTTTTCAATCAGCTGTTTTTTTATTGTATTTACATCGGCTTGTTTTGCCCAAAATGTATCACAAAATAAATATGGGCTTACGGTTATTAAAACTAAAAAAGAGTTTAAAAAATCTGTAAAAAATAATCCTGCCGCACAATTGGTAAATTTAAAAAAATATATTCCTTCAATTGTATTCGATCTTCGTTATGCCAGCGATAATAATTTTATGCAACAAAAATTATATCCTCCTATAATAACAACTTACTTGCGCAAAGCTGCAGCAGATTCTTTGCTGGCAGTGCAAAAAGCATTAAATAAAATGGCACTGGGGCTAAAAATATTTGATGCCTATCGTCCCTATTCCGTTACCGAAAAAATGTGGCAACTGGTGCATGATGATCGCTATGCAGCCGACCCCAAAACCGGTAGCGGCCATAACAGGGGCATTGCGGTAGACCTTACCATTATTGATTTACAAACAATGCAGGAATTAAACATGGGCACAAATTTTGATAATTTTAGCGATACCGCACATCATGATTTTACTGCCTTGCCACCTAATGTTGTAAGCAATAGAAAACTGCTGAAAGACCTGATGGAGCTGCATGGTTTTAAACCATTGCAAACAGAATGGTGGCATTATAGTTTTACCGCTGCAAAAAATGAAGCATTGCTGGATATTCCTTTTAAAAAAATAATTAGGTATAGTTTATTTACGGTTTGCCAAACATGGAGTTACTTGTTTTACAAATGTTTTTCGGTAAATTCGTAGTACATGGATGTACTTGTAGAAAATACAATAGTGCCTTATACACTGGGCGAAGAAGACGAAAAAAAGCTGATACTTAGAGAGTATAAGGCTTTACTGCGCACCCTTAAAACAAAAATAAAACCAGGCGATAAAATATTGCTTCGCCATGCATTTGAAATGGCTGCAGAAGCGCATAAAACAATGCGCAGAAAAAGCGGAGAACCTTACATTCTTCACCCGCTGGCGGTTGCAAAAATTTGTGTAGAAGAAATAGGGCTTGGTGTGCGAAGTACTATTTGTGCATTGCTGCACGATACGGTAGAAGATACCGACATTACCCTGCAGGATGTGCAGCGGGAGTTTGGCGAAGAAATAGCAAAAATTGTTGATGGCCTTACCAAAATATCTACGGTAATGGATAACAACAGCTCCCAGCAGGCCGAAAATTTTAAAAAAATATTACTTACACTTACCGATGACCCAAGGGTAATTTTAATAAAACTAGCAGATCGCCTGCACAACATGCGCACCATGGATAGCATGAAGCGGGAAAAGCAATTGAAGATCTCATCAGAAACAGTGTATGTGTATGCACCCCTTGCACACCGCATGGGTTTGTACAATATTAAAACAGAAATGGAAGATCTCTCCATGAAATATATGGAGCCAGATACTTTTAAATTTATTGCTCAAAAACTACAGGATACTAAGCGGGAGCGTACAAAATATATTAATGATTTTATACGACCAATAAAAGAAAAGCTGGAAAAGACCGGATTCGATTTTGAAATATATGGCAGGCCAAAAAGTATTCATTCAATATGGAGTAAAATAAAAAAGAAAGGTGTAGCTTTTGAAGAAGTGTACGATCTCTTTGCTATTCGTATACTAGTAAATGCACTACCTGCAAAAGAAAAAGAAGAATGCTGGAAGGTATACAGTATTATTACAGATGCGTACAACCCAAGCCCGGAGCGGCTTAGAGACTGGCTTAGCAATCCCAAAAGCAATGGGTACGAAGCCTTGCACACTACTGTAATGGGGCCGCTGGGCCGCTGGGTAGAAGTGCAGATACGCACCAAACGCATGAACGAAATTGCAGAAAAAGGACTAGCCGCCCATTGGAAATATAAAGAAGGCGCATCTGACGAAAGCCGTTTTGATAACTGGTTTGCACAAATAAGAGAAAGCCTTGCCAACAACGATAGCGAATCAATAGATTTTTTACAGGATTTTAAAACCAGTTTTCTTACCGAAGAAATTTATGTGTATACCCCCAAAGGCGATGTGAAAATGCTGCCCATTGGTGCCACCGCACTGGACTTTGCCTTTGGGGTACACACAGCAGTAGGCAGTAAATGTATAGGCGCAAAAGTGAACCATAAACTGGTACCCATAAGTTATAAACTAAAGAGCGGCGACCAGATAGAAATTATAACCAGTGCCAAACAAAAGCCTAACCCGGAGTGGTTAAACTTTGTGGTAACCAGCAAGGCAAAAGCAAAAATAAAAGATACCCTTAAAGAAGAAAAAAGAACAATTGCGGAAGAAGGCAAGTACAGTTTGCAACGCAAGCTGGAAGGGATGGGAGCCAGTATGAGTGTGCCCAATATGGAAGAGCTTTGCCAGTATTTTAAGGTAAACAGCACGCTGGATCTTTTATACGAAATAGCTACAAAAAAAATTGATCTCAAAGACCTAAAAGAATTTACGGTACATGGCGATAAACTAGTACAGCCAAAACCTATTGTAAAAATAGCCGATGAAAAACCGCCTTACGACCCCGATTATAAAGCGCCCAATAAAAAAGATGCGGAACTTATTATTTTTGGAGAAAGCAGCGATAGAATAATGTATACCCTTGCCAACTGCTGCAAGCCCATACCCGGCGATGATGTATTTGGTTTTGTAACTACCGGCGAAGGCTTAAAAATACACCGTACCAATTGCCCCAATGCTACGAGGCTTATGGCCAATTATGGGCACAGGATAGTAAAAACAAAATGGGCAAAAAACAAAGAAATATCTTTTCTTACCGGCTTAAAAATTATTGGGCTGGATGATGTAGGCGTTATACATAAAATTACCAACCTCATAAGCGGCGAACTAAAAGTAAATATCTCTGCGATGACGATAGAGGCAAAAGATGGTATTTTTGAAGGCAATGTAAAAGTATTTGTACACGACAAAGATGAACTGGAAAACCTTGTACAAGCCTTGCTGGCACTGGTTGGCATAGAAAGGGTGGATAGATATGATATTGATTAAGCCAAAG
This sequence comes from Ferruginibacter sp., assembly GCA_025350645.1. Classification (GTDB taxonomy): domain Bacteria; phylum Bacteroidota; class Bacteroidia; order Chitinophagales; family Chitinophagaceae; genus Ferruginibacter. The sequence goes on from JANXXM010000029.1 coordinate 9,652, forward strand.
CCCGGGTCACTACATCAAACTAAAGGGGGACTTTAGTTTCCCACAGTAGTAAGTATTTTTAGAGAGCGGCTACTCATATTTGATGAACCGGAAAAATATAATAATACATCTAATACTTACTTATTTTAGCAATAAGATTTTAAATTATGGCATTAAGTTGGAATGAAATAAAAGATAGAGCCTTACACTTTTCAAAAGAGTGGGCAGATACTTCCAACGAAGAAGCAGACGCAAAACCCTTCCTGGTGGAGTTCTTCAACGTTTTTGGAATTAGCAGCAAACGAGTTGCAACATTTGAACATAGAGTTAAAAAATTGGACGACAAAGACGGCTACATTGACCTGCTTTGGAAAGGGACAATCTTAATAGAAATGAAAAGCCGGGGCAAAAACCTTGACAATGCATTTACACAGGCTAAAGATTATTTGCATGGATTAAAAGAACACGAACTGCCAAAATATATTCTCATTTCAGACTTTGAGCATTTTAGATTGTACGACCTTGAAGAAAATAAAATTGTTGCATTCAAACTCAAAGATCTTATCAGCAATGTTCAGCATTTTGGCTACATTTTAGGTTATTCAAAAAAAGTTTACGCAGCGCAAGACCCAGCAAATATAAAGGCGGCAGAATTAATGGGCAAACTGCACGACCGCTTAGAAGAAATTGGATACACAGGTCATCCATTAGAAGTTTACTTGGTTCGTATTTTATTTTTATTGTTTGCTGAAGACACCACCATTTTTAACAAACAACAGTTTCAAGAATACATTGAACAACGAACCAATGAAGATGGCAGCGACCTGGCATCTAAACTGCAGGAATTGTTTCAGGTTCTAAACACAGCAAAAGAAAATCGCTTTAAAAATCTAGATGAACAACTTGCGGAGTTTCCCTACGTGAACGGAAAATTGTTTGAAGAAAACCTACCTACGGCAAGTTTCGATAGCAAAATGAGAACTGCATTATTAGAATGCTGTTATATTGATTGGAGTAAAATATCACCAGCTATTTTTGGCTCCATGTTTCAAAGTGTGATGAACCCGAAAGAACGGAGAAATTTGGGAGCACATTACACCAGCGAAACCAATATTTTAAAACTCATTAAACCGCTCTTCCTGGACGAGCTTTGGGCAGCATTTGAAAACATAAAAGACAATAAAAACAAACTTCCCGAATTTCATAGAAAATTAAGCAACCTTAAATTTCTTGACCCTGCATGTGGGTGCGGAAACTTTTTGGTAATCACTTACCGGGAGCTGCGGTTGTTAGAATTGGAGATTTTAAGGGCGCTATATAAATCAGGGCAAAGAGTAATAGACGTAAGAGATATTATTTGGCTAGATGTGGATATGATGTACGGGATTGAATACGAAGAATTTCCTGCAAGAATTGCCGAAGTAGCCATGTGGCTTATAGACCATCAAATGAATATGCAAATAAGCAATGAGTTTGGGCAATATTTTGTGAGGTTGCCACTTAAAAAGGCAGCTAAAATTGTGCAGGGAGATGCATTGCAAATAGATTGGAAAGCTTTAGTACAACCAGAATTAAAGGACTTATGGAACAAAGCAGACATTGAAAATTTTAATTACAGTTATATTTTAGGAAACCCGCCTTTTATTGGTTCTAAAATAATGAAGCAGCACCAAAGAGATGAAATAGTAAAACAGTTTGATAATGCGGATGGTAGTGGAGTGCTTGATTACGTTACAGGCTGGTATGTTAAAGCTGCCAAATACATCCAAAACACAAAAATTAAAGTTGCTTTTGTTTCTACTAACTCAATAGTGCAAGGCGAACAAACGAGTATTCTTTGGGGACAAATGCTACACAAGTACAATATCAAAATTCATTTTGCACACCGCACTTTTAAATGGAGCAATGAAGCAAAAGGTAATGCAGCAGTGTATTGTGTAATAATTGGCTTTGCCAATTTTGATACTACAAACAAAAGCATTTTTGAGTATGAAGATATTAAAGGTGAAGCCCACGAATTGAAAGTAAAAAATATAAATCCGTATTTGGTGGATGCAAAGGATATTGTAATCAGAAGAAATTCAAAATCTATTTCTAGCAAAGCACCAATGATGGAAAAAGGAAATCTTGCTTTAGACTATGGCTATTTAATATTTGATGAAAATGAAAAAAATGAGTTTGTAATAAAAGAACCAAAATCTACTAAATATTTTAAAAGGTTTCTTGGCGGTAATTCTATTATTAATGGGGATATTAGGTATTGTTTATGGTTAAAGGATATAAATCCTACAGAGTTAAAATCTCTAAAGTTTATTAATAAAAAAACTGAAATGGTAAGAGTTGCACGACTCAATGCATCAGCTCTGTCAACAAAGAAACTTGCAAATTTTCCGTTTCTTTTTAGCAGTCTTAATAACCCAAGAATTTTTTTAGCAATTCCCGAAACTTCTTCAGAAAATAGAAAATACATTCCAATAGATTTTTATAATGATGACTTTATTCCAAATAACACATGCTATATTATTGCTGATGCCTCAATATTTCATTTTGGTATTTTAATGTCTTTAATGCACATGGCTTGGGTAAAAACGACTTGTGGAAGAATGAAAAGCGATTTTCGATATTCAAATACTATTGTTTACAACAATTACCCCTGGCCTTTAAACCCAACCGAAAAACAAATAAAAGCCATAGAAACAGCAGCGCAAAAAGTATTGGATGCAAGGCTGCAATTTCCTAATAGTTCGTTAGCAGACTTGTACGACCCACTAACTATGCCATCTGCTTTAACCAAAGCACACAACGAGTTAGACAAAGCTGTTGACCTGGCTTACAGGTCTCAAGCGTTTACCAGTGAGGCCAACAGAATGGTATTTTTATTTGACCTTTATGAAAAATATACAGCAGACTTATTTACGGTTGCCAAAAAGAAGAAACTCAAAACTAAAAATAATAATATCGCAATCATCACCAAAAACCACTGAAAATAATATGAAAAAAATACTACCCATTTTTTCTTTCCTGTTTTATGTAAACGCTTTTGCACAAAAAGAAAACCTACAGGCACAATCCAATATTGAGGCGGGTAAAATAGAGCAAAAGGTAATTATGTGGCGCAGAGATTTTCATGCCAACCCGGAGCTGGGAAACAAAGAAACCAGAACAGCCGCAATTGTAGCAGCACATTTACGCTCCCTCAATATAGAAGTAACAACAGGTGTGGCTAAAACAGGAGTGGTGGGTATTTTAAAAGGCGGCTTACCCGGCCCTGTAATAGCGCTGCGGGCAGATATGGATGCACTGCCCATAATAGAAAAAACCGATCTGCCTTTTGCCTCAAAAATATTTACCACCTACAACGGAAATAAAACTGGTGTAATGCATGCCTGTGGCCACGATGCGCATACCGCAATATTAATGGGCGTTGCAGAAATACTGGCCGGTATGCGAAAAGATTTACACGGTACCGTAAAATTTATTTTTCAACCGGCAGAAGAAGGTGCGCCCATTGGCGAAGAAGGTGGTGCAAAATTGATGGTGAAAGAAGGCGTAATGGATAACCCGAAAGTAGATGTGGTATTTGGGCTGCATGTTGATGCGGCATTGCCTGTAGGGCAAATTGGTTACAGGCCTGCAGGGTTTATGGCTGCCGTATCCGATATGAAAATTATTGTAAATGGCAAGGGAGCGCATGGCGCTTCTCCATGGATGGGTGTAGATCCAATAGTAACAAGTGCACAAATAATAAATAATTTGCAAACAATTGTAAGCCGAAATTTAAAGCTTACAGATAATGCCGCCATTGTAACAATTGGAGCAATAAACGGTGGTAACCGTTCAAACATTATTCCCGAAAAAATTGAAATGTTGGGTACCGTTAGAACATTTAGCGATGCAGATGAAAAGCTTTTTTACGATAAAATAAAATTGATTGTTACAAAAACTGCAGAATCTAACGGGGCTACTGCAGAGGTAATTATACCTTACTCTTCAAAATATCCTGTAACCTTTAACGACACATCATTGGTTCGTAAAATGTTGCCCTCGCTACAAAAAGCCGCCGGCATTAATAATACTATATTGGTTTCTGCAAAAACAGGGTCCGAAGACTTTAGTTTTTATCAGCAAAAAGCACCTGGATTGTTTTTTAACCTCGGCTCGCTACCCGCAGGCAGGCAGCCTACCAGCCACCACACTTCCGATTTTTTTATAGACGAAAGTAGTTTTAAATTAGGCGTTATAACTTTTACTACCTTAGTACTCGATTATATGAAGCTGCATAAATAAAATAACAGCCTTAAAATTTTTAACCACTAAAAAATATCATTATGCAAGAATTAATTGGCCGCCTCACAGAAAAAGCTGGCATAACCACAGAGCAGGCAGGCAAAGTAATAGACACTGTAAAAGAATTCGTAAAAGAAAAATTTCCGATGATGTCAGGTGCGGTAGATAATTTACTTGCAGGCAGCAGTGGCTCAACTACAGCAACAGCGGCAGTTGCAGCTCCTATAGCTCCTGTAAACGAAACCAGCATGCTAGATAAAATAAGTGATGTAATACCCGGCGCAGCAGGGCAAAAAGTAGAAGACTTTGCCAAAAATGCAGCCCACAAAGCAGAAGATCTTTTTGATAGTGCAAAAGAAAAACTAGGCGATATGTTTGGCGGAGATAAGAAAGAAGTTTAAAATATTTATTTGCTGCATTAAAAAGAGGCTGCCTCAAAATTTAAAAATGGTAAAATTGAGTTTGTAAAAATTTATAATTTTTTGAATTTTGAAGTAAATGTTATGTTTTGAGAAGCTGCAAATGACAAATACTATAAAACGTTTAAGTTCAAATTTTATGATGTCTGCCTCAGCCTGTTGAAGTTGGGTTTGAAGAATAATATTGGCTTGGACAAGCTCAGTCTGACACTCCAATTAAATCGAACCATGTCATTTGCAAAGCGTTTGAAATTTATTTTATAAACAGGGTGCTGCGTATGGTCTGGCTCAACATAACATTATTCGAAAATGTTGAGACAGCCTTTTTTTAATTTTATTTTTAATTGAGCACACGCAGATCCTTCTCAATTTTTGCATCTTTTTCTTCCTCTAGTTTTGCCCAGCCACCATTTATATTTCTAAGATTATGAATACCTTCTTTTTTTAAAATAGAACATGCAATTACGCTGCGGTAACCGCCTGCGCAATGAATATAAAGATTTTGATTGTCTTCAAATTGTGCCAGCAGGGCAACATCTGTCATTTCATTTAATGGCAGGTTAGCAGCATCTTTTAAATGTCCGTTTGCAAATTCATTTTCGCTGCGCACATCTACTACCAGCAAGTTGGGGTCGTGTGGTATATCCATTATCAGTTCATCTGGTTCTACATCTATAATCATATCTATTTTTTGACTGTCATTTTTCCATGCATCAAAACCACCTGCCAGGTAACCAGCCATTTTATCAAACCCCACACGGGCAAGTCTTATAACAGATTCTTCTTCTTTGCCGGGTTCTGTAATTAAAATTATTTTTTTATCAAAAGGTAGCAGGCTGCCTGCCCACTCTGCAAACCTGCCTTCCAGCCCTATAAATAAAGAACCGGTAATAAAGCCTTCTTTAAAAATAGCTGCATGCCTGGTATCTAATATTATGGCACCCTGCTTTGCCATTTCCTTAAATTCGAATATGCTCAAAGCCTTTGCACCACGTTGTTTTACTACTTCTATGGCATCGTATCCTTTTTGGTTTATTGCTGCATTTATGGCAAAATAAACAGGGGCATCATTAAGCCCGGTGGTTACGGCTTGTACAAACTCTTCTTTGCTTTGAGGTTGTAATGCATGGTTTGTTTTTCTTTCTTCTCCTATGCTGCTAAAGGTATTGGGGCCTATGTTTTTTCCACAACTGCTGCCGGGGCCATGCGCAGGGTAAACAATTACATCATCCGGCAGCGGAATTATTTTTTGTGTGAGCGTATCGTACATTATGCCTGCCAGATCTTCGCTACTCATGCTGCCGCTGCTTAGGTCCGGTCTGCCTACATCTCCCACAAATAAAGTATCGCCGGTAAAAATAGCATGAGGTTTATTGTTTTCATCTTTTAAAAGATAGCAACTGCTTTCAATAGTGTGGCCTGGTGTATGCAAAACGGTAAGGCTTATATTACCCACTTTGTACACTTGCCCATCTGTGGCATTTTCTATTTTAAAATTTGTTTTAGCACCTGGGCCAAAAATAATGGGCGCACCGGTAGCTGTAGAAAGATCTATATGCCCGCTTACAAAATCTGCGTGAAAATGTGTTTCAAAAATATATTTTATAACTGCATTCCTTTCTTTTGCAAGCGCAATATATTCGTTAATATCTCTAAGCGGATCTATAATAGCCGCCTCTCCATTGCTTTCTATATAATAGGCCGCCTCACTTATACAGGCGGTATATAACTGTTTAATAAACATGAAAATATTTTTTTTAAAATTTGACACAAGTTAAAAATAAAAAAGCGGATGATGGAATCAGCCGCTTTTTTATTAAGAATTAATTAGCTTTTATTAAGCTACCAAATCTTCTACCAGCTTGGTAATTTCGTTTATGCGTTTATAATTTACGGTATAGTAAATAAACTTACCATCACGCTGGGTTGTTACAATGCCTGCTCTTCTTAAAATAGCCAGGTGCTGCGATGCTACGGATTGCTCCAGGCGCATACGTACATAAATTTCTGTAACGGTGATTTTCTTTTCTGTTTCAATTAGTGTAAGAATTTGTTGTCTTAACTTATGATTAAGCGCACGTAAAACCAATGCAGCTTTTTTTAAGTTATGATAATTAATTTTTAACACTTCTTCTGTTGATTCCGACTTTTTAGCCGGCGCTTCTGTTTGATTTGCAGCCATGAGTTAATAAATTTTTTGCTTGAACAATTTGAACATTACAAATATACGAATTAAATTGTATGCAGCTTTTATATTAAGTGTTAAAGATGCTGATTTTTTTACCGCCCATCAAAAAAATCTTTTACATACAAAGGTGCTGAAGACACAATATGGGCAAAGCTTTGAGTAATATATTGCTGCTGCGATAGCAGCGCATGCATAACAGAATTGTCACTAATTTGTAAGGTATGCACATTTTTATTATTGCTTATAGTCATCCATTTTTCTGCACCGGATCCAAAGAAAAGAATGGGTTTTTCATTCAAAAAGAGGTCAAAAGAATTACTGTTTAATACTATGGCACAAGGCGCCAAAACTTCGGTCAGCGAATAAGAATATATTGCAGTAAAAACTTCCATGCGGCGGGCATCAATCATGGCGCAATAATAAAAATCTGTTGGGTTTGCTTGCGTATTTATGGCTTGCTTTGCCATTACTTCCAGCGTGCCAGTGGTAATTAAAGGTTTGTGCAAAGCATAAGCCAAACCCTTTGCTGCAGCTAATCCTACACGCAGCCCGGTGTAAGAGCCCGGGCCGGTAGTTACAGCAATGGCATCCATTTGCTGTAATGATAGCCCCGTAGTTTTTACCAGTTGTTGTATGGCAGTATGTATAAAAGAGGCATGTTCTTTTTGCACATCGTTTTTTAAAACAGATATTATTTTGCCTTCTTTTGCAATACTTACTACGGCGGTTTGCAAAGAACTGTCTATGTTTAAAATAATACTCATTTTTTTTTATTTAAGGCAGTAAGCATAGCTGCAGAGGGTTGATAACGTTCATCTGTAATAGCCAGTGTTTCGAGCAATTCATACACATTTTCAATACCTATTTTATTGCACCATTCAAACGGACCGTAAGGATAATTTGTACCGAGTTTCATTGCGATATCAATTTCTTTTTCTGTACTCACTTCATCTTCCTTTGCAAAATATGCTTCATTTATAATCATAGCAAGTATTCTTGCAGCTACAAAACCAGGCTCATCTTTTAATACAATATATTTTTTTTGCAATGCTGCAAGAATATTCTTTGCAGCATCAGATAATTGTCCGGCTACTTCCCATATTTCTTTTTCTAAAAATCCATTCCATCCATTTATTCTTATTACATGAGGGGGCATATTTTTTTTGGCTAAAGTGGTACTTACGCTGTTAATAAAAACAGTTTTTTTTATTTCGCTGTACGCTTCATTACAACTATCCGCAGCAAGGTTTATGTACGCATCTGCATCTGTAGTTTCAAAAAAATCTATCATTTCATCTGCCCTTGCCCATTCTATAGCTGCATTACTATTGCTTAAATAATCCCATGCATCTCCGTTACTGAATACAACAATTTTCATATCCTAATTTTAAGCAAAAATACGTGGTTGAAACAGGATATATTTGTGCAGGAAAAATTAAATATATCATGCAAAAAACAATTGTAAAAACAATAAATGCACCGGCTCCCATTGGGCCTTACAACCAGGCAGTAAAAACGGGCGGATTACTTTTTATTTCTGGCCAGATAGCGATGAACCCGCATACCAATGAACTTGTAAATGAAGACCTGGCAGCAGAGGCAACGCAAGTAATGAAAAACCTACAGGGCATATTAACAGAAGCTGGTATTGATTTTACCCATGTAATAAAAACAACTATTTTTTTAACAGATATGGCCATGTTTAGTATAATAAATGAAGTGTATGGAAAATATTTTGATGAAAATGCACCTGCACGGGAAACAGTAGCCGTAAGCGGATTACCTAGAAATGTGAACGTAGAAATCAGCATGATTGCTGCATTGTAAATTATGATTATTATAACGGCTAAAGTACACCCATATTTAATAGAAGCGTTGCAGGTAAAAGGCTTTGAAGTACTGTACGATCCAAAAATTTTGTACAATGAATTGCTGCAAAAAGTTGGAAATGCAGAAGGTATTATTGTAACCACCCGGCTTGCCATAGATAAAGCAATGATAAATGCTGCCACAAAACTGCAATGGATAGGGAGGCTGGGAAGTGGTATGGAACTGATAGATACTGATTATGCCAAAACAAAAAATATACGCTGCGTAAGCAGCCCCGAGGGCAACAAGGATGCAGTGGCAGAACATGCACTAGGCATGCTACTTAGCCTCATGAATAATATTAATAAAAGTGTAGCTGAGGTAAAACAACATGCATGGTTAAGAGATGAAAACAGGGGTACAGAATTAGGAGGCAAAACGGTGGGTATTATCGGCTATGGAAATACAGGAAGCAGTTTTGCTAAACTGCTTTCCTCTTTTAATGTAACCATACTTGCCTACGATAAATACAAAAATGATTTTGGCGGAAAGCTGGTAAGAGAAGCTAACCTGGAGCAAATAGCAAAGTATGCAGATGTAATAAGTTTTCATGTGCCGCTAAGCAGCGAAACCAGGCACATGGCTAATGAAGATTTTTTTAATTTGCTGCAGCAAAAGCCTTACATTATAAATACTTGCAGGGGTAATGTAATACAAACAGATGCACTTATAACTGCATTAAATAACGGTATTATAAAAGGTGCAGCGCTGGATGTGCTTGAAAATGAAAATATTCTTTCGTTTACTGCGGCAGAAAAAATAAGTTTTACTGATCTTACAGCTAGAAATAATGTACTGATAACCCCGCACATAGCAGGATATAGCCATGAAGCCTTTTATAAAATGGCAACTGTTTTACTTGAAAAACTGGCTTTATAATTGTTTACAAAATCACCGGTATAATCAATAGAATAAACGATGTATTCGTTATATTTGTATACAGGCAACGCTCCGATAAATACCGGGGCGTTGTATTTTTTTATAACACTGATAAAAGTTTTTTATGACAGAAATAAATTATGTAACGCAGGAAACGTTTGACAGGATGCAGGCAGAGTTGCAACAAATGAAATCTGTAGACCGCCCGGCTGCAAGTGCCGCTATTGCTGAAGCAAGGGAAAAAGGAGACCTTAAGGAAAATGCAGAATACGATGCTGCAAAAGAAGCTCAGGGTTTGCTGGAGGCAAGAATGAAAGGTATGGAAAACGTTATTGCCACGGCGAGAATAATAGATGAAAATACGATAGATACCAGCAGGGTAAGCATTCTTACCAAAGTAAGCGTTACCAACCTTGGTACAAAAAAAGAAGCCACTTACCAGATCGTTTCCGAAAGTGAATCTGATTTAAAGGCAGGTAAAATATCTGTAACCTCGCCTATAGGCAGTGGGTTGCTGGGTAAAGTAAAAGGTGATGTAGTAGAAGTAACCGTACCGGCTGGCGTTTTAAAATTTAAGATTAACGGCATAACTATTTAATAAAACTGAGCTAAAATATACCCGTTTTGCAAATAAGCAAAACGGGTTTTTAATACTGCTAAATAAAGATAATCATGACTGTATTTTCGAAGATTATTGCAGGAGAAATACCCTGTTATACAATAAAAGAAGATGAAAATTTTATTGCTTTTTTGGATGTGTTTCCATTGGTGAGGGGGCATGTGCTGGTAGTGCCCAAAAAAGAAATGGATAAGTTATTTGACTTGCCAGATAATATGCTGTCTCAAATATTATTATTTGCCCGGCCTATTGCAGCGGCTATAGAAAAAAGTTTTGACTGTAAGCGCTGTGGCATAAGTGTTATAGGCTTGGAAGTACCACATGCACACATTCACCTGGCACCTATGAATACAGCAGATGATCTTAATTTTACCCGCCCTAAACTTACTCTTCTCCCTGAGGAATTACAAGTAATACAACAACAACTGCTGGATAAATTATAATGATATTCAGCAAATAATTATTTTCCCAAAGCAATTCTTTGCTGCTGCTTTTGCATAATATCCGGAAGGTATTGCGTTACGGTATCCTGCAGGGCTTGTGCTGTAATTTCTAATGCACCTGCATTTTGTGCAAGTGTAAGCCATGGTCTTGCACTGCCAAACGGATAACTGCCAAAAACAATTACTGGTGTGCCATACGCTATAATATTATCTGTGCCTTGCAACTCCCATTGCTGTGCCCAATTATATAAGTATGCTGCATCAGACTCTGTAAGCCGCAGGCAGGAGTGAGATGCAGGATAACCCGGCATGGCATATTCATGAAAACCTACGCCCAGTTTATTTTCGATATTAAAATTCCATTTAAGATCCCACTCATCATTAAAAGTACTGGTCGTTTTTTCTGCTTTCCAGTTTGTGTAAAAAAGTCCCGTAGGGGTAGCATCTGCCCGCCTGCCCATACTAGTAGCACCAGTATGCACTAGCCTGCCATGCTCATAGGCCGCAAATACCTGTGCAGGATAAGAAAAGAAAATAATTTTATTTATATCTTTTGCAAAAGATAACTCAAAAGGAAAAGGAAAGTATTGCTGTATTTTTTGCGTAAGATCTGCCGGTACTGCAATGGTATCTAAGTTTATAATATTATTTTTATCAGCTCTGTTTACTGCACTTAAAATAGCCAGTTGTGTTGTATCCAGTGCCTTTGCCATTTTCTTAATACTATCTTTCGGGTAAAGTAGGTGGTAGGTTATAGCTACTCTTTTTTCTACAGGTAAAACTTTTTCCTGGCTGGCATGTTCTGTTATTTTTGTTTGATTGTTTTTACAACTTATAGTAAATAGTAAAACAGAGAGCAAGCATTTTTTAATAAAGTGCATTAATTTTTTTTAGAGAAAGATTGTAAACATTGTGCCAGAAAAACTACAGTTGTTACAAGGAGTTTAATGGGGCAGATGATTGATGATCTATGAGTTCATCTAAACTATTTTGCCACAGCAAATCATCAAAAGAGGTAACGCAGGTAAAAGCAAATGCCTTATACACAGCATCTGCAGATACCTCCTGCTGCTGGTTAATTATTTCTACACTACCCTTTACAGTAGCTGGCTGTTTATTATACCATTGAGGCGTTTGCATAAAAAATATTTTATAATACAGGTACGTAAATTAACGGTACTCAGTTGTGCTTAAAAGTATTGTTTTTTTTTATTGGTCATTACCACTGCATCTTCTTCATTCAAATGATTACCTAAAGAAGTAATATACATATTTATCTCGTCTGTTACCACCCTAAGCTCCGGTATATTTCGGTCATTAAATTTTTTGTAGTTAATAAAATCGCTTTCCTGGTATTTATAAATTTTCCATGCGCCGTTTTCATACTCCAGCGATGTGAGATTTTCCACCCAATCGCCGCTGTTCATATAGGTAACACTGCCTTCTTTTGTAATAACTTTTTTTATTTGCGGCTGGTGTATATGCCCACAGATAACGTAATCATATTTTTTTTCTATTGCAAGCTCTGCTGCAGTTTGCTCAAAATCGCTAATCCATGATACTGCTTTTTTTACAGAATTTTTTACTGCCTTGCTAAAACTCATTTTCTCTTTTCCCATCATTTTTAAAAAGCGGTTAGTGAGCCTGTTTATTAAGATAAGCATGTCGTATCCTTTGCCTCCTAGCTTTGCCAGTAACTTTGCGCTGCCTTTGGTAGAACTGTCAAAAACATCTCCATGAAAGATCCATGTTTTATGGCCATTAATATCCAGCACAATTTTATCTGTGAGCTGAAGGTTACCTATTTCCATATCGGTATATCTGCGAAAAATTTCATCATGGTTGCCGGTGATATACACTACTCTTGTGCCATTTGTAAGCATCGTAAAAATTTCCTGTATTACCTGTAGGTGTACTTTTGGGAAATATCTTTTGCTAAACTGCCAGCCATCAATAATATCGCCATTTAAAATAAGAAACTGCGGGCTTACGCTTTGGAGATAATTTACAATTTCCTGTGCATGGCAACCATAAGTGCCCAGATGCATATCACTCATTACTATAATTTCTACCTGTCGTTTTTGCATGGATTGTAGTTTACCAAAATTAGACCCAGGCTATTAATAAAACATTAAGCAGTCATTAGCATATTATTAATAAAAAATTTAGAAACTCTTTTACTTAATTAAATAAATATCATATTGCATAAACAAGTTGAATAATGATATTCAGTAAAAGGGAGTGACACAACGATGATGACCATAGCTGCTGATCTAGCTGGTAAAAAAAGTATTAATTTAACAATCTTCTTAAATGGGGCCAAAGTAAAAGGCACTTTTGTACGAGGGGTAAAATTTTACTGACGGTTTTATTCTGTTTGATAAAATCCCATTCTGCTAATTATTTAACTCTAATCTTTTTCTTTATCATTAAGTTTTATAAATGCAGCCCTGCTTGGGGGAGGAAAAGCTGTATTCCCTTTTACTGCATGCCATAATATTTTACTGAATTCGATATCGGGTACCGCATCTTCTTTTGCAAAATTATAGGTATCAGATAAACGCTGCCATTCATTTAATACTGTATTTTTTTTATCGAGATCTACATCTGGAAGGATAGCAGAAAAATTAACCGGCAAAGCAATATCTTGAAAGCTGCGCCAGAAGGGAGTTGCAGCCGCATCATACTGCGTCATGGGCGGCATACCCAGTATAAGTTCTATTGTTCTTAATACAGATGATGTGGAGTACATCGTATGATCTATAAAATTTCTTTTTACAAAGCCGCCTGCAAGGTATGCCGTGCTTCTGTGTGCGTCCACATGGTCTGCACCGTTTTGTGCATCATCTTCTAAAATAAAAATAGCAGTCTGTTTCCATACAGGCGATTTGCTTAAATATTCTATAAACATACCAACAGCCAGGTCATTGTCTGCCACATGTGCAAAGGGTGTAGGCCTGCCTTTTCGTAGCCCTTCGGTATGATTATTGCCAAAACGTATGGTATTAAGCTGCGGCACTTTATTTATGGCCAGCAGCGAATCAAAATCTTTTTTCCACTGGTAAAAACGGGTAGTGTCTTTCACACTCATATTAAATCCTTCAAAGTAGTTACATAAATTATTTTTGAGAGAAGGAATGTTTGCCTTTCCGGCATCTGCAAATTCTCCATAAGTTCTGTAGCTCACATTATTTTTTTTGCAATGGTCCCATATAAAACCCGCTTTGTTATTTGCTACAGCCCGGTTGCCTTCTGCATCGTACCTGCCGCCTCTGCCACCATAATTCGTTGGCCATGTTTTTTCGAGGTAATCAGTGGCATAGCCGCCCATGCTCCAGTTGTGGCCATCTGAGCTCACTTCTGCATCTACATAAAAATTATCCAGCAATACAAATTGTTGTGCAAGATTATGCTGGTTTGGTGTAATATTTTTTCCAAAAAGTACCAGGCTGGTATCTCCATTGCCTTCTTTCATATCGCCCAGCACCTGGTCATACGTTCTGTTTTCTTTAATAACATAAAATACATATTTTATGGGAGAGGTGTCGCCTACTTTCATGGGTACAGGGTTTCCTTTTGCACCTTCTGCCTGCAATTCTTTTTCTTTACTGTAAGGCGTATTAGTATATACTGCTTTAGAAAAAACAGCCAGTTCGTTTGCTGATGGCTCATTGATTATGCTAAGCGTACCTTTAAAAAGACCGGCAATATATTGTACGCCTATTGGCTTTGAGGTATCGCCCTGCTGGTATAAAACAGCTTCTTTTTTTCTAAAAGGATTTGGCCCGAATGGATTGGCTTTAGAGGAAAAACCTTTACCGTTTGTAACCATTATTTTTTTGCCAATCACTTTCACATTGGTAGGATACCAGCCTACAGGTATAAAACCCTTAGAGATGCTGTTTGCAGGGTTGCTCACATTAAATACGGCCAGGCAATTATTATCTGCATTGGCTACATACAGTAATTTTTCATTTGCGCTAAGTGCCAAACCATTGCTGGTACTGCCGCTTGGAGCATTAGGGTACAATGCAGCATTTAGTGTTTCTATTACTTTTTTTTGTTTGGTATCTATTACAGATACGCTGTTGTCGTTGGCATTGGCCACATAAAGGTAGTTCCCGTTTTTACTGAGGCAAAGTTCATTAGGGTTATCGCCTGTGGCAATACTATCTGTAATTTTTTGTTGGGCTATATCATACCATAAAACTTTATCGCAGCCCCAGCCGCTAATGTAAAGCGTTTTTTTATCCGCAGATAATAAGCAGGAATATGCTTCTGATGGAAGTTTTATTTGCCGGCTTATTTTTTTTGTTTTCATATCTATCTCATACAAACTATTGTTCTCTTTAGTAACCACAAATAATTGTTGTGTGTTATCATTGATCTCAATGCCTGAAGGTGATATTATTTCTTTTTTGTTTTGTGTAAGTAAAAAACTATCTGCCAAAACCAGTTTATTATTTTCTATATTATATTGTATAATCTTATTATCGTTGCCTCCGCTGGCATAAATCTTTTTTTCATCTCCAGAAAATTTTAGTCCGTACCAGCTTTTAGCAATAACCACTTCATCCAGTTGTATTTCTTTTTTTGTATCTATCAGTTGTATAGATTGTGTGCTTTGCCCATTATTGGTTACAGCTAAAAGCCTGCCTGTACTGCTTACAGCCATGTTTAAGGGCAAATCTCCCAAAGGTAAACTTCTGCCTGCCGGGGATATTCTCCAACCATTGGGTAGTGTAATTTGCCTTGCCTTTATATCATTTGCAGATTGTGCATTTGCATAAAAATTAATAAAAATAAAAAGACTACATAGTATTTTTTCCATGCGACAATATTTATTTTTTAGATTGTTTTATTTTAAAAAAAATGCTGTGAAGTTTAGAAAAAAATAAATCCCGTTTAAATAATTCTGGAAAGTTACGAATAGGAATTTTTTAAAACCCTATTTTACTATCTTAATTTATAATTTTAATAAGATTAAAGAGAATGATTTTTATCTGCTGGTAAATGCACTTTATATTTGCACAATGAAAAATATAACAGTTGCTTTTTTTATACTCCTGGCATCCTGTAATAATAATGCAACAAAAAAGGATAATGAAATAGTAAAGGATGTTGCAACACCCGAAACATATAAACCTACAGCAGAAATTTTGTTTAAGGCAAATTGTGCCAGTTGCCATAAATGCGGGCAAGACTATACCGGGCCTGCATTACAGGGTGCAGTTACCCGCTGGAAAAATAAGGATTTGTTATACGCCTTTGTAAGAAACTCGCAAGCAGTAATTGCAGAAGATGAATATGCCAAAGCCCTTTTTAAAAAATGGAATGGTACAATTATGACACCGTTTAACGATTTGAGCAACGAACAGATAGATGGCATTTTACAATATTGTGATACACCGGTTCAATAATAATAGATGTATATTAATTGCTGGCATAGAAAACTACATCTACCCACTTTTTCTCAAACTTTGCATCCCACTCAAACTTCCAGCGGCGGTGGCTCCATAAATAATTAGCAGGTTGTGCTTTTATGCCTTCCTGTAAAAAATCTCTGTACATACGGGTAAGTTCACCATTGCCTGTTGTGCTGCCATCTTCGGTAATTATACTGCAGGCAAAGCGGTAGTAACCTCTTTTTATTTTAATGATGTTTACAAATACTACTGCAGTTTTATTGCGCATGGCACCTTTTTCCGGCCCTATTAAAAATGGCGCAGGTTTACTAAAAAAATTAAGCCAGTAACCCAGGTGTGCATGTGGCGGGTTTTGATCTGCAATTAGCCCCAGCGCATATTGTTTTTTTACCAACTGCGGCATTTGAGACTGGTATGTTTGTGCGGCTACCATAGTGGCACCAAATTTTTTACGAATTTTTAAAAACAACCTGTCTATTGCCTTTGTATTTATGCGCATATACACAGCCAGCCAGGGTATGGTAAGCGATCGGGAAATGGCAAGGCTCGCATACTCCCAATTCATCTGATGCCCGCTGTGGAACTGGATGTTCAGTCCTTTATCCACCAGTTTTTTTATTGCTGTAAAATCTATCGCTGCCCGTTTTACAAATCTTTTTTCTGTAAGACTCAGTAGTTTTATGGTTTCAATAAAATTATCGCAAAGGTTTTTGTAAAATTGTTTTGCAATAATTTTTTTTTCTTCCTGCGATTTTTCAGGGAATGCAATATCCAGGTTATCCTGTACTATTTGTTTTCTGTAACCCATAACCCTATAGATAATAAAAAAAGCGAAATCGCTAAGCAGGTACAAGGCCGGGAAGGGAAGCAGGGAAACAGCATATAATAATCCGTAAATAATGTAGTACATACTTTTTTGTTATCAGCGCAAAGTTACACAACTAGCATGGTTCACTTTGCATCCCATAAACCCTTGCACTTTATAAAATCGTATTTTGCAAAATATCCTGTTTGGCAGCATAATCTGTATTAAAATGCAGTCCACGGCTTTCTTTGCGCAACTCAGCACTTTTTATAATAAGGTACGAAACCGTAATCATATTTCTAAGTTCGCATAACTGCGGCGATACTTCTGTGTGTTCATATAAATGCTCTGTTTCTTCATGCAATAAATCTATACGCCTGTTTGCCCGGTACAATCTTTCATTGTTTCGTACAATACCCACATAATCGCTCATCAGCAATTTCATCTCTTTTAAGCTTTGTGTTATCAAAATCATTTCTTTGGGAGCCGTTGTGCCTGCTGCATTCCAGCTGGGAAAAGCCCTCACTTCTTTCGAAGAGGGGATTAAGCTCTTAAAACTTTTAACGGTATCTATAAATGCTCTGTGTGCAAAAACCATTGCTTCTAAAAGTGAATTACTTGCCAGCCTGTTGGCACCATGCAAACCTGTACTTGCACACTCCCCTGCGGCATACAAATTTTTTATAGAGGTATGTGCATGCTCATTCGTTTTTACACCTCCACAACTATAATGTGCCGCCGGCGAAATGGGTATCATATCTTTTGCCACATCTACGCCTATACTTATACACTTTGCATAAATATTAGGAAAATGATCTTTAAAATTTTCCTGGTTCATGTGGCGGCAATCCAGATAAACGAATTCTGTACCGTTTATTTTCATTTCATTATCAATTGCACGAGCTACAATATCTCTTGGTGCAAGGTCTTTGCGTGCATCGTATTTTTCCATAAAAGCTTCGCCATTTGCATTACGCAAAATACCGCCGTCGCCACGCACTGCTTCTGTAATTAAAAACGATTGCCCCCGCACACCAGCTTCATATAAAGCCGTGGGGTGAAACTGTATAAACTCCATATTTTCTATACGGCCCTTTGCCCTGTACACCATAGCCACACCATCTCCTGTAGCAATAGCCGGGTTGGTAGTGCTCCTATAAACCTGGCCGTTGCCGCCGGTTGCAAGTAAGGTAACTGCTGCTACAATTTTTTCTATTTTGTTGGTTGCAAGGTTTAAAATATACACACCATAACATTCAATATCTGGTGTAGATTTTGTAACCAGGTAACCGAGGTGATGTTGTGTAATAATATCTATTACAAAACAATGGCTTATCAATTCTATATTACTGCATTTTTTTATGGCTTCCAGTAAAGTCCTTTCCATTTCGGCACCGGTTACATCTTTGTGATGCAGTATCCTGTTTTCGCTGTGGCCGCCTTCTTTGCCAAGTTTATAATCACCCTCCGGGTCTTTATCAAATTGTGCACCCCATTGTATCAATTCGTTAATTCTTTCCACTCCTTCTTTAATTACAATCTCTACAATTGCCCGGTTGCACAAACCATCGCCGGCTATCAGCGTGTCTTCAATATGTTTTTCAAAACTATCATGATCAAAATCTGTAACACCTGCAATACCGCCCTGGGCGTACTTTGTGTTCGTTTCATCACTTTGCGTTTTGGTAAGCACCATCACTTTTTTATGCGGCATTTCCTGCGCTGTTTTCAATGCGTAAGTAAGCCCCGCAATGCCCGATCCAATTACAAGAATATCTGTTTGCATGTAATAATATTTTTATCTTTTCAGTTTTTTTATACAATTTGGGGCTTTCGGCTGAGAAGCATTTTTCAACATTTGTTCGGGCTTCTCCGGCTACGGTATTTTTATACAAATATGCCTTTGGCATTTGTATAAAAAATACTTCCCTTCGTCCCCCGCAGCCCTTCATCATTTTATCTTTCTTCAACTTTTACCTGCAATATTTGTTGCCGCAGGCGCCTGATGCTCTGCTATACTCGAACCAATATCAAGAAATTTCTGTTAGCATTATTTTAATAATTTTTTTTCAAAATTTTCAGCAGCAAAAAAATTTGCTTTTTTTCCTGTGAGGTTTGTTATTAATATTCCTTTCTTAATCAAATCAGTTAAATCATTTCTTGCGGTTTGGTTACTTACATTAAATTTATTTTCAACTTGCTTAACGGTAAAATACTCATTTTTATCCTCCAAAATTTTTTGTACTAATACAATTTGCCTCTCATTAAAATAAGTATTTTTTAATAATGAAAATAATTGTTTTTTTTCTTCTTTCTTTTTTTCAACATGTAATTTTAAGTCGTTTAACGCAGCATCTATTGCCTTAATGTTATATAAAACAAAATAAGTTAAATCGTTCTCATCATATTCTGTATGAAGGTAAGCTCTTGCATATTGCACTTTAGCTTTCAAAATAATACGGGAGACTGACATATACTCAATTAGCCAATATCCTTTTTTAATGAGGTACCAATAAAATACTGCTCGTGCGGTTCTGCCATTTCCGTCAACAAAAGGATGTATGTAACCTATTAAAAAATGAAGAATTATACCTTTAACTATTGGATGAATAAATACATGACTCTCATTTTCATCATTTGCGAACGAGCAAAAATCCGCCATTAAATCATCTAATTGAGTAAATGGTGGCGGTGTGTAAAAAACTTCATTTGTTTCATCCATAATTCTCACCTCATCATTTGTTCTAAATCTACCCTCATCTTCTTTTTTTTGTAATGAATCTTTTGTAATAGACTGATGTATTTCAAGTAGAAGATCTTTAGTCATTTTTACTTCCTTATTTTCTACAATCCATTTCATGCTGTTGTAGTTGTTTAAAATCATTTGTTCCGATTTGTTTTTCGGCTGATGATTTTTTTCCAGCATTTCTTTTGCAACTTTTCTGGTAGTTACAGCTCCTTCAATTTGGCTGGATGCAATTGCCTCCTCCATTATTGAACTAACTAAATATTTATCTTTTTCGTGATTGGGAATTAGACTTTCACTCTGTAAATTTCCTCCTAAATTTAGATCAAGCTCGTGTAATAGTTTTTGTACAATTGAAGGGGTATTAAAGTAAAATTTCACGCTTGCAACCGAAGATAAATTAAAACTTTTCTTTCCTATTCTGGAAGCTTTGGCGCATGTCCATATTTTTTCAGGAGAAATTCCCCATCCTTTAGATTTATATTTCCACTCTTCCCAATAAGGGTATTCAATATCTTCTATTCGAAAAAATTCTGAATACCTTCTAATATTCATTAATTCTTTTATAATTTCCATATATGAAAAGGCATCAGAGGCGTTTGGAGGCAATTCAGGCTTTTTCATAACATCTCCTAATTTTCTACAATTTAGGAATAAAATTACAAAACCTCCTAATTTTTTAAAAATTAGGAGGTTTTAGTAGATTATTTCTTGTTCTATCCACACCCCACTTTCTTTCAACAAATTTATTAACTCATCTACCGCCACTTCGCTGTTTATATTTTTTTTCACTACTTCCTTTCCTCTGTACAATGTTATTTTTCCTACACCGCTGCCCACATATCCAAAATCGGCATCGGCCATTTCACCAGGCCCATTTACTATACAGCCCATCACAGCAATTTTTAATCCTTTTAAATGGTTGGTTACATTTCTTATTTTACTGGTTGTTTCTTGTAAATCAAATAAAGTTCTGCCGCAGCTTGGGCAACTAATATATTCTGTTTTAGAAATTCTGGTGCGCACCGCCTGCAAAATAGAAAACGAAGTGTTGTTTAAAAATTGGTAATTGTTTGTTGCAGCTAAATATGTTCTTCCACTCACCACATTATTTTCAATTTTTGCCGGGTCATTTATTAACCATATTCCATCGCCCATTCCATCTAATAATAAACCACCTGCTGTTGCACTAAATTCTATCAACTGTGCATCAATGGTCGTCTTCATACTTTCTACTGCAATAACAAAAGGGTAATTTATTTTTTGATTGGTTATATCATTAATAAACATCCGCATTTGCTGCATCGCATTTTTCTTTGCGGAATAAATGCATAATACCACACTTTTTTCTTCGTGTAATTTTTTTATCAAAGCAGTATTATCAACATCCACACAAACAGAAATAAAATTTAAAGTAGCATGCTTTTTTTCTGCACCCAAAAATTCATAAGGAGTAAACAATGGAAAACATTTTTTTACGTCTGTTACAGCAATATTCCATATCGTATAATTACAAATAAAACTTAAAGTGCCCGGCAACGCAAAGTCAATTAATTTGTTTGCTGTGTAAATATAATCTGCGGCAGCATCTGCAATATTCCATTTATCTATAGCAGCATCATATCTGTAACCAATTACGGATAAGTCAGCCGCAGCAATACTTTTAGCCATCATAAAATCGGCCATTACAATCGGCACGTTTTTACCACCAATATTATTTACCTGTAAAGTATTTCGTCGGTTATATTCAAAAGGCGAATAGAACAAAGGACTGTCCCCAAATCCCTCAGCATGGGAGAGGGATTTAGAAGTCCTTTTTATTTCTTCGTTATCTAATAATAGTGAAGGTTGAAGCAAGTTCTCTTGTATTTCATATCTCATATCTAAGGTCTGATACCGCTCCACCAAATCTTTACAAACCGGTATTTCAAATTCCGGATCTTCTGTTAAACTTACCCTTATGGTATCCCCAATTCCATCTTCCATCAAACTGCCAATGCCAATAGCAGATTTTATTCTTCCATCTTCTCCATCCCCAGCTTCGGTAACGCCTAAATGTAATGGATAACATTCACCAAATTCATCCTGCATGTGTGTAATAAGTAAGCGGTATGCTTGCACCATTACTAGCGGGTTACTGCTTTTCATACTCAAAATAATCTGATGATAATCCAGCAAACGGGCAATGCGTAAAAACTCCATGGCACTTTCTACCATACCGTTTGCAGTATCGCCATAGCGGCTCATAATTCTATCGCTAAGGCTGCCATGGTTTGTACCAATGCGCATAGCAGTTTCATATTCTTTACAAATTAAAACCAGCGGTGTAAACCGTTCTCTTATTCTTTCTATTTCTTCTGCATATTCTGCATCAGTATATTCTATTTGTTCAAACTTTTTCTTGTCAACATAATTGCCGGGATTTACTCTTACTTTTTCTACAATTTTTGCAGCAATTTCTGCAGCATTAGGGGTAAAATGTATATCTGCAACAAGCGGTGTAAAATATCCTCGTTTGTGGAGTTCGTCTTTTATATTTTGTAAATTTTCCGCTTCATTTTTTGATGGGGCTGTAATGCGCACAAGCTCTGCACCAGCTTTTATACAGCGTATAGATTGTGCCACAGTTGCGGCAGTATCCATAGTATCTGTAGTCGTCATGGTTTGAATGCGTACAGGATTATTACCACCAATAATAAGATTACCAACTTTTACTTCTCGTGTTTTAAGGCGTTTGTATTTAGTTAATGAACTACAATATGAACTCATCATTTATTCTCTGTTTTAGTTACAAAGTTAACCAATCAAAACAACTAAAATTTTATGATAAAATGGATGGATTTTAATGGCTATTCATCAAAAGTGCCGAATGAAAACCATTCGGCATTTTATAAAATGTAGATTGAATTTTTTTGTTTCAAAATTATGAGCCTGTCTGCAATTTTTTTGTTTTAAATGTAGCAACCTTTCATGAAACATTCAAGTATATATTTCAAAGGGTATTTTATATTACCAGTCCTTCTCCGGAGTATTGGGAGAAGCTGCATTTACCTTATGCAATTTATTCTGAAGGTCTTTTTCTTTTTGCATTAAAGCTTGTAATTTTTGCTCTGCATTTTTTTGACTTATTTTACTGGGTTGTGGTT
Source organism: Ferruginibacter sp. (assembly GCA_025350645.1). Lineage (GTDB taxonomy): Bacteria > Bacteroidota > Bacteroidia > Chitinophagales > Chitinophagaceae > Ferruginibacter. Next base: position 32,458 of record JANXXM010000029.1, read on the forward strand.
TAGGCTGTTTGTTTTTTCCATCCTTATCATCAGGGTTTTTTTTGTCCTTATCTTTTTTGTCGTCCTTCTTATTCTTTTTATCCTGCTGGTCCTGCTGTTTTTTTTGCTCTTGTTTTTTTTTTAAAGCAATCTGCAGGTTATGCCTTGCATCTGCATTGTTAGGGTCTTGTTTCAGGGCATCTTTGTAAGAAGTAATACAGTTTTCCAGTTTTTTATCATTTTGCAGTACTACTCCTTTATTATACAATGCACTGCTTTTTTCCACGGGCAGTTTCATATTTGCTGCAGCCTTGTCGTATGCATTTACCGCATCTTCTTTTTTATCAGTTTTATATAATGCGTTGCCCAGGTTGTATTGAGCAGTGGTATTTGCCTCATCCTTTTTTATGGCCTCATTATATTTTGTAATGGCAGTATTAAAATCATTTAATTTATAAGCATCATTTCCCTTCTTTACTGTGGCATCTTCTTTTTGTGCATAAGAGCAGGAGGCTATGGACAAAAACAATAGGGTAAGTGCGGTTTTTATTTTTTTTCTTGTATTCACTTTCACTTCGTTTACAAATAACTCTATTAATAAAAAAAGAAAAGCAATACCTAGTAAATATTGAAACCAGCTTTGGTAATTTATAAGGGATTCGTCTGTAACCCTTCGCCGATCCAGCGATGCAAGCTGATCGTATAGTTTATTTACCACGGCATCGGTATTGGAAAACAACTGGTAATTTCCATTTCCTTTTTCTGCAATGTTCATCAGTTCCTCTTCATTTAATTTTGTAATAACCGTATTACCTGCATTATCTTTTTTTAATTCATTGGTCGTTTCATCCATTATGGTAGCGCCTTCAGCAGATCCTATTCCTATTGTATTTATTACCACACCTTCCTGCGCCATTTGCTCAGCAGTTTTTAAAGCGTTTTCGTCATGGTCTTCCCCATCACTTATTAAAATTACTGCTTTGTATTTTTTTTCTTTAGCATTAAAAGATGCAAAGCACATTTTTAAAGCATCCGCTATCACTGTTCCTTGTGTAGGCACAGTTTCCGGCGTGGCAGATGATAAGTACATTTTTGCAGCAGAGTGATCTCCCGTAAGCGGCATTTGCAAATATGCCTTTCCTGCAAATACTACAATACCAATTCTGTCATTACTGAGCCTGTCCATGAGCCTGCCCAGGAGTTGTTTTGCTCTGTCCAGCCTTGTGGGTTGTATATCTTTTGCCAGCATACTCTTGCTCACATCCAGCGCTACCATAATATCTATACCATTCCTGCTTATTTTTTCAGATCCTTTATCGGTACGGGGGTTTGCAATGCTTAGCAACAGCAATGTAATGGCTGTGATAAGCAGTAAAAATTTTTTTATGAAAGAAGAGGTATTGTAGCCTGCGGTAAGTTCTTTTACCAGCAGTTCATCACCCAGATTTTTAAAGGCTGTACGTTTTTTTTGCCGGGCATATAAATAAATACCCGTTAAAACTGGTATTAGTAAGAGCAACCAAAGTAAGTCTGTGTATTCAAATTGTGGCATCATCATGAAGTGTAAAAATAATCAATCAAAAAGCCTTCCCTGTTAAAGAAAAAGTAAAAGTATTGTTGCATTGCAGCAAATACTTTTGTAAACTTTTGTTTTCTTATAAAAAACTATTTTTTTCCTTCAAGAAATTTGTAGTGTTTTAAAATGTCTTTTGTAACATCCAGCCTTGCCGTTTTCATGTCATAATTTTTATCTTCACTTTTTAAAAGTGTGGCAAAAAAGTATACATGCCTGTTCTCTTCTATCCACCCTACCAGCCAGCCTATGGTATTATTTTTCTCATCAAACCCCCAGCCTGTTTTATAACACAGTTTATAGGCAGTATTATCTTCCTGCACCATAGCTTCTCTTACAGATTGCTGCACGGTTTTTCTAAAAGGAAGCTGGTCAAAATACAAGCGTTTTAGCATACCTAATTGTTCATCTGGCGAAATTTTTAAATTATTATTAAGCCAGAAAGAATCTATAGGACCACTAATATTTTTGTTGCCATAACCAATGCTGTCAATCCATAATTTCATGGTGTCATGCCCAATGCGCCTTGCCACTTCCTGGTAAAAAGGCACATTACTTACTTTAAAAGCTTCCTTCATAGCCATATCCTTGTTCCACTCCTGGTGTGAGCGGGTAACCCCATCCCATTTAATGACCATATTTTCGTTGGTAATTTTTCCTGTTTGTAAACCAACCAATGAATTTATAATTTTAAAAGTAGATGCGGGCGTTACCCTCGTAGTATCCATTGCAAGGTTGTATACGGTTATTGCACCATTACTGTTATCCAGCATCGTAAAACAACCATCTACATTTTTTGCATCAAAATATTTTTTAAGGTCATTGTCTATTTTTGCTTTGTTTACAGAGCAGGAATGAAGGCAGAATATGCAGCATAAAATATTTATACTAAGGAAAAACTTTTTCATATTTATTTTATTTAAAACAATCCTTGCTCCACCAGCAATAAATGTATATTTTGTAAAACAGGAAACAATTGTTTATTATTTTATAGAACGTTGAGGTAAAATAAAATTATTTTTTATTTTTACATGTTGCGCCGTTGCATCCAGTGCTTCATAAAAAGCCTCTCCAAACTTTCTTATTAATGGCTCTTTCAAAAATTTATATACCGGCACTTTTAATTTTTTACCCAGTGTGCATGCGGCTTTGCAATGATCTTCCCTTGGCTCATAATTGGCAAGTTCTGTAAAACCATCATTACTTTTTTTTACAATTATTGGAAAGAGATGACAACTGATCGGTTTTTTCCATGTTGTTTTTCCATCCAGGTAAGCCTGCTCAATACCACATTTTACAATGCCGTTTGCATCAATAATACCGTACACGCAAATTTTGCTGTTTATGGTTGGTGTTACCCAGCCAAATTCTTTATTGTGTACATATCGTCCCTGTTTATTTAATTCTTCCACGCCTTCTGGGCGCAGGTAAGGAAGCACTTTGTCAAAAACCTCATCTATTTTTTTTAGTTCTTTTTTATCCAGTGGTGCACCTGCATCACCATCCACACAGCAGGCGCCTTTGCAACTCGTAAGGTCGCACACAAACTGATCGTTTATAATTTGATCACTTAATAAAACATTGTCAATTGCTATCATTACTGCAAAAATACGTTTTAAAAAATGTTAGTGAAAGAAAAGTCACTTTAAAAAATTGTACTATGCAGTTTATTGATGGGACTGGCTTTTCCATTTAAAGGTATTAATGATATGGTCAATATCTACCTGCAAAAAATCTATCACAGGCCGCACAGAATCTGCATTGGGGGTTGCATAAAAATACAAAGCACCCCGTATAAAATTTTGGGTAGTATCCGTCATAAAAAACTGCCGTTGTGTGGCAGCATTACCGCCGAGTTTAAATAAAAGCCCAGAAATATTATTTGCAGTTTTAAATAAGCTGTCTTTTTTTGATGTGGCAATATCATCATTTTTATTGGTAAGCGTAAATGCATCGTTTATCATTTTATCATACATATTTGTGCCCAGCGAATCTCTGTAACTGCCATCGGCTTTTCTTATTTTAAACAATGCTTTCCCACCCACGGCTTTATAACTTAAAAATATTTTTGCATTAAACTGTGTAAAATCAATGTTGCGCCAGTAATCGTTTTCAGGGTTTGCATCAAAATAGGTGCTATCCTTTATTACTTTTGCATACAGTGGGTATTCAAAGCTGTACGGCATACCTGGCTCATCAAAGCGCTGGTATTTTTTTTCGGGAAAATCTATTTTAAAAAAACCTGTTTTTTTAGATGTGTAGGTGCTGTTGCAGGCTACAATAAAAATTGCTGTAGTTATAAGTATGAAAAAATATTCTTGTTTCAGTTTCATAAATGTGTTTTAAAAACGTTCTTTTTTTTCGTGGAAATTATAAAATCTTTTGCAAAAGGAATAACAAAAGGCAACAATGAAAAGAGTAAACTTCCAATAAAATATGCATTATACTCTAAAGCACGTGCGGTTATAATTCTTATTCCGTTTTTACATGCCGTACACTCAATTATAAGCATATTTGCTAAGAATGCACATACGAAAATTGTAAAAGAACAGAAAAATGAAACTGCCGTAATTATTTTTAGGATAAAATTCTTTTTATTTTTAGATAATAAAATTATGGCGATAATAAAATAAATTACACAGGTAGATATGAAAATAATATCTGGTAAAAAATTAAAGTCTTTGCCATAAAATTCTATTTTATTTTGAGTAAAATAGCTAAATAAAATTCTTATGGTTCTATGATAACAGGGTTCAAAAAATGTTGCAGCACAGCTTATAAAAAGTATAGTTGCTACAAATAAAATTTTCGCTTTTACCGTCATCCATTCTTTTCTTTTATTATGACTTTTACTTTATCAATTCTGTTTTTGGTTATTTCCAGCGGGATAAAAGAAAAATGGCTACTCTCCAGCAGTTCATTTACCTGAGGAAATTCGCCAGCAATTTCTAGTACCAAACCCGCTACAGAGTCACTTTCCCGGCGAATGCCGTCAAAAGTATCTGCAGGTATATTCATGGCTTTACAGGCATCATTTATCATTAGTTTTCCTTCAAAAATATACGTGTGGTCATCTATTTTTTTATTGATGTTTTCTTCGTCATCAAATTCATCTTTTATTTCGCCTATAATTTCTTCCATAATATCTTCCAGCGTTACTATGCCACTGGTACCCCCAAATTCATCTACCACTACAGCAAAATGTATCCGCTTTGCACGAAATTCCTGCAGAAGGTCTTCAATCAGTTTTTTTTCGTGTACAAAAAATGGTGGTCGTATAAGTGCATGCCAGTCATAATCTGCAGGTTCACCTAAGTGCGGCAGCAAATCTTTCGTATGCAACATTCCAGCTACTTCATCCAGGTTATTTTTATATACAGGCAGGCGGGAGTAGTGCAGTTCTTCTACTGTATGTATTACGCCTGCAAAATGCGTATTATATTCAATTCCATTTACATCCAGCCTGGTGCGCATAATTTGTTTTACTGGTGTATCACCAAATTTTCTTATGCCTTTCAGTATCTGTTTTTCTTCTATAGTAGCTTCATTATCCGGCAGCAGGTCTATGGCATGATCCAGGTTGCCGGCATCCGGCGAATTGTTTTTATTAGGAGATAATTTTTTTTCCATCCGGTCACTAAACCTAACCAGCCGCTTGCTCAGTAAATAAAAAATACTGTTGAAAATTTCTATTGCCAACGACGCAGTAGCAGCAAACCATATTTTATTATGTGTGGCCCACACTTTTGGCAGCACTTCGGCAAATAATAAAATCAATATCGTTACAGACAATATTTTTATAAGAAACTTAGCCCAAAAGGCGTAATGATACGGGAGAAGCCAATCATCTATCAGAATATTGGATATGAGAATAATACCAATATTAACCAAACTATTGGTAATAAGCATAGAAGCCAGCAATGTTTTTGGTTGCTCCAGCAGCGTTACAATTCTGCGAAATGAAGGCTGCTGCCTGGTTTTAAGCAAATTAATATCCTTTGCAGTAAGAGAAAAAAATGCCACTTCGCCGCCTGCTATTAAAAAAGAAAGTAAAAATAAGATAACAGCTATAAAAATAAGTACGCCGGTAACTGCGGGCACAATTGTTAAAAAATTAAAGGGCAATAATAAAGCTGCCGTTACCGAATGATAGTCCAATGCAAATATTTTAAGTGAACAATTTTTTAAAATAAAATTTTAAAATCATTTTAAAAAAGTGCAAAGAAAATTGTTTTAAAACGGCAATCTTTCATTGCCATTTTCATCTGATGGCGGAGGTAATATTTCCCCCCCAAAATCGGGTTCTTCAAAACTGCCAGGGTGTGTACCATCGTTTCTTTTATCCAGCATAATCAGGTTATCCCCTACTATTTCTGTAGCAAATTTTTTGTTCCCTTCTTTATCTTCCCAACTCCTGGTTTTTAAACGACCCTCTATATATACAAGACTGCCTTTATGTAAATATTTTTGCGCAAGTTCTGCAAGCCCACGCCACAATACTACGGTATGCCATTCTGTTTGCGATATTAATTTGCCGCTACGGTCTTTATATGTTTCTGTTGTTGCCAGCGAAAATTTTGCCACACCTATATTACCTTCTAAAAATTGCATATCCGGGTCTTTTCCCAGATTACCAATAAGCATAACCCTGTTTACACCTCTCATAACTTAATATTTTATTTAAGCATAATTACAATATATCTAAAATACAATTTAAAGATACATTTATTTTACAAAAATTCTTTTACCAGTATTTATTGTTTAAGAGTTAGTTTATCCTCAAAATAAAGCGTGGTTATTTTAGGAAAGGCCAGTTGGCGTAAAGCTGTTTTTTTTACGCAGGTATACTTATCATTTTTAAGTGGTTTTTGTATATTAATATAAATAAACACTGCGTGTATAGTTTGGTGGGTAAGCTGTTGTTTATAAAATGGCGATATATGATTTACAATAAAATTTTTACCGGCAATATTTCTAAAAAAAATAGTTTTCATAAATTCTTCGGCAGTTATTTTTTCTTCCCGGTCAATTGCTATAAACTCCCAGAGATTTTGCCATATATCTTTATCTGTGCGCTGGCGCACGTATATTTCATCTTTGTAAGCAACCACAACATTATAAAAAAAACGTTCTTTTTTTACGATTTTTTTCTCTTTCACAGGCAGCATTTTTACCTCTTTTTTTTTGAATGCTGTGCAGGCTGTTTTTAATGTGCATGTATCGCATAAAGGTAATTTTGGTTTGCATATAGTAGCACCAAAATCCATTATACCCTGGTTGTATAAAGCAGGTGTTTGTTTATCTAAAAGTTCTTGTGCAAGGCAGGCAAAATAATTTTTTCCTATAGTACTGTCCACCGGCGTATGTATACCAAAAAATCTTGCCAGTACCCGCATTACATTCCCATCTACCACTGCATAAGGCTGGTTATATGCAAATGAAGCAATAGCCGCAGCTGTATAAGGGCCAACACCTTTTAGTTTTAAAATTTCAGTATATTTTTCAGGAAAATTTCCTTGCAGTTCAAAGGCAATATATTTAGCTGAAGCCAGCAAATTTTTGCAGCGGGAATAATAACCCAATCCTTCCCATAATTTAAAAATAGCTTTTTCATCTGCTATGGCCAGTTGCTGCACAGAGGAATAATTTTTGATAAAGCTTTTATAATATTCCAGCCCTTGTTCTACCCTTGTCTGTTGTAAAATTATTTCGCTCAGCCATATTTTATAAGGATCTTTTTCTCCCTTCCAGGGCATAGTTCTTGCGTTATGCATTGTATTCCAGTGCATGAGATTCTCAGAAAAAAAAATTCGTTTATTATAATTATTCATAGATAGCTGCAAAAATATATTTCAGAAAATAAAATCTGTATTTTGTTTTCCTTAATATATGCTGTATATTACAAATTCTTAAACTCTCCAAAGCATGAGAAAAGCAGATTTAATTAACATAATTGCCGACAAGACAGGCATAGCCAAAGTAGATGTACTGGTTACACTGGAAACCATGTTCAAAGAAATTAAAGCATCTCTAGCAGGCGGCGAAAACCTCTATGTAAGAGGATTTGGCAGTTTCATTATCAAAAAAAGAGCTGCTAAAATTGGTCGCAACATCAAAAAAAATGTTGCAGTAGCTATTCCCGAACATTTTATCCCCGCATTTAAGCCCTCCAAAGAGTTTATGAAGGATATAAAAAACTCGGAGATTAAAATGGCAGCAGCAATTGATACTGGCAACGATGACTAACGTACCTTTGAAGCCATTTTAGGCTCAAACACATTACATTGAAAAAACAATTTATTTTATCTGCCACAGGCTTTATCCTTGTGCTGATAATTTTTTTATTTGGGAGAACAGTTTCTTCCAAAGTTAAATCTATGCCCGCAAAAGAAGGCGCAGCAAAGGAAAAGGTTTTTGATGTGCAGCAGTTTATAGCAGCGCAAAAGCAAACACTTCTCCCGCAAAAAGCAGTACAAATATCTAAACTGGAAAATGGAATAAGCAGGGGTGATGTAGCAGCCCAGCAAATAAAGGCTTACGAAATGCTTGCATCTTTTTGGAAGGATAGTGTAAAAATATTTGAACCGTATGCTTTTTACAAATCAAAGGCAGCAAAGTTGGATAATTCAGAAAAAAACCTCACCTTCGCAGCCCGAATATTTTTAGAGAACTTAAGGGGAGAAACAGACGAAGATAAATTGAGGTGGAAAACAGCAGAGGCTATAGACCTTTTTGAAAAAGCGGTAAAATTAAACCCTGATAACAACGATTTAAGAATTGGATTAGGTAGTTGTTATATTTATGGCAGGGGAAGAAGCGGTGATCCTCAGGCAACTATGCAGGGAATACAGGAATTGCTTTCTGTTGTGAAAAAAGATTCTAATAATATGAAAGCACAAATGGTTCTCGGAGTAGGTGGCTTAGTATCTGGTCAGTATGATAAAGCGCTGGAAAGATTTAAAAAAGTAGTATTAGCCGAACCTAAAAATGTAGAGGCTGTGGCATATATGGCAGATGTATATGCGGCAAAAGGAAATAAAGCGGAAGCGATAAAGTGGTATAACATAAGCAAGAGGCTTGTAAATGACACCCACTATTCGCAGGAAGTGGATGAAAGAATAAAAGCATTGAAATAACTAATTGTAGGGATACAAATATATTTTAAAAATTATTTATTAAACACAAAAAAGATCAATTATGCCTTGTGGTAAAAAGAGAAAACGTCATAAAATAGCTACTCACAAGCGTAAAAAACGTTTAAGAAAAAACCGTCATAAGAAGAAATAATCCTCTCTTATAACGGGTTGTGTACTGTTTTTATAGTATACATAAAACTTATCATGCACAAAATAGTGGCACAGACTGCCTTTATTTTGTGTATGTTTATTTTATTACAATGCCTATTAAAATGCAATAATGAATATTTATTCACAATGCATTTATCTCACAGTAGCATTGTAAAAAGTATGCTGTTTAATAAATAGCTTAAACGAATAAAATCTTTTACAAACCTCTTTCAGTTGACAAAGGAACTCATTATTAATACCACACCGCATGGCACAGAAATAGCTTTGCTAGAAGATAAAAAGCTGGTAGAACTGCACAACGAAAAAGTTGATGCAAATTTTGCTGTAGGCGATATTTATTTGGGTAAAGTAAAAAAACTAATCCCTGGTCTTAATGCAGCATTTATAGATGTTGGCTTCGAAAAAGATGCTTTTCTACATTATACTGATCTTAGCCCTTACGTAAAATCTTTATTAAAATTTACCCAGCTTGCTATGAATGAACATAACGAGGAAGGGTTTGATTTTGGAAAATTTAAGGTAGAACCTGAGATTATAAAAACAGGTAAGATTACTGAGGTAATGAACGGCAAGCCAAATATATTGGTTCAAATACTAAAAGAACCTATTGCCCAAAAAGGACCGAGGCTTAGTTGCGAAATATCATTACCGGGGAGATATGTGGTAGTAACACCTTTTACCAATATTGTAGCAGTAAGCCGCAAGATACACAGCAGTGAAGAAAGAAAGAGATTACAAAAAATTATAGAAGCTATAAAGCCAAAAAATCTTGGGGTAATTGTGCGTACTGCAGCAGAAGGAATGCAGACTGCAGATTTGCACGAGGATTTATTGAGCCTGGAATCTACCTGGAAAACCATACAAAGAAATTTAAAAGGCGCTGTTCCCCCGCAAAAGATATTAAGTGAACAAGGCAAAACCAACAGCATGCTGCGGGATTTGCTCAATGAACATTTTAATAAAATAGTAGTAAACGATAAAGCTACGTTTGCCGATATTAAAAGTTATATTCAAAGAATATCTCCTGATAAAGTCGATATCATTTCGCTGGCAGCCAATACAACACCGGTTTTTGACCAGTATGGAATAACAAAACAAGTAAAGGCAGCATTTGGCAAAACAGTAAACTTGCCCAGCGGTGCATATCTTATTATAGAACCTACTGAAGCATTGCATGTAATAGATGTAAACAGCGGCTATAAAAGTGTGAGTAATAACCAGGAACAAAATGCGCTGGAAACTAACCTTGAAGCGGCAGAAGAAATAGCCCGGCAACTACGCCTTCGGGATCTTGGCGGGATAATAGTGGTAGATTTTATAGATATGAAACTAATGGAGAACAAGAAGAAACTCTCCGACGAAATGGAACGCCTAATGTATACAGACAGGGCTAAACATGCTGTACTGCCCATATCTAAATTTGGGCTTATGCAAATAACCAGGCAGCGTATGAAGCCTGAGATGAAGATAAACACCAGCGAGCAATGTCCAAGCTGTAATGGTACGGGTAAAATATCCAGCACACTTATTTTAGAAGATGAGATAGCCAAAAACCTCAGCTATCTTATAATGCAAAAACATAAAGGGCTTACTGTGCATGTACACCCAATTGTATACACTTATCTTACTTCGGGCTTTCCCAGCAGGAGAATGAAGTGGAGCTGGAAATATAAACAAAAAGTAAAAGTAGCTCCTAACGCAAATTATAGTCTTACAGAATTTAAGTTTATAGATGATAGCGAAGAGGAGATTAAATTATAGCATAACCGGCATTTAAAACAGCTTTATAGATATTTTATTTATTATCAGCCAAAACCTTATCTATTCTATCTTTCAGTGTTTCATAATCTGTATAACCACGTGCAACCATATTAAATTTTGTATCGCTTGTTTGTACAAATACACTAGGGTAACCGGTTACTTGTAATTGTTTCATCAACGAAAATTCGTAATTAGCAATTTCTTTGTAGTCTTCACTTTTCAGTTTTTCATAAAATATCTCTGGCTGTATGCTGTACTTTTCAAGCAGATGACGATATGCTTCATCATCCGTTAAATCTCGTCCTTCCACAAATAAAGAATGTTGTAAATCTGATGCAAATTCAACTGCACGGTCAGGATAAAATTCTTTAAAAATACACATGGCAATAGCAGGTTTTTCTGAATGTGGATGCCAGTCGCTATCTTCCGCATTCTTTAAATGCCACAAATAATCTTCCCCAAATTTTGCGCCTGTAAGTTCTTCCACATTTTTATAAGCACTTAAAATATAATTTGCTGAAACGCTTATGTGGGTTGGCTTTTCAGGCAATACCATGCCACCGCTTAGTACTTCAGTAGGCATGGTCGCTTTATATTCTTCCGCTATCTTTTTTATGATATTACCAAATCCAAAACACCATCCGCAATAGGCATCGTAACAGTAAATGATTAGCCCCTTAAATCCCTCAAAAGGGGAATGTGAGTTTACAACATCATCGGTTTCTGTTTTTGTTTCAAAATTATCTTTCATTTAAAAAAATTTGCAACAATGTATAAATGACTATCATTTATGGTCCGTTGTCTGTCGTCAAAATTTCTAATGCGCTTCCAACCAGTTATTCCCACTACCAAGTTCAGCCTCTACGGGTACATCGTTAGGCAATATTAATGCAGCTTTCATACTGTTTAAAATGATGGGTTTAATTGCTTGCAACTCTTCTTTTAACACATCAAAAACCAATTCATCATGTACTTGTAAAATCATTTTACTTTTAAAATTTCCTTCTTTAAGCGCTGCACTTATTTTTATCATAGCAAGTTTTATCATATCTGCCGCTGTACCTTGTATGGGAGAATTGATGGCGTTTCTTTCAGCAAAACCCCGTACCGTAAAGTTGGCGCTGTTGATATCTTTCAACCATCTTTTTCTGCCCATTAATGTTTCTACATAACCATTTTCTTTACAAAAATTAATCGTATCATCCATATATTTCTGTATGCCCGGAAATTCTTTTTTATAATTATCAATGATCTCTTTTGCCTCTGCTCTTGGTATAGATAAATTTTCTGAAAGTCCGAATGCCCCCTGCCCGTAAATGATACCAAAGTTTACACTCTTAGCTTTGTAACGCATTTCTTTTGTTACTTCACTTTCTTCCACACCAAATACTTTTGCTGCCGTGGCGGTATGAATATCCTTACCGGTTCTAAAAGCTTCACACATATTTACATCACCGCTAATAGCCGCCACTACCCTTAATTCTATTTGCGAGTAATCTGCTGAAACCAATACATGGTTTGCATCTCTGGGTATAAATGCTTTTCTTATTTCTCTTCCTTTTTCTGTACGAATAGGAATGTTTTGCAGGTTAGGATTTGTACTACTTAACCTTCCTGTAACCGCCACCGCTTGTGCATAATTTGTATGTACCCGACCTGTACGTTTGTTCATCAAAACCGGAAATGCATCTACATAAGTGCTTCGTAGTTTTGTGAGTTCTCTAAAGCTTAATATTTGGTCGCATATAGGATTGTTGTTTGCCAGTTTTGCTAAAATATCTTCTCCTGTGGCATACTGCCCCGTCTTGGTTTTTTTTGCTTTAGGATCTAGTTTCATTTTTTCGAAAAGCACTTCGCCCAGTTGTTTGGGGCTTGCCAAATTAAAACGAACACCCGCCAGTTCATACACTTTTTCTTCTGCTATTTTTGCTTCGGTATCGAGTTCTTTGGAGTAAGAGTTTAAAAAATCCATGTCAATCCGCACGCCTTCAAATTCCATATCTGTCAATACCCTCACCAAAGGATTTTCCACTTCGTAAAAAACTTTTTCTACTTCTTTTGTTTTTAATGATGGAAGAAATGTATGTTTTAATTGCAAAGTAATATCCGCATCTTCCACCGCATATTCTTTAGCATCTTCAATAGTCACATCTCTCATGGTGCCTTGTGTTTTTCCTTTTTTGCCAATGAGAGATGTAATACTTACCGGGGTGTATCCAAGGTATTTTGCACTGAGCAAATCCATGTTGCGTTTACCATCAGGCTCGGTAACATAATGTGCCAGCATGGTATCAAAAATATTTCCTTTTAATGCATATCCATACCATTTAAGGATAAGCATATCATACTTTAAATTTTGCCCAATCCATATCTTACTTTCATCTTCAAAAAGAGATTTAAACTTTTCTAAAATTGCTAATGTTTCTTCTTTGCTTTCAGGACAGGGAATATACCAACCCTCTGTTGGTTTTACCGCAAAGCTTAGCCCCACAAGGTCTGCACAGTTTGCATCTATATGAGTAGTCTCTGTATCAAAACTTATTTCATCAAATTTATTTAGTTCCTCTAACAGGTTATTTATTTCTTCATCTGTTTGTACAAGCTTATAATTGTGCGGCGTATTTTCAATATTTTTATCTGCCACCAAGGGCAAATCTTCCTCCGTTGCTTCTTCGATATAAACCACTGCCTCAGGAGCTATATTTCCAAATAAATCCATCTGGCCAGTTTTTACTATCGGGGCTGTTATCTGTTGTCTGTTGTCTGTGGTCGATATTACTTTCGTTCCCAAAATCCTTTCCCCCATTGTTTTAAATTCCAGCTCGGCAAACACTTCCAGCAACACTTCTTTATTCATAGGGTCCAACTGAAAATCTTCTTCATGAAAAACCACTGGTACATCCAAAATAATAGTAGCTAGTTGTTTGCTCATAACAGCATTTTCCTTTCCATTGCGAATTTTTTCTCCCAACGCACCTTTTATATTTTCGGCATTGGCCAAAATGTTTTCAACGGTATCGTATTCCTTTAATAATTTGGCAGCAGTTTTTTCGCCCACACCAGCAATACCAGGAATATTATCTACCGCATCGCCCATTAATCCTAAAATATCAATTACCTGGTCTACCCTTTCAATTCCCCATTTTGCGCACACTTCTTTTGGTCCCATTATTTCTACACTGCCGCCTTGGTAACCGGGTTTGTAAATCTTTATTTTTTCAGAAACCAATTGCCCATAATCTTTATCTGGCGTTACCATAAAAACTTCGTAGCCCGCTTTTTCTGCCTGCTTTGCCAATGCACCAATTATATCATCTGCTTCGTAACCATCTAACTCAATACAAGGAATATTAAAGCCTTTTATAATTCGCTTTATATCTGGTACGGCAGATAAAATATCTTCGGGAGTTTCCTGCCTGTTGGCTTTATAATCTGCAAAACTTGTATGCCGTTCTGTGGGGGCATGTGTATCAAAACAAACTGCAATATGCGTTGGCTTTTGATTATTGATGAGTTCTACCAGAGTATTGGTAAAACCAAATTGTGCATTTGTATTTCTGCCTTTGCTTGTAATGCGTGGGCTGCGTACAAGTGAATAATACGCACGAAAAACAAGCGCCATCGCATCTAATAAAAAGAGTTTTTTTTCTTCCATGCGGTAAAGATAATTGATGAAAAGAATAAGCCGTTTGAGAAAAAATATTTTTGTTGTAGCGAATAAAATATTTAAAACTATATATTTTAATTTCTCTGGTAAAAAACCAGCAAGCAGGTGTTACTTATTAAGATGCAAAGAACAGCTTGATTGATAACGATGGGGTTATTCATTCCCTGTAAAAGCAAAATAATTATACTTTTAACAAAAGAATATTTTACAAATTAAGTATTCTATTTTTGCAAAAATTTAAAAAGAAATATACTATGAGCGATACAATTATTACAACAGGAAAAATAGAAACGAATAAAGGAACATTATCTTTTGAATTATATGATGATGATGCGCCAATAGCTGCAGCAAATTTTAAAAAACTGGCAATGAGCGGATATTATGATGGCATTAAATTTCACCGGGTGATACCTAACTTTATGGTACAAACTGGAGACCCTGACGGTACAGGTGCGGGAGGCCCCGGGTATAGTATTAAATGCGAAACCAGTGGCAGCAAACAAATACACGACAGAGGCGTAATGAGTATGGCACACAGAGGAAAAGATACCGGCGGAGCTCAATTTTTTATATGCCATGAGCGTGCCGGTACTAAGCACTTGGATGGTGTGCACACCTGTTTTGGAAAGATAACTGACGGACTGGAAATTTTGGATACTATTGCACAGGGAGATGTAATGAATAAGGTTACTATAGCGTAACTTTTCATCTTTACAATAATAACCTGTAATTAGATTTTAGAAAGCAACTGGTAAAACTCCTCATTTAATTATAGAAGTTACAGGAGAGTATTCTAAGAAAAAATATTTTTTTCAATAGATATATTTGCAAATAAAAACTCATTTTTTCGCTGATACTAAAATTATTTTATGATAAAAAAGTTTTGTGCATCCGTTTTATTTGTAACAGTATTTTGCTTTTGTGTAAACGAATCTTTATATGCACAGGTAAAAAAAACAACTGTAAAAAAAACGCCTGTTAAAAAAACGATTGTTGGCAAAGCAAAACCGGCAGCAGTAAAAACAAGTGTTACCAAGACTAAAACAACTATAAAATCAGCAATTGATTCTTCTATTCAAATAAAAATAACTACAGATAGCGGGGTGCTGATGGTAAAATTATATGACAGCACACCACTGCACAGGGATAATTTTGTAAAACTGGTAAAGCAGGGTTTTTATGATAGCCTCATGTTTCACCGGGTAATAAACCAGTTTATGATACAGGGAGGCGACCCTAACAGTAAAAATGCTGCAGCCGGTACAATGCTTGGTAATGGTGGAGATGATATGGCAAGAATACCTGCGGAGTTTAGAACCACTCTTTTTCATAAACGTGGAGCTTTGGCAGCGGCAAGGGATGGCAACCCGGAAAAAGCCAGTAGTGCCTGCCAGTTTTATATTGTGCAGGGTAAATTATATAAAGACGCAGAGTTGGATATGATAGAAGCCCGCAACGGAGCAAAATTTACCGTAGCAGAAAGAGCTGCATACAAAACTGTGGGAGGTACACCTTTTCTAGATAAAAGCTATACCGTTTTTGGTGAGGTAACCAGCGGGTTTGATGTAATAGATAAAATAGCTACTGCTGCAAAAGACAGAAACGACAGGCCTTTGGGGGATATACGGATGAAGATGGAGATTATTAAATGATTTTAAAATCATTGTATTTTACAGATCTTCATCAAACTATATAGAATATTATTTACGAGGGACAAAAGTATTATTTTAACAAACAGATTTTTGCGGCAAGATTTTACAGTCCTACAACGAAAGTGATAAAACAAAAAATAAAAATAAGAAACGGGATACCAGAGTTCTTTTTCAGCTAAATTACACTGCTATTTATAAACCTAAAAACTTTTTGTAATGAGTTTTCCTATTAATTTAAAGTATACCAAAGATCACGAGTGGATTTCTATTGAAGGTAATGTAGCCACTATTGGTATTACAGATTTTGCACAGAAGGAACTGGGAGATATTGTATATGTAGATATAAGCACCACAGGCAAAGCATTAAGCGCTGAAGATGTATTTGGTACTGTAGAAGCGGTGAAAACAGTAAGTGATCTTTTTTTACCTGCCGCAGGTACCATTACTGAAGTAAATCCTGCGCTGGAAGCTAACCCGGAGCTGGTAAACAGCGACCCTTATGGGGCAGGATGGATGGTAAAAATGACGGTAGATAATGTAGCGGATATAGCAGAGCTGATGGGTGCCGAAGATTATGAAAAATTGGTAGCATAAATGGAGTTCATATATTTAAGACGGAACTTTTAAAAATTTATAATTTTTCTTTAACCAACATGTATAAAAAATATTTACCGGGCATTGCCTGGTTTTTTTTGGTGCTTATTTTAATATGCCTGCCGGGCAATGATCTGCCGAGGGCAAGTAACTGGATGAATATTATTTTTTTTGACAAATGGGTACATACAGGGCTGTTCGGCACATTAGCGTTATTGTTCATGAAGCCGGTAGCAACATCAGGCAAGCCGAAAAAAATAAAATGGAATGGAGTAATAAAAATTGCAACAGCCATAAGTGTTTGGGGACTTACTACAGAGTTTGTTCAGCGGTTTTTTATACCTGGTCGCAATTTTGATTTGCTGGATTGGGCAGCAGATAGTTTTGGCGTATTGCTTGCTGTACTAATTTGCCGGTGGTTTTATTTTAAATAACTGATAATTCATTTTACTACAAGTGGGTAAATTAACTTTAAAAGATATTTTCGTGTTTTAAGTAATATTAGCCATAGTATTAACCTTTCCCCACTAAAAACCTTACATTTGCCTATATGCTGAATACAGAAAACATGGAGTATAATACTACCAGAAATCATTTAATAATGAAAGAATATGGCAGACATATTCAAAAGATGGTAGAGTACCTGCTTACTTTAGAAAACAAAGAAGAAAGACAACGCAATGCTTATGCGGTTATAGAATTGATGGGGTTTTTAAATCCACATTTAAAGAATGTTGAAGATTTTCGCCATAAATTATGGGATCACCTTTTTTTAATAAGTAATTTTACGCTGGATGTGGAAAGCCCTTACCCAATACCTACAAGAGAAACACTTAAAGCAAGGCCCGAAAGACTGCCTTACCCCAAGCACCACCCACGTTACAACCACTTAGGTAAAAATATAGAAGTAGTTATAGACAAAGCCCTTAAAGAAGAAAATCCTGAGAAGAAACAAGGTTTTGCTAATGCCATTGCTTATTATATGAAGCTTACTTACAGTAACTGGCATAAAGAGTTGGTGCATGATGATACTATACAAAATGAATTGAGTAATATGACAAATGGTGAGCTTGAGTTTAATAATCGCCCATTTGTAAAACATCAACCGGCAAGGCCGGAGCGGGATGATTATGGAAGAACAACTTACCGCAAAAATAACTTTGGCGGCAGAGATAACAGAAACAACCAGCAACAACAACAGGCAGGAAACAGAAACAGCAATAACAGCAATAATAATAACCGCAATGCGCCGCAGGGAGGCAGCAGAGATAATAATGGTAGCAGGGATAGCAGACCAAACAACAATAATAATAACCGAAATTTTAAAAAACGTTTTTAAAATTTTTCTTTAAAAATATTCCCGGTATGTTTTGCAAAAAGCTGCCGGGTTTTTTATAACAAAAATAAATTAGGTTTGGTTTATTTAAAACGTATGAATTAATTGTATTTCTTTATTCCTTTTATGACAAAAAAACTTTTAAAAATACAATTCGGCCACCATTTAACTTTAATAAAATTTTAAATCAATGAGCATTTTTGAAGTAAGAGGAGGCAATAAATTAAAAGGTACTATTACCCCACAGGGAGCAAAAAACGAAGCTTTACAAATTATAAGTGCAGTATTACTTACAGCAGATGAAGTGCAAATAAATAATATTCCCGATATTATAGATGTGAACCTGCTGATAGAATTGCTGCGGGAAATGAACGTAAAAGTGCAAAAAAAAGATGCGCATACTTACACTTTTAAAGCTGATGATGTAAATGTTGAATACCTGCAGAGCGAAGATTATTTTAAGAAAAGCGGAAGATTGCGTGGCTCTGTAATGCTTGCAGGCCCATTGCTTGCAAGGTTTAAAAAAGCCTATTTGCCAAAGCCAGGCGGCGATAAAATTGGCCGCAGAAGATTAGACACACATATAATTGGTTTTGAAAGACTGGGTGCCAGTTTTTCTTATAACAGCGATACCGGTTTTTTCGCCCTCAAAGCGGATGAGCTAAAAGGCTGCAACATGCTGCTGGATGAACCTAGTGTAACCGGCACTGCAAACATACTTATGGCAGCCGTGCTGGCAAATGGTACTACCACTATTTACAACGCAGCTTGCGAACCATATATACAGCAGCTAAGCAAAATGCTTATACGCATGGGTGCAAATATACAAGGCGTGGCAAGCAATATGCTTATTGTAAACGGTGTAGAAAAACTAAAGGGAACAACTCATACCATGCTGCCCGATATGATAGAAGTGGGTAGTTTTATTGGGCTAGCAGCAATGACGCAGGGAGAGGTTACTATTAAAAATGCAGGTATAAAAGAGCTGGGTATTATTCCCGAAAAATTTAAACTGCTGGGTATAAAAATGGATTTTAACGGCGATGATATTCACATTCCTTCCCAGGATAAATATGAGATACAACGCTTTTTAGATGGGGGAGTGCTTACTATTTATGATAATCCATGGCCAGGTTTTACACCAGATTTGCTCAGTATTATTCTCGTAACAGCTATACAGGCACACGGCAGTATTTTAGTACATCAAAAAATGTTTGAAAGCCGATTATTTTTCACGGATAAATTAATAGAAATGGGTGCACAAATTATTCTTTGCGATCCGCACAGGGCAGTAGTTATAGGGCTGGAAAGAGAAAAGCAATTGAGGGGTATAACCATGAGCAGCCCGGATATAAGAGCAGGCGTTGCTTTATTAATAGCAGCACTAAGTGCTCAAGGAAAAAGTATTATTCAAAATATAGACCAGATAGACAGAGGTTACCAGAATATTGATGTACGACTGCGTGCATTGGGTGCAGATATTGTGCGAATTGCCCATTAGCAAATAGGCAACTATAATTTGCAGGATATTATTTTACCAAAAAAAAAATAAAAAAATATTTTTATAAAACTTAAAAGTATTGAAGCTTAATCTTAATACTCAATTCAAGATACTCGATACAATGAACAGAATTTTAATTATAACGGCCCCATCAGGTGCAGGAAAAACATCCATTACAAAACATTTAATGGAAAAATTTCCGGTATTTGCCTTCTCTGTATCTGCAGCTACGAGGCAGCCCAGAGGTATTGAAAAAGACGGCTTAGATTATCATTTTATAACTGCAGATGAATTTAAATTTAAAATACAGCATAATGAATTTGTGGAGTGGGAAATGGTGTATGAAGGAAAATATTATGGTACATTAAAAGCAGAACTTATACGGATATGGAATGATGGAAAAATACCCGTGCTGGATATTGATGTGAAAGGCGCCATACATGTACAACAGCAATTTAATGAAGGTACATTAAGCCTTTTCATAGAACCACCGTCTGTAGAAGAACTTAAAAAACGCCTGCAAAGTAGGGGTACAGAAACAGAAGAGTCATTGGCGGCAAGGGTAAACAAGGCATCTTACGAATTATCTTTTAAAGATTATTTTAATAAAACGATCGTAAATGCCGATCTTATCACCGCTTGTGCAGAAGCCGAAAAAATTGTAGCCGCTTTTTTACAGGAATAATATTCGTTTCTTTCTATTTTCTTAATTTTATATAATGGATATCCCGGCAATTCTTGCAATATTAATTTCACTTTTTATCATTGGCTTTTTTTCTGGTGTGGAAATAGCTTTTGTATCTGCCAATAAATTATCGCTTGAGCTTAATAAAAAACAAGGAACCTATAGTGGAAAAATATGGGGTGGCTACGCAGATAATCCTGCAAAATTTATTGGCACCACACTCGTAGTTTTAAATATTGTACTGGTTATTTATGGCCTGCTCATTGGTGAAGTATTGTACCCCGTATGGCTCTGGATAGAGCGTCACCTGCCTGCATCATCTGCCAATTATTTAAGTTTTATAAAACTCTTTGTAGAAACTATTTTAGCTACTACTATCATTTTGTTTGTAGAATTTATTTTTAAAGCATTATTTCGTGCAAGAAATCTAAGCCTGTTAAATAACGGAATAATTGCCTGGACAGCCCAGTTTTTCTTTTCCATTTTTTCATCTACCGCTTCAGTATTTGTAAGTATAGCAGAGTGGATATTAAAATATGTTTTTAATGTAAAGATACACGACCGCAAAGAAGTGTTTAGCAAAGTAGATCTGGAGCATTATGTGCAGCAAAATAAAATGCACAATGAAGAAGAATCTTCAGAAATAAATAAGGAACTTTTTGAGAATGCTTTATCGCTGGGAGATGTGCGCCTGCGGGAATGCCTTGTACCACGAAAAGAAATTGTGGGTACCGAAAAAAACAGCACTATTACTGAGGTAAAAAATATTTTTATAGAAACAAGGCTAAGCAAACTCGTTGTTTACGATAAAAATATTGATACTATTACAGGGTACATTCACCAGTTAGATTTGTTTAAAAACCCGGCAACAATAACCGAAATTTTATTGCCCATCCCTACCGTACCAGAGAGCATGAGCGCTACAGATCTAATGAACAAATTTAGTAAAGAACGCAAAAGTATAGCATGGGTTATAAATGAATTTGGTGGCACTGCAGGTATTGTAACTATGGAAGATTTGCTAGAAGAAATATTTGGGGAAATAAAAGATGAGTATGATGATGTGGAGGATTTTGTAGACAAACAAATTGCAGACAATGAATATATTTTTGCCGGGCGTATGGAGTTGGATCTGATAACAGAAAAATATAGCATTGCTTTTCCGGCAGATGAAAGTGCCGAAACCCTTTCTGGCTTTATCATACAACATAATGAAGCTATACCGTTGCAAAAAGAGCAAATAATTATTGGCAATTATGAATTTACCATTCTTAACGTAAGCGATACAAGAATAGAAACGGTAAAAATGAAAGTACTTCGTAGATAAAATATTTTCAGCAACTAATTTTGCAGCATGACAATTGGCGCACATATTCCCTCAGCAAAAATAAACGGGCTGCTGCATTCCTCTCTTATATTACTCGCAAAAAAATATCCTACCAATCATTTTATTTTTTTTGTAGAAAAAAAAATAAAACTACTTGTAAATAATTGTACAGTTGTAATCATCTCCCCAAAGCCAAAAAATAAATTATTGCAGCATTATTGGTACAATTATAAATTGCCTGCATTGCTTAAAAGATACGATGTAAATACTTTTATAAGTACCGCTGATATGCTTTCGCTAAAAACAACTATTGATCAATATCTTTTGTTTGAGGACGATGTTTTTGCAACTGAAAAAAAATCAAATAATTATTTTAAAAAAATATTTAGCAGTAATCTAAAAAAAGCAAGAGGAATATTTGTAGCAGAAGAAATTTTTAAAACCAATGCAATTTCTCGTTTGCCGGATGGCGAAGAAAAGATAAAAGTTGTTTTTCACGGCATTGGGGACAAAAAACTGCCTCTTGGATTTACTGATCAGCAATCAGTTAAAAACCAATATACAGAAGGATTTGAGTATTTTCTTTATTTTGTAAATTCTTATACCGCTGTACATTTAGTAATAATCCTCAAAGCATTTTCTCTTTTTAAAAAGTGGCAAAAATCTTCTATGAAATTGGTTTTTATATTGCAAAATATTAAAGAAGAGGGATTGATAAACGATTTTAAAAATTATAAATATAAAAACGATATTGTTTTTGTAACGGATAAACATAATAGTGCTTATATTTTACAAACTGCATACACTACCATTTGTTTTGAAAAGTATGCGGGAAACAATAAAATTTTTGAAGCAGTACAATCTGGCGTTCCTGTTATTGCAGATGAAACAGCAATAAATACAGCAGTTTTTACAAATACAGTTTTATTTTGCGAGATAACAGCGCAATCTTTATCACAAAAAATGATGTTGCTCTACAAAGATGAATTTGAAAGAAACAGATTGATTGAAGCAGGGTATAGTAAAGCAATAAAATATAATAGTGAAGCTGCCGCACATAAAATATGGGATACACTTACAGAAGTATAAAAGCATAAAACCTGTTAACTTCGCACTTCGAAAAATTATAAATATGCACAAATCATCTATAAAAATTGATATCTTACTGAGTGCGGATAAAGTGCCGGAAAACATTACGTGGAATGCAACAGACAGCAGTGCAGATATGACACAAAAAGCAAAAGCGATGTGTATTGCATTTTGGGATGCTGCAGATAAAACTGCCCTGCGTATAGATCTTTGGACAAAAGATATGATGGTAGATGAAATGGGAGAATTTTTTTACCAGATGTTTTTTACCATGGCAGATACTTTTAACAGGGCCACACAAGATACTGTGCAGGCAGAAGAAATAAGGGTATTCGCAAATAGTTTTATTAAAAAATTTAGAGATAAACAGGTAAAAGAAAACAGCGCTTAAATAAATTACATAATAAAATAAGCGAACTACATGGCACAGTGTAAGAAAAAAAAGTGCATATATTTTTTAAATAAATACAAAAATTAAGTTTGCCACAGCAATGCTGTACAAGTTTTTAAAATTAAAAATAATGAGTTTAGAACAAAACATTATGGCATCTATGAAAGATGCAATGAAAGCAAAAGATGAAGCAAAGCTTCGTTCCTTAAGAGCCATAAAAGCAGAAATAATAAAAGCAAAAACAGAACCAGGTTCAGGGGGCGAAATTGATGAAGCTACAGAACAAAAGTTTTTGCAAAAAATGGTAAAACAACGCAAAGATTCTTTGGAAATATTTGAGAAGCAGGGTAGGGAAGATCTTGCAATAAAAGAAAGAGAAGAACTTGCAGTAATAGAAAAATTTTTGCCGGCGCAAATGAGCATGGCAGATATTACTGCAATTGTAAAAAACATTATAACCAGCACTGGTGCATCTTCCGCAGCCGATATGGGTAAAGTAATGGGTGCGGCTACCAAACAACTTGCCGGCAAGGCAGATGGCAAAATGATTAGTGGAATCGTAAAATCTTTATTAGCCTAAACTTTATGCAATGATAATAGATGCCAGCTTTATAATACTTATGGTGCTGGCCGTTTACAAGGGCTTGCACAAAGGATTTATTGTAGCAGTTTTTTCTGTAGTTGGTTTTATTGTGGGGTTGGCAGCAGCATTAAAATTATCCGCTTTTGTAGCTGCAAAACTTACTACACAGGTAAATGCTGGCAGCAAATGGCTGCCGGTAGTTTCTTTTTTATTAGTATTTATTGCCATTGCATTCCTGGTAAATTTTTGTGGTAAGCTTATTCAAAAAATATTTGAAACCGTAATGCTGGGTTGGGTAAACCGTATAGGCGGTGCATTGCTTTATGCACTGTTGTATAGCATCATCATCAGCATATTTTTATTTTATGCAGTACAGCTTCATTTCTTAAAAACAGAAACTATTAGCGCTTCTGTAATATACCCGTACTTGCAGCCCTTAGGTCCAAAAGTTATTGGCGGCTTTGGTTTTGTTATCCCCTGGTTTAAAGATATGTTTGCCCAGTTGCAACATTTTTTTGAAGAGGTTGCTGCCTCAGCAAAATAATATTTTATTTGCTATTGCGCTTTCAGCATTAGTACTTTATTTATCTTTTGTACGTTGCCCGCCTGCAATCTTTTTATCCGCTGAAAAGGCGGAATAAAAAGGATTTTCGGCTAAGCAAACGCAGCCCTTCAGCATTTTATCTTTATCATCATTTTCTTATAATTTTTTGTACGTTTTAGAGAGTATCTTTCGTAAATACAGTATTCAAATTTTTTTTTATTTTTTTATAAAAGCATTAGCTAGTAAATGTTTTTTTTATAAAATAACTTAACCTGCAATAGTCATCGTCTAACTTCCAAACAAGGGTTCTCATCGAATTTTAGAATCATAAGATATTCATACTTAGTAATTTTACCCTATAAATCAAAGATAATAACGGCTCTTACGAAATAAGTTTAGTAAAAACCCGTTTTATAAATAATAACTAAAAAATAAACAACCAATTATTTTTTGTAAGAAAAATATGAAACTATCTTCACTATACAATCCTTTACACTTTTTACAAGCTTGTTTTAAAATGAACAGAGAAAACCAAAACTACAATACAGAAAGCAATAGAAGTAATTTGATAGAGCCGGATTATTTAGACAAAATTTGTTGCGGAGATCAGGTATTTAGAAAAGATATTATAAATGAACTCATCATTCAGATACCGGAAAATATCTTAAAAATGGAAGTGGCTATTCAGCAAAATCTTTTTACTGAAGTGCACAGTGTAGCGCATGATCTTAAAACAAATGTTTTCATTTTAGGCCTTTCAAAATTAATAGGAGAACCGCTTCAAAGCATCGAAACTTTAAGCTTAACTGCCAGTACAATGACGGAAATAGAAACATTATTTGCAGGTATAAAATCTGTATGCCAGGTTGCGATAGTAGAAGCAAAACAAATGGCAGCCTAAGCCGCTATTTGTTACTTTTTACTAAATATTTTTTTCTCCTAAATAAAATGAAGATAATCGTAATTGCCACCAAGAATTGTTTTATCATTTGTACCCAGCCATTTATTTAATACTGTAGCATATACACTTTTAAAATCTACTTTATGCTTTAGGTCTCCATCGTTAAGGTCTGTAAGATCTGGCATAGCATTAAGTAATCCCTTTTGTTTTAACCCACCGCTTATAAAAAACATGTTATTTGCAGTGCCATGGTCTGTACCATTGCTGGCATTTTGAGTAACCCGCCTTCCAAATTCGGAGAACGTCATCATCAGTACATCTTCAAAACGATTATTCTTTTTAAGATCATCAGTAAATGCTTTTACCGCATCATTCAATTCTGTAAACAGTCTTTTCTGCTGTGCTTCCTGCGCTACATGCGTATCAAAACTACCCAGCGATAAGTAATAAACTTTTGTGTTTATATCCGATAAAATTAATGAGGATATTGTTTTCAGATTTTTTCCAAGTTCCGTATTAGGATATGATGCTGCGGTAGGACGTAATTTGCTCTGGTTATAAATATAATCTGCACTGCTAAGCGTTTCGCTCATAGTTTTATATAAATAATCTACTGTTTCTTCCGACCCCTGATGGGCTGCATTAATATCTTTATAAAATTTTTCGTTACTACTGCTGTATAATTTACGCGGGTCTTTAAAGGCTAATCCTTTTTTATCCTTTCCTTTTAAAGCAAGACTTAGGGTATCATCTATTTCCAGCCCTTGCGTTGGTTTATCGCAACCTATGCATTGTGCATCCAGGTAACGACCTATCCACCCGGTGTTTAAATACTCAGTAGCATTACTTGCGCTTTGCCATATATCCATACTTCTAAAATGCGACCGGTCAGGATTTGGATAACCTACACTATTCATTATACCCAGGTTTCCTTCATCGTATAAACCTTTAAAAGCTAAGAGTGCAGGGTTAAGTCCGGCATCTGCAGTAAGCCCCAAAGCCACGTCTTTACTTATTCCTATCGTTTTTCGTTCCCGGTAATAAATGTCATTAGTAATGGGTATTACTGTATTTAATCCATCATTACCACCACTAAATTGTATTACTACAACAACCTTGTTGCCTGCAGGTACCATTAATGGTTTTTCGAATGCTTTTAAAAATTTTGGCATCATCATAGACGCTGTGGCAAGTGAGCCAATTTGTATAAAATCTTTACGCTTAAGTAACATAATAAATTATTTAAAAACTTCTAAATTCACTGAAGGTGAACACAGAAGATTGTGAATGTAGAGAGCCTAATTCTTATACATTTCTTGTGTTTTAAATCTTGTGTCTAAAATCTAATATCTAACACAATTGATATTCCGGCGTGCTCATTACATTTATCACCACACTTTTTATAAAACTTTCCCTGCTTTCATTGTTTAAATACTGGGATAATAATGTTGTATTTATACGTGCGTGCGTTTGTAGTAAAGAGTTTATGATAACCTGCGAAAGCTGCGGCCTTGCGGTTTTTTCAAAATTTTTATTTACCATTGGCCAGTCGATTACAGCACTGCCGCCATTAGTAGAAAATGCAGCTTTTTTCCCCAGCTTTATTCTTTTTTCGTTCATCATGCCCATGTTCACATCATCATCACTTTTCGGGCGAATGTCTATGGAATCTTTTGCACTTAATACCTGCGGTATCTGCAGCCGAACCATTAATGTGCTGCTGTCTATCCAGCTTTTTCCACCTGCCCAGCCAGCAACATTTGGTGGGTAAAATAAGGTTTGTCCCAGTACTTTTTCAAATAATAATTGTGCATCAGGATTATCCAGCGTTAGCGGCAGGTACCGTCTTATTCCAACTAATAATTCCACCGGTGATTTTATTTTATTTCCGATATTTTTTTGATCGTAAAACCAGTCACTCGTATAAATATCATCCAGCAATTTTTTAATATCATAATTACTTTTAAAAAAACGAGCGCTCAAATATTGAACGTTGGCTTCGTCAATATTTTCATTTACGAAATAGCTGTAAATTTTTTTGGTAATATAATTAGCCGTTTGGGGATTTTTTAAAATGATGTCCAGTATTTCATCACCATTAAAGTTGCCTGTTTTTCCTAAAAAAGTTTTTTCCTGGTCGTCATGTATATTTGGCTTGAATATAAAGTTGCCAGTAGCATCATAAGTCCAGCCTGTAAAAGCTCTTGCACTTTCTTTAATGTCATTCTCCATATAGTTTCCTCTGCCCAGTGTAAAAAGTTCCATTACTTCCCGTGCAAAGTTTTCGTTTGGTTTGCCTTTTCTATTTTGCTGATTATTTAAAAACTGGAGCATTGCAGGGCTCTTGCTTACCGCATGCAGCATATCTCCAAAATTGCCCAGGGCATTGGGTCTTATAACATTCAATAACTCCTGCGAAAAATAAGAGTTTACTACTCTGCATGCAAAATGACCATGCCAGAAAAGGCTCATTTTTTCTCTTAACTGGGCTTTGCTGTTTACCATTACCTCCAACCAGTCCAGGTTCAGGTTTTTAAGCTCATCTACAGATTGCTTGCGCATAAGCTGCTTTTGTTCCTTGGTAACTTCCGCAGGTTTCATTTTTATTCCATCTGCATTCATATCATTTTTATAAGAAACCGGTATAGTAGCAGTATTTATTTTGTAAGGCTTTTCAGCAGAAGTTTTTAATAAAGTTTCCCATAGTTTTTTGGGATTAGTAGCGGAAAGGTTTTCAATATTTTCTGCCATTGGGCCAAAGCCTGCCCGCCATAACAGATGCTGATTTTTTAAACGGATATCTGGCATAATACTAAAATTTTAAAAGTACGATACTAGGACGCTGTGTAGTTTATATAGTTTAACAGCAAAAATAAAAACCTGTATTTTTTATAAAAATTTGCAATATTTTTATTCTTTTTTTGCGTGATTATTTATGTACAGAGTAATATTTGCTTTACCAGCAGAATCCAGGCCGGCTTTTAGAGCCATTCTTTCTATAATAGGCTTCCATTCTTCTACAGTAAAATCCTGCTCATTCTTTAATTCATGGCAGCGTCCGCATTTTGCATTGTAAATTTCTTTGCCCGCTTCTGCCCTTGTTGTATTCATATCCAATGGTTGTACGTTAGCTATTACTACAGGTTCAACTTTTATTTCTTCTACAGGTTTAATGGCAGATACAGGAGTTATGGGCGTTATATTAACCGGTTGTTTGGTAATTTTTATAACACATCCCGTAAAAAATATAAAAAGTACAAGTAGTATATAAATTGATTTCATAATTAAATTTATAATAAAATTGTTGTCTAAAAATAACCCTAATAAATCATTAACAGAATTATATTGAAAAAAGAATTCTGCATTAAAAAAAGCGGTAAATTGTATATATAATTTTTCCGTTTATGGCCATTAAAGTTTTAAAATACCTGTCTCCTCTTTGTATTTTTATATTAGCCTATTTTTCGTTTACAAACAAAGGTGTATATGTATGGCTTCCACTAATTTTTGTATGGATAATGATACCCTTGTTAGAAACGATGATACAACCCAATGAAAATAACATGGCAGCGGCAGAGCAGGAAATAGCTAAAACAAATAAGTGGTACGATTACATGTTGTATGTAATTGTATTTTTTCAATATGCGGCGCTGCTGTATTTTTTATTTAGTATGAAGGAGCCAGGTTTAAGCGTATGGGATGTAACCGGGCGAATATTTTCTATGGGATTGCTCTGTGGTACTTTTGGTATAAACGTAGCACATGAGCTTGGGCACAGGGTAAATAAAAAGGAACAAATGCTTGCAAAATTATTATTGGCTACATCACTGTATATGCACTTTTTTATAGAGCACAATAAAGGCCATCATAAAAATGTGGCTACGCCGCAAGACCCCAGCAGCGCAAGGTTTAATGAGCCGGTTTATTTTTTTTATGTGAGAACTATACTTTTTTCTTATCTGTCTGCATGGCATATAGCCAACGAAGATTGTCATAAAAAAAATGTACCCACATTTAGTTTTAAAAATGAAATGTTGCAGGCTCATATTTATCAACTTTTATTACTCGGTATTATTTTTTATTTTTTTGGTGGGCTCATTTTACTATACTTTATTGCTGCAGCTTTTGCAGGCATAGCCTTGCTGGAAACCGTGAATTATATAGAACATTACGGCTTGAAACGAAAAGAAACTGCTATGGGCAAGTATGAGCGTGCTTTGCCTCAGCATAGCTGGAACAGCAGCCACCCCATAGGCAGGTTATTGTTATTTGAACTTAGCCGCCACAGCGATCATCATTACATGGCCAGCCGAAAATATCAAATATTGCAACACCATAAAAATGCGCCACAGTTGCCTACTGGCTACCCGGGTAGC
Source organism: Ferruginibacter sp. (assembly GCA_025350645.1). Taxonomy (GTDB): domain Bacteria; phylum Bacteroidota; class Bacteroidia; order Chitinophagales; family Chitinophagaceae; genus Ferruginibacter. The sequence goes on from JANXXM010000029.1 coordinate 61,724, forward strand.
ATGCTATTATCTTTGGTGCCACCGCTTTGGTTTTATGTAATGAACAAAAAAATAAAAATGATGGAAGCGCAAAATTCTATAGCGGCATAAAATTTTTATATTGATAAAAAATATACACAAAAAAACATTTTTTAGATTAACCCTTACATTTATTTTATTTACGATAGTTGGTACACTTACGCATGAGTGTGGGCATTTTGTTACAGCAAAATATTTAGGCTATTCAGCAAGTATTCATTATAAATACACACTTTGGAATAATCCCGTTGAAGATTCCTTAGTGGAAGATATCTACAATAAGTTTGGTTATGAAATGCGCAATAGTAATAGCTCTTTAAACAATAAAATAGTAAACGAAATAGAAACAAAAACTGCAAAAGATACCTACAGGATTACGCTGGGCGGCCCTATACAAACTATGTTCACAGGCACTTTAGCCTTCTTAATATTATCGTGGAGAACAAAATATTTTAAAAATATACAATCACATTCTATACTACAATGGCTGCTCATTTTTTTTAGCTTATTTTGGTTAAGACAAACAGCAAATTTTATTTTGTGGATAGCTATGGTTCTTGCTAAAGTAAAGCAAAAAAATATTGGAGATGAAATATTTTTAGCTCAACATTTCCATTTACCGAATTGGTTTTTTAGCATAATTACTGCAATTATTGGTATAATGGTTTTAGCAAAAATTATATCAACTTTTATACCTCTTAGATTTCGCTTTACATTTATTGCTGCAGGCTTTGCAGGAGGTACAGCAGGGTATATTTTATGGTTTAAAATTTTGGGACCTTTTGTAATACCATAATAAAACCTAATAAAAATTATAACGAAATCCAATCCATCAATCTCCTAAATTAATTTAAGGTAAATCTATTTGTGCTGCTCCAAAATAATTGTGCAATACTTTAGGCAGGTTAATACTAGTTGTATGCTGGTTGTTTTCTAGCAAAGCCGCCATTATTCTTGGCAATGCAAGAGAAGAGCCATTAAGGCTATGCAGCAGTTGCGTTTTGCCAGCATCATCTCTGTATCTTATTTTCATTCTGTTGGTTTGAAAAGTTTCGAAGTTGCTAACAGAACTTACTTCAAGCCATTTTTTTTGTGCTGCGCTATACACTTCAAAATCATAGGTGAGTGCACTGGTAAAACTCATATCTCCACCACACAATTTTAGCAGGCGGTAGGGTAACTCTAAAAACTGCAATAATCTTTCCACATGGTTTACCATTTCTTCCAGCACGTCATAACTTTTTTGAGGATGTACCAGTTGAATTATTTCTACTTTATCAAACTGGTGCAGTCGGTTGAGGCCACGCACATCACTTCCAAAACTTCCGGCTTCTCTTCTAAAGCAAGGGGTATATGCTGTCATTTTTACTGGTAGCTGGGCATCCTTCACAATTTCGTTGCTGTAAATATTGGTTACAGGTACTTCTGCAGTAGGTATAAGGTAAAGATTATCTTCCGTTATATGATACATCTGCCCTTCTTTATCAGGCAGTGCACCAGTACCATAAGCACTAGCTGCATTTACCAGTAGTGGTGGCGTATATTCTGTATAACCTGCAGCAGTGTTATAGTCTAAAAAATATTGTATAAGTGCACGCTGCAGTTTTGCGCCACGGCCTTTATATACCGGAAACCCGCTGCCAGTAAGCTTTGCACCGGTTTCAAAATCTATAAGGTCGTAATCTTTTATTAGCTCCCAATGCGGTTTGGCATCTGCCTCCAGCGTGGGCATAAGGCCACCTATAAGTACTGTTTCATTATCTTCTGCCAGCTTGCCTGCTGGTACGCTTGTATGCGGCAAGTTGGGCAGCAACAGCAGTTTATTATTAAAATTTTCTTCTCGCTTTTGCAGCATACCTGCTTTTATGTTCAGTTCGTTTTTCCCTTCCACTACCTGCTTTTTTTTCTCTTCTGCTGCACCTGTTTCACCTTTTGCCATAAGCCCGCCAATGTCTTTAGAAGATATATTGATGCCCGCCTGCAGGGTTTCTGTTTCTGCCTTTAATTTACGGATGGCTTCATCCTCAGCCAGCAGTTCATCTACCAGATGCAGTGGTTCAAAATTTTTAACAGCCAGTCTTTCTTTTACCAATTCCGCATGCTGCCTGATGTAATTTATTTGTAACATTTTATATAAAATTTATCGTCTTTTGCTGCAAATATAATTGGGAAAACCTTATTTGCTACATTTGCGCCATGCAACATGCTGAAGAAGACCTGCAGGTACGCTGGCTCAAACTGAGAATAAAATTAAAAGAGCACTTTGGTATAAAACCAGATATGAATGGCGTACTCTTGCTTATAGGCGTGCAGGAGCTGGGGCAGGGCCCGCAGGATTTTAGCAAAGAGCAAAAGCAAGATTTGATGCACATAGCCATTTGTACTATTTTATCTCCTGGCGGTTATTATATTTTAGATGGAAAAGATGAAGAAGGCTGGCCCCATTTTACCCAGCTAAAAGCCTTGCCCGATAACAATATGTTTGAGCAGGAAAACCTGCTAAAAGATCATGTGCTGTTGTATTTTTCTTTGATGGGTTATTAAAATATTTTTGGCGGTCTGCAAAGTATATTTATCAGCTTTTGTTCGGCGTACTACGCTGTTTCGTACATACCCATAAGCTGCGCATAGGTATGCACACCGCTTCGTATGCCGCCGCTCATGAACATTTATTTTTCAATATGGCTTTACAGATGCAATTTCAACCCACAAAATCTTTTGCAAAAAATTACATCTTGTCTTTATGGAAAATTATACGAATATCATCCTACCAAAAACTATACATGAAATTCTTTATACTGACTGGTATTGTAGCATCGTTCATAACTGCTTTTATTTTTTTTAAACCCACTTTAAGATACTCAAAAAAATCCAGTAAAATTATTGTTACAAAAGCTACTACTGCTACAAAAACGGATGCGGATGAAATACTTCGCCTGAATGAATATGCTAAAAAAATAAGTTCATTTGTAGTCAATAATAAGTTTAACGAAGAATACTGTTTTTTGGCAGATATGCAAATACCCTCTGGCAAAAAACGTTTTTTTGTGTACAGTTTAAAAGGGGATAGTGTTTTGGATGCAGGCTTGGTAACACATGGCAGCGGTTCTCAAACAGCAACCGAAAATTTGCAATTTTCTAATATACCCAACAGCCTGGCTACATCTTTGGGCAAATATAAAGTAGGAGCGGAGTACATGGGTAAATTTGGGCTGGCGTATAAACTTATTGGTTTAGATAAAACAAACAGTAATGCTTATGCACGTGTAGTAGTGCTGCATGCCCACCCACTCGTGCCTGCACAAGAAGTAAGTCCTCATTATATTTGTACAAGCTGGGGATGCCCTACGGTAAACCCTTCTTTTTTACTAGTGCTTCAAAAATATATTCACAAATCTGTAAAACCAGTTATGCTTTATATATTCTATTAAAAAACCGGATCATTATTACATGCATCCGGTTTTCATTTCAAGAGTATTTTCTTTAATTAAAACTTTGGTAATTCCATGGGTATTTCTATAGCCAGTAATTCCGCAGGTTGCAAAGCCGTAATATTAAATGAATCTGTTTCTGAAATACCTACAGCATCCCTTTTTTGATATTTAATGCCGTTTATTTCTACAGATCCGCTTATAACAACCAGGTAAACACCATTTCCTGCAAAAGCATTTTCGTACTGCAGTATTTTTCCTTCATTTAAATTAGTTAATGAAAATCTTGCATCCTGGTTTATCCAAAGCGCATTATCTTCTTCTCTTGGCGATACAACTACCTGCCATTTATTTTCTCTTGCAGTTACATTAAAACTACGCTGGTCATATCTTGGTGCTATATTTCTTTTTTTAGGAAATATCCATGTTTGAAACAGCGTTACTTCTTCAATAGCAGATTCGTTTGCCTCAGAATGTTCAACCCCGGTACCAGCACTCATTATCTGTACATCGCCGGCTTTTATAATGCCCTGCCCTCCCGTACTGTCTTTATGTTTTAATGCACCCGTAAAGGGTATAGTTACTATTTCCATATTGTCATGCGGGTGTGTGGGAAATGCGCCTCCGCCTGCTATCCAGTCATCGTTTAATACTCTTAATGTACCAAAATGTATTTTATCTGAATTTCGCCAGCTACCAAAACTAAAATAATGTGCCGGTCTTAGCCAGCCATGATCTGCTGTGCCTCTGTCTGCTGCTTTTGTTACGATTGTTTTCATGATTGTTTATTTAATGTTTAAACATCAAATAATATGCCTGATGCATTTTGGCATATATGCGAGCAAAATTGCCTGTCACAAATTTTTAAAAACAAAAATCACAGTTTGCCTACCGCAAATACTATTAATTTAAATGATTAAAATCATCCGCTGTTAAAGCAGTACTTTGATCATCTTCCCTCTCTTCATTATATTCTATAATAAAGTTGTTTCTGCCTTCGCCAATAAGGATGTGCAAAAATTTCTGTTGTACCATTTCCAGCATATTTAAAAAGATAAATATGGCATGAATACGATCTTCGCACACTTCAAATATTTTTTCGAAAGAGAGCGTTTTTTCTTTTCTGCTTATATCCAGCATATACGCTCTTACGGTTTCCATACTGTAGTTGTATTGCACTACCGTATGCACCGGTTTATTATTACGTTCCTTTAATCTTTGTGCTACTCTTTCAAAAGCTTTCATGAGCTTAAACATAGTCACCGTTTGTATTTCCGTTCCTTCTCCTGCTTCTTCACCAATAATGGCCAGCTCTTTTTGAAGGTTTCCACGTTTTATCATCAGCATGCGTTCTGCTTCCATTTCAGCCATTTTTGCAGATGCCTCTTTAAACTTTTTATACTCCAGTATTTTATCTATAAGTTCCTGCCGGGGGTCTATTTCATTGCCTGCTGCATCTATCTCCTTCCTGGGCAAAAGCATCTTAGCCTTTATACGCATGAGGGTACTGATGAATAAAATAAATTCGCTGCTCAGTTCAATATTCAATTTGCCGCTGTCATGAATATGGTCTAAAAAATCGTTGGTAATTTTTGTAATAGGAATATTGTATATATCCAATTCATCTCTTTCTATAAAAAAAAGAAGAAGATCAAAAGGACCTTCAAACTGGTCTAGTTTTATTTGATAGGTTGCTGGGTTCAATGTTAAAATTTAAATAAAAACTCCCGCAAACTTAGCGGGAGCACAAATGTATAAATTTGTTTGTAAATGTTTTGAGGTGTTTATAGTTTGTAACTAAGTCCTACACCAATAGCATGTTGTAGTTGCAGGCGGCCAATTTCCAAATCATTATACCTTGCAGTTAAACTTATAGTGGCACCGAGGTATTTATTTACTGTAAAAGTAAAGAGGTTATTCCAATCCATTATTACATTGCCAGGGTTATTGAGGTAATCTGAATAGGCAGTAGCAACAGATTTATAATTTACATTTTTACCCAGGTCATAATTTAAATTTACCTGTACAAAAGCTCCCAAACCAAAGTTTACCTTTTTTCCGGAATCTACACCAAAGGCAGATATTGGCTTTAAGCTATTAGCAAGTTTTGTGGTAAGGTTTGCCATAAGCGGCGATGCCAGCATAGAAAAATGGGCATTGGGCTTATACAATAATCCCGGACCAAGTTTTATATAACCTGGGGTCATAAAATAGCTTTCAAACTGGCTCTCTACGCTAAAATAGCCGGCATAACTCCAGTTTTTGCTAAACTTTTTTCCATAAGTAGAATTAAAGTTGAAGTAATCATCGTTTTTTAAAAATTTATTGCCCGTAGAAGTAGCACTTGCTACACCATACCTAGCCCTAAATGAATTTAACCAGGTAGTTTTTCCCTGCAGTCTGTCAAAATTATAATCTATTATGCCTTTTATTCCAACGGCTTGTTTCTCTCCGCCTTTTATCCAATAATCGTTTCTGCCCGCTTCGTTTATAGATAAATTGATGGTACCTGCTTTTATCCATCCTTCTTTCATCTCTTTCTTTTCTGCTGTTAATTTTGCTGCTGCTTCGTCTGCTGCTTTTTTGGCTTCATCAGAGGTGGTTTGGGCTTTTACGGTAGTAAGTATGCACAGCAAGAGCAATACTGTAAGGGTTTTTTTCATGTTGGTTGTAGATTTTTAAAGTATAAAATAATGGCTGCCATAGTAATTAATTATGACAGCCGGGTAATGATATTTTAAAACAATTTATTTTTTTAGACTATCTCTTATTTCTGCAAGTAATGCCTCCGTTGCAGTTGGAGGAGCGGGTGCAGCCACTGTATTCTTTTTTGCAGAATTGATAGCTTTAATAACCGCAAATAATGCAATAGCAACCATTAAAAATTTAATAATGGCAGATAAAAACTTACCATACAATACTCCATTCCAGCTTAGTTGCTCTATATTTTCTGCATGAGCCATTTTTAAAGCAGGACTTAAAATAAGTGGTGTAATAATATCTTCTACCAGCGAAGTAATGATAGCACCAAAAGCGGCACCAATAATAACAGCTACTGCAAGGTCAACAATATTGCCCTTCATAGCAAAATCTTTAAATTCTTTTACGAAACTCATAGTATTAAATTTTAGGTTAGCCCCAAAGAAAAGAAAATTATATTAAAAAAACATATTCATCATATAAAATAATATTCGTCACTTTTGCACAAATCTATTTTTTTGAACAATAAGTTTTTTAACTGGCTCCTTTTTATTGGTTTATCATTTATATGGGGCAGTAGTTTTATACTAATGAAAAAAGGCCTGGTAAGTCTTACGGCCTACCAAGTAGCTTCCATAAGAATATTATCATCGGGCATAATATTATTGCCGGTTGCTTTAAAAAACTTTACCAGTATACCCAAAAAAAAGCGGCTTGTACTTTTTTTATCCGGGGTGCAGGGTAGTTTGTTACCAGCCTATTTATTTTGTGTGGCAGAGGAACATATTGATAGTGCACTGGCAGGAACATTGAATGCCCTTACGCCGGTCTTTGTAATTATTGCCGGAGCTGTAATTTTTAAAACCAATGCATCATCCAATAAAATAGCTGGCATTGCCGTTTCGCTTGCCGGGAGTATTTTATTATTTTTTGCACAACCAGGTTTTCATGAAAACAGTAATATTATGTTTGTATTGCTGGTGGTAATAGCCACTATGTTTTATGGTATAAATGTAAATATGGTGGGTAAATATCTTGGCGGTATACCCTCATTGCATATTGCTGCTTTATCTCTTACCCTTGTATCTTTACCTGCCTTGGCGGTGCTATATTTTACAGGCTATTTTAATACTGCACTTACAACACCTGCAATACTTACAGCAACTGCTTACAGTGCCTTGCTGGGTATAATGGGCACCGCTATGGCAACAGTATTATTTTATATTTTGCTAAAAAGAGCAGGAACTATTTTTGCCAGCATGGTTACGTATGGCATACCCGTAGTAGCAGTAATATGGGGCGTAATGTATAAAGAAGAAGTAGGCTGGAAGCAGGCTGTATGCCTTTGTATTATTTTAATGGGCGTGCGTATTGCTAATAGGAGCAGCGTTAAAAATTATAATGGATCTTAATTAAATATTATTTTCTTTTTTTGCCCAAGTTTTTTATCAAAAAAAATAATTTCTTTTTTACTATCGTTTATGAGTGCATTGCTGCCTAATAATGCTTCTCCTTTCTTATTGTAAAAATGCAGGTGAAGGGTATCGCCGCTTTTTGTATAGGTGCCGGGATAGCGGGTATTTTTGAGGCTGTCAAACAACTGCATGTAAAATTCAAAAAAGTTGTTTTCTTTTATTACAAAATAGGAGTCATTCATATCTGCAATGGCTTTGTAAGTGCTTACAGATGCAGAAGTATTGAAGAGCGGTTTATCTTTTTTAAATTGTTGGGAACTGCTGCATGCTACTAAAAAGAATAAAAAAAAGAGAGGGAATAAAACTTTCATTGTGTATGCTATTGTAATACGAAGTAAGTTATTTTTTTTGTTTTAAATGAATGCAAAGATTATTAGACTATTACACGGAGAGAGGTATAGAAAATATTTTTTCTCCGGAGAATAGATTTCATTGATGTAGATATACATTTTACGGATGCATGTATTGCAGGAAAAGATGAAGTATTAGCTATTGTAGAAAGGAGCGTCGCCAATGCTGTTGCTTATAGCTGGTCCTTTGCCCGGACAATAAAAATATCCTCTTTCTAAATTTTTATATACAATCCTCAAACCCTACCTTTGCGGCAAAATTACATACCTTATATATTTTAATAAACAGATATGGCAAGTACAGGTAAAATTAAATCTATCATTGGCGCTGTAGTAGATGTACAGTTTGGCAATGACACTAAACTACCAGAAATTTTAAATGCACTGGAACTTACCCGTGAGAATGGAGATAAGCTGGTGCTGGAAGTGCAGCAACACCTTGGGGAAGATAGTGTGCGCACGATTGCAATGGATGGCACAGAAGGACTGGTACGTGGAACAGAAGTGAGAGATACCGGCAGGCCGATTACCATGCCAACTGGCGATGCTATTAAAGGTCGTTTATTTAATGTAACCGGTGATGCTATTGATGGGTTGCCACAAGTAAGTAAAGAAGGCGGAAGGGCTATACATGCCAAGCCGCCACTATTTGAAGACCTGAGTACAGCTAGCGAAATTTTATTTACCGGTATTAAAGTGATAGATCTCATTGAGCCTTATGCAAAAGGTGGTAAGATTGGTTTGTTTGGTGGTGCAGGTGTAGGAAAAACGGTATTGATACAAGAGTTGATTAATAATATTGCGAAAGCATATAGTGGTGTTTCGGTATTTGCAGGTGTGGGAGAAAGAACCCGTGAAGGAAATGATTTAATGAGAGAGATGATAGAAGCCGGTATTATGAACTATGGCGAAAAGTTTAAGCACAGTATGGAAGAAGGCGGATGGGATTTGGCATCTGTTGATATGGAAGGGCTTAAAGAAAGTAAAGCAACATTTGTTTTTGGGCAGATGAACGAGCCGCCGGGTGCACGTGCACGTGTGGCACTTAGTGGTCTTACGCTTGCAGAATATTTTAGGGATGGTGATGGTGAAGGACAGGGTAAAGACATTTTATTTTTCGTAGATAATATATTCCGTTTTACGCAGGCGGGTTCCGAAGTTTCGGCCTTACTGGGCCGTATGCCGAGTGCAGTGGGTTACCAGCCTACACTGGCTACGGAAATGGGTTTGATGCAAGAGCGTATTACTTCAACTAAAAATGGTTCAATCACATCTGTACAGGCAGTGTACGTACCTGCAGATGATCTTACCGATCCTGCACCTGCTACTACATTTGCGCACTTGGATGCCACTACTGTACTAAGTAGAAAAATTGCAGATTTAGGTATTTACCCAGCAGTAGACCCATTGGACAGTACATCTAGAATACTAACAGTAGCCATTGTGGGCGAAGAACATTACAACACAGCAGACAGGGTAAAACTAATTTTACAGCGCTATAAAGAATTACAGGATATTATTGCCATACTTGGTTTGGATGAACTGAGTGACGAAGATAAACTGACGGTGAGCCGTGCAAGAAAAGTGCAGCGTTTTCTTAGCCAGCCATTTTTTGTGGCAGAACAATTTACAGGATTAAAAGGGGTATTGGTGCCTATAGAAGATACTATACGTGGTTTTAATTCTATTATGGATGGTGAAGTGGATGAGTACCCGGAAGCTGCTTTTAACCTTGTAGGAACGCTGGAAGATGCAGTGGAAAAAGGTAAGAAACTGATGGCAGCAGCGCAGGCGTAAAAGCAAGACATAAGAAATATTAGTATCAAAACACAAGACAAATACTTTATTATTTGAAAAATATTAGATACGGCTGGGCTTTTAGTTTTATGTCTTAGATCTAATATCTAATATCTAAAAAATGACGTTAGAAATATTAACACCCGAAAAAAAAATATTTAGTGGCGAAATCTATGGCGTGCAACTGCCCGGCATTAATGGTTTGTTTGAAGTACTAGACCGGCATGCACCGCTAGTGAGTGCTTTAAAAAACGGCAAACTAAAAATATTAAAAGATAAAAATAATACAGATTCCTATACCATACAAAGTGGTTTTGTAGAAGTATTGAATAACAAAACTACTGTATTGGTAGAAGGGGCAGTAGAAAATTAAAAGCCAATAGTTTTAATAAGAACGAAAAAGCCTTTTGGGCGTTATTATCGTAAAATAGTCTTACTAACCGAAATGATATAGGCGGTACGGAAAACAAATCGTACACAATTATTTTGAAGAAGAATAAACCCTTTTTTTACCTTAAAAGTGGTTACAACAAATAATCTAAGGAATAAAACTTGCATTATTATTCGATGATTCAAATAAAATTCTAATAGATACATCCATCACTTGCGATGCTCCTTCCTGTTTTCCTGGTGTCCATCGTGGCATGGTACGGATAAATTTTTCTATAATTTCATCGCAGCCATATCCAACAACTTTTGAGAGTGTTATATCAGCTATATTTCCTTTAGCGTCTACCGTAAATTTTACTACCACACTTCCCTGGAGGTTATTTTCTACAGCTTCATCCGTCATGTGCAGCCTGCTGTTAAAATATTTTTTCATGGCTGCTTCACCGCCGGGGAAAGAGGGTCTTTGAATAACCGCATTTTCTGTAGATGTTTTAGTTGATTTTGGAATATTTATCGTATTTATATTTTGTAAAGGAAATGTATTTACAATTTGCGGTGCTGCAATGGATAGTAGTGTTTGTGGATTTGCAAGGTGAGCATTAAGTTTTGGAGTGCTATTGCCGGCAATATTATTTTGCGCAAGGTTATCTTCCTGTTTTATTACATCATCTTTTTTTACCAGTAAAGAACCTTCTTTTAATTTATTATTCACCAGCACTTTTAATGCATAGTTTTTATCATTAGACGACATTGATGTAGCTGTAGCACTTAACTTATTATCTGTACCGGTATAAGCCACTGTGCGATATTCATTTATTTGCTCTGCTGTTTCTCCATTTTTTTTATTTAACTCCTTATTGTTCGCCGGCATTTGATAAGGAGAACTCAGTGTTTTCTCTGCTGTGGTAGAGGATAATTTTATAAAAGCAATTATGCCACCAATAAGTAAAAAAGGAAGAATATACATCAGCATTCTGTACCCATTGAGTGGGGGAAATTGAAATGTAGTAAAATTAAAAAACTTCTTTGCCTGTCTTTTTTTATCTTCTACAAGCTCGAGCGTTTTGCCATAAAATGAAGTATCTATTGCGGTGCTCAACTGCAGTGCAGGATATGCCGAAAAATTTTTTTCTTTACTGCTGTATTTTGTGGATGGTGAAAAATAATATGGATCTGCTGTATTAAGAAAAACTTCTGCATCTTCTTTTTTTTGGGTTGAGGCTATTACATTTTCAAAAGCATATTCCTGCGGTATAGAAAAAAAATCCTGTAGTTTTTGTTTTGCGTTGCAAAATTCTATGTTGTAAATATCCGCTATAACTTTTTCGTATTTAGCAGCAGTTTTGTACAACTCTATAATAGTATTGGCTTTTCCGTTAGAAAAATGTACGGGCAAATTTACTTTTAATACCTTGTTGTAATTGGTACTTTTTAAAGCGTATTCAACGCTGTATTTTAAAACGGCGTTATCGGGATTATATACAAAGCCAATATCTTTTAACTGTATAAATTTCCATTGATTATCATACACCAAAAAATTAAATACTGCCATCTGTGAAGATGGTTTTACAAAAAAACTACCTGCATTTTCTGTCTCTGAAAAATTAAACACCGCATCACCTAATTTTTGCAACAGCGACGTTTGTAATGTTTGAAAATTCTGGTGTAGCATTGCTGTGTGTTGTTTATCGAATTTGCCCGTTGTTGTTTACAATAAAAGTTTCCTCTTCGGTTTTATCAAGCTGTGGATATAAACTTAAAAACTGACTTTCCAGGTCTTTTACGGCATAGAACATTTCTTTGTATTTACTCTCCCTGGCAGAAACTTCCTGCAAAAAATTGTCTTTTTGCTGAAGATCAGTTTGCAATATTTCTATATTTTTTTTCAGCTTGCCAATCGTCATTTCCAGATCATACAGAGCAGTTTCCTTTTCTTTAGATACCTCCTGTAGGGATAAGAATGCAGTATTTCGCTCATCTTCTAATTGCTCCACGAGGCGCTGGGCATGCAACATTTCCCGGGTCATTTCTGCACACTTTATTTCCAGTTCATTTTTCTCCTCATTTATTTTGTTGAGTTGCACGCACGTATTTTCATCCATTTTAATTTTGTCATCATGCAGTGCAAGCAGTTTTTCTTTTAGTGCTTCGTTTTCTGATACTGCCTGCTCATAAGGATAACTAGTTTCCAGCGTAGTGGAAAGGTGTTCTTTAAAATTATTAATGACGTCATTCATCCTTTCTACATCGGAGCGTATATTCTTTATGTTTTCTGAACTTTCTCTATGAGAATTTTTAAAGGTTTCTACACCAGAGTACATATTGTTTCTAAGCTCTTCCGTTTGCTGCCGGTATTGCTCAGCCTTTGTTTCCGCATTTGCAAGTTTTTCTGTAAATGCAATTTCTATTTTATATATAGCTTCCTTATGAGATTGGGTTGTTTGTAATAACTCATCTTTAGCAGTATTATGTGCCGCAATAAGCGCATCTGCATCCAGCATACTCTTTTCTTTTTCTGCCTGCAGCAGGCCTATTTTATTTTGTAATTCCTTCAGCAGAATTTCGTTATCCTCATTATTATTACTGTTGTAGGAATTGGAATTGCGTGCATCATTTATATCTTGGCTATGCTGCTGTAAATCATTTATTGTTTTTTCCTGTAGCGCAATCCGCTCGTTAAGGGTGTCTAATATTTGTTCATAAACATTACCCTGATTTGCTGTATTGTATGCAGGTGCCGGATATTGTTTTTGGCTTTCTATCTGTTTTAGTACCTTGGAATATTGCAACTGAACATTGTAATTCTTCTCCTCCGCATCTTTTAACTCTTCCTGCAGCAGTTTTGTTTCTTCCTCTTTTTTTATAATTTCTGCACTAAATTTATTCTGCAGTGCATCTATGTTTGTCTGATACTCATTTTCTATATCTTTATCAGCTTTTGATTTTAAAAAAAATTTCTCAATAACAAATTTTAAGAGGAAGCCTGCAGTAATGCCTGCAATACCAAAAAACAGTAATTGCAGGGTGCTTAGGGTAAGATGAAAACTATTCTGTAATAAAATCATATCTGTTTTTTAATTTTTTTAATTAATAATTTAAGCCCAATACCAAAGTATTAACATGCCATACAGGCTATTAATAAAAATTATCAGTTACAGGCCGGGTATTTTTAGTTATAAATTATAGAACAGTTACACAAATTAAGAAAACAGTAACGTTGGTAAACGTTGTGTTAAGCTAGCAGGCGGTATTTTTTTTCAATACCACTATTAGTTTTTAAAACATGGCTTAGCATTTAGCAAATATTACACCAAACACTAGTTAAAATTATATTTAGCATTAACTTTTATTTTTAATAATCCCAAAAAAGCCATTGTATGTTTTGCTTGCTTGCGTAAAAATTCCGTTCATTATTTTATAGTGTAAATAATTAGGCGGACTTTAGCGACTAAAACTATGCTTACAATTTTAGGCTGAGTTTTAGCTATAGCCACCGTTACATATCCTCATGTAATAAATCACAATTTATTGATAGTAGTTTTTAGAGCATAATAAATTTAAACTAATAATAATGCAAAATTTAGGACATGGAGTAACTGTTGGTTTTAATGAATATTGCAATAGTATCTATTTAATTTAATGCAAACATTCATTTGTAGAAAGCCTATTTGAAAAACTATTGCTTACCGGCTGCGCTTGCTTAGCCGGATATCCTTTTTTGCCTGCTTTTGGGGCAAAAAAGATTGCAGGCGGGCAGCGGACAATGCTCCTGTATTACCTGCCGGGGAAAGCTCCAAGTTTCTCACCCCAATATTTGCTCAAACCTTATCTTTGCCCAAAATAAAAATTCATCACTCATAATTTTTTACATGTCAGTTTTAGTAAACAAAAATTCGAAAATAATTGTACAAGGTTTTACGGGTACGGAAGGTAGTTTTCATGCTACGCAAATGATAGAATATGGAACGAATGTGGTAGGGGGTGTTACGCCAAACAAAGGCGGCACACAGCACCTGGAGCGCCCGGTATTTAACACAGTGGCAGATGCTGTAAAAACTACGGGTGCAAATGTGAGCATTATTTTTGTGCCGCCTGCTTTTGCTGCTGATGCTATACTGGAAGCTATAGATGCAGGGATAGCCCTGATAGTGTGCATTACAGAGGGAATACCGGTGAGCGATATGGTGAAAGTAAAAAATTATTTAGTGGGTACAGGCAGCCGTTTAATAGGCCCTAACTGCCCGGGTGTGATAACGGCAGATGAGTGTAAAGTGGGTATTATGCCGGGCTTTATTTTTAAGAAAGGCCGTATTGGTATTGTGAGCAAAAGTGGTACGCTTACTTATGAAGCGGCGGACCAGGTAGCTAAGGCCGGCCTAGGTATATCTACTGCTATAGGCATTGGCGGCGATCCTATTATTGGTACCACTACCAAAGAAGCAGTGGAACTTTTTATGAATGATGATGAAACCGATGCTATTGTGATGATTGGCGAAATAGGCGGCGGCATGGAAGCTGAGGCCGCAGAATATATAAAAAGCACGGGTAATAAAAAACCTGTGGTAGGTTTTATAGCGGGCCAAACTGCCCCTCCCGGCAGGCGCATGGGCCATGCTGGTGCCATAGTAGGCGGGGAAGATGATACTGCTGCTGCTAAAATGAAGATAATGGCTGCATGTGGTATACATGTGGTGGCCAGCCCTGCAGACATTGGTAAAACAATTGCAGAAGTATTGAAAAAATAAAGTAACAACAATGCCAAACTGCCTCCGAAACATTCGGAGGCTTTTTTGTACAAACTTTTTTGCCACTAAGGCACAAAGAAGAGTAGGAGGTTCACAAAGAGATTTTAAATTTTAAAGAGCCTTATGTTTTTTGTAATTCTCTTTGTGCTTTCCGTATGTAAAAGATTTTTTTGAATCACAAGGAAGGAGTGTAATAATACACAAGGGGTTTTAAATAAAAAAATAAATACAAAGAATGCACAAGCACAAGTTTTTTGAGTTGGTTAAATTGTAAAATCGCATTTTTAAATTATCACAGCTATGCCTGTTTTTTTTGTTACTCCATAACAAATCGTTAAAGAAATAAATGAAATTAATTTTATGCATTTTCTTTAACCGTATCATCTTACCCGGTACGGCGTGTTGGTTATTACGACTAACTGCTGGCTCAATAACAAATTGTATCTTGTAATTAAAATAAGAAATTATGTTTTTAAAGAAATTTTTGCTGATATTTTTTACCATTTTATCTGTAACCACTATGGCACAAACCCCCAATAACTATTTAAAAGAATGGAAAAAAATTGAAGCCTTAGAAAAGAAAGGTTTAACAAAAGATGCATTAACAGAAGTAGTTAAATTATTTGCAGATGCTGTAAAAACCAGCAACGAATCTCAGCAAATAAAAGCAGCCATGTACCAAATGAAATACCGCAACGTAGTGGAAGAAGATAACCAGCAAAAAAATCTTTTTTATGCAGATACATTGATTGCACAAACAAAAGCACCTGCTAAAAATATATTGCAAAGTATGCAGGCGCAATTATTTCAATCATACAAAGAAAACCACCGCTACCAGTTATATAACCGCACCGCCCTTGCAGAAGAAAAAGGAAATGATGTAACAACCTGGAGCATTGCTAAACTCAATGAAAAAATTTCATCGCTATATAAGGCATCTTTAAAAAATGATGCCGTTTTAAAATCAACCGATTTAAAAGGCTATGATGCAATAATTGAAAAAGGAAAAAATACTAGGCAACTTCGCCCAACCTTATACGATTTACTGGCGCACCGTGCACTTGATTATTTTATGGGTACGGAGAATGATATTACCAACCCGTCTTACAAATTTATCATTAATGAAGAAGTTGCTTTTGCACCGGTAAAAGATTTTATTAATTATAATTTTAAAACAAAAGATACGGCATCACTATACCTGAATGCTTTAAAAATAATGCAAAACTTACTTGCGTTTCATTTAAATGATGCTGCGCCTGAGCCTCTGCTGGATGCAGATTTAAAGCGGTTAAATTTTGTGAACCAACATGGAATTTTTACCAACAAAGAAAAGTTGTATGAAAATGCATTGCTAAACATTGAAACAAAATATAGTAACAGTTCGGCAAGCGTACAGGCAACATACCTGCGTGCACAAATGCTTTTGCAAAGTGCAGATAACTATAACCCATTAACCAATAAAGAAAACCAGTTTGCATTGGTAAAAGCAAAACAAATTTGCGAAGCGGCTTATACCAAATTTCCAAAAAGTGAAGGGGGAATAAATTGTAAAAATCTCATTAGCCAAATTGAAAAACCTTCACTGCATTTTGATGTAGAAAAAGTAAATATACCTGCGCAACCTTTTCGTACGCTAATAAGTTTTAAAAATATAAGCACTGTTTATTTTAGAATTGTACAAACAACGAGGAGCGATATAAAGAAACTGGAAGACAATAATAATTATGAAAAAGTATGGCCGTCTATCCTTGCATTAAAGCCTTTAAAAAGCTGGAGCGTTACTATGCCAGACCAAAAAGATTTTCAAAAGCATACTACAGAAATAAAAATAGATGCGTTACCCATAGGCACATATTATATACTCGCAAGTATAAAAGAAGATTTTTCTTTAGGTAATAATATTATTGGCAGAGCCACCACTTACATAAGCAACGTAAGTTACATAACCAGTAATAAAAACGATTTGTATGTGCTGGATAGAGACAATGGAAAACCTCTGGAGAAGGCTACTGTACAGCTTTACACAAATACTTATAATTACACAACCAGGAAAAATGAAGAAATAAAATCTGCCGTTTACACCAGTGATAAAAATGGTTTTGTAAAAATAGGCAAGCCAAAAAATTATGAAAATAGCGTTGTACGGGTAAAGTATAATAACGATGAATTGTTTACAAATGATGGGTACGATACTTATTATTATGACGATGATGTAAACACTAATAATAGCTCAAGACGAACATTTTTGTTTACAGACCGTTCTATTTATCGCCCGGGGCAAACCATATTTTTTAAAGGAATTGTAACACAAACCGATGGCGTAAATAAAAAAAGTGAAATACTTTCCAACACAAAAACAGCAGTACAATTATTTGATAATAACAATCAAAAATTAGCAAGCGTAAATGTTACAACAAATGATTATGGTTCCTATAACGGAAGTTTTAAAATACCGGAAGGTTTGTTAAATGGTAATTTTTATTTAAAAGATACGTTTACATTATCCACCCAATATATTAGTGTAGAAGAATACAAGCGACCAAAATTTTTAGCCGAAATAAAAAAGCCGGAAGGTAGTTATAGGGTTAATGACAGCATAAAAATTATTGGTACTGCAAAAGCGTACGCAGGTAATAATATTGATGGTGCTAAAGTGAGTTACAGGGTTGTGAGAGTAATTCGTTACCCAATATGGTTTGGTTATTATAAATCTATTTGGCCACCACGGGGTGGAAATGAAGAGATGGAAATAACAAATGGCGTTACCACAACGGATACAAAAGGTGAATTTAAAATTGTGTTTAAAGCCATACCAGATGAAACTGTTGATAAGAAAAACCAACCCACATTTGATTACCGTGTAACTGCTGATATTACTGATGTAAATGGCGAAACAAGAAGTGCTACAACCAACGTTTCGGTATCTTATCAAGCGCTACAATTAAATATTATTGCCGATGATAAATTAATTGCTGACAGTGTAAAAACCATTGGCGTAAATAGCACAAATGCAAATGGCTTGCACGAAAAAGCTACCGTAAATTTTAGCATGTACAAATTACAGGAGCCAAACAGAATGTTTCGCACAAGGTATTGGCAGCAGCCCGATGTATTTGTAATGAACAAGGGTGAATACTACCAAAGTTTTCCGTATGATGTGTATGCAGATGAAGACCAAATGAGTAAATGGGAATTGGGAGAAAAAGTGATTGATGTTAATGATACAACAGCAAAGGATTTTAGATTTCAGATTTTAGATGTAAGATTAAAATCAGGCTGGTACAAAATAATTGTAACCGGAAAAGATAAATATGGTGAAGAAATTAAAGCGGAAAAATTTGTATACATCTCTGCGCCGATCTCTGCGTCACCCCTCTCCTCGGAAGAGAGGACGGGGGAAAGGCTTCCAATCTCTGTAACAACACAAGCTCAAAGTAGTGAACCAAACCAAAAAATAACCTACCAAATCACCACCGGCTTCTCTAAAATATGGCTCATACAAAACATTTTACGACCAAATGAAAACTATAAAATTACTTACCCAACCGTAAGTGAAGGAGAAACATTTACAAATGCCATTGATGTAACAGAAGCGGACCGTGGCGGCATAAATATGAATTATGTTTTTGTGCAGCACAACCGCATTTACACCGGTGCAGAAAACTTTGCAGTGCCATGGAGCAACAAAGAATTAAAAATAGCTTACGAAACATTTAGAGATAAATTGGAACCAGGCAGTGCAGAAAAATGGAAAATAAAAATCACCGGTGATAAAGCAGAGAAAGTAACAGCAGAGACTTTGATAAGCATGTACGATGCATCGCTTGATCAATTTAAACCACATGCATGGGGTTCGTTAAATGGTTTGTGGCCGATGAATAACAGTTATTTTAACTGGAGTGGAAATACTTTTGAGGATGTAACAAGTGAAGATGAAGATAGGATAAAAGAAAATTTGCTTAATGGATGGGAAGAAAGTTATGATAGACTTGCGGAGAATGGATGGAATGAAACGCTCCAATATTATTTGAGAGGTAAAGTTGCTGGTATATCTGTAAACGCAGAATCTAGAATGTTACAAGATTTAGCATTTGATAAAAATGGGGATGTTCAAAAACCCAAAAAATCATCACCTCTGCAGATTAGACAAATACAATTTACAGCTCCGAAAGTTGTGAATGATTATAAAATGGAAGAAATTAGGGACACAGTTCAACTAGATAAAATTGATAAAGTGCCTCCAACCGCAAACATCCAACTCCGCAAAAACTTCAACGAAACCGCCTTCTTCTTTCCTGATTTAAAAACGGATGCAGATGGCAATGTTGAATTTTCTTTTACCATGCCCGAAGCACTTACGCAATGGAAGCTGCAGGTAATGGCGCATACAAAAGAACTGGCAAGTGCAGTAAGCAGTAAGACAACGATTACACAAAAACAATTAATGGTACAACCCAATGCGCCACGCTTTTTACGGGAGGGAGATCGCATGGAGTTTTCCGCAAAAATTGTAAACCTAACAGCAAATGAAATTACGGGTACTTCGCAATTGGAATTACTGGATGCTGCTACCAACAAATCGGTAGATGGATGGTTTAAAAATGTTTTTCCACAGCAATATTTTACAGTGCCGGCAGGGCAAAGTGTAGCCGTAAAATTCCCAATAGATATTCCGTTCAACTTTAATTCTGCAATGACGTATAGGATTAAAGCCATTGCAAAAGACGACAGTTTTTCAGATGGTGAAGAAGCAGCAATCCCTGTGCTTACAAACCGAATGTTGGTTACAGAATCATTGCCATTAAATATGCGCAATACAAATTCTAAAATATTCAAGTTTGATAAATTATTAAACAGTGGCAGCAGTTCAACACTAACTAACCATGCTTTAACTATTGAATATACAAGTAACCCCGCCTGGTATGCAGTGCAGGCCTTGCCTTACTTAATGGAGTATCCTTATGAATGTGCCGAGCAAACTTTCAGCAAATATTATGCAAATACACTGGCATCTTTTATAAGCAACTCTTCACCCAAAATAAAAGAAGTTTTTGAGAAATGGAAGGTCACCGATACTGCTGCATTAATGAGCAATCTGCAAAAAAATGAAGAATTAAAAGCGGTCTTGTTGCAGGAAACGCCATGGGTTTTAGATGCGCAAAACGAAACACAACAAAAGAAAAATATTGCATTGTTGTTTGATATGGTTCGCCTGGCTGCAGAAAAAAATAAAACATTGGCAAAGCTCAAAGAAATGCAAAGTAGCAATGGTGGTTTTACTTGGTTTAAGGGTGGTAGAGATGATCGTTATATTACTCAATACATCATCACCGGCATTGGGCATTTACGAAAACTAAAAGCAGTGCAGGGCGTTGACTATGAAAATTTGAAACCCATTGTAAATAAAGCACTGCCTTATTTAGATGCCCGTTTAAAAGAGGAGTACGATGATTTAATAAAGTATAAAGCAAAACTTTCTGATAAT
Source organism: Ferruginibacter sp. (assembly GCA_025350645.1). Taxonomy (GTDB): domain Bacteria; phylum Bacteroidota; class Bacteroidia; order Chitinophagales; family Chitinophagaceae; genus Ferruginibacter. The sequence continues at coordinate 82,115 of JANXXM010000029.1, forward strand.
CATTTGTCGTACACTGCCATTCAATATTTATACATGCGCAGCTTTTTTAGTGAAACAGCAATTACCGCATCAGCAAAAAAAGCGGTTGATTATTATAAAAGTCAGTCACAAAAATATTGGTTAAGCCAAAGCAAATACATGCAGGCAATGATAGCATTATCACTCTTTAGAAACGATGATAGCAAAACAGCAAAAGCAATTATTGAATCGCTAAAACAAAACAGCATTAGCAGCGAGGAAATGGGTATGTATTTTAAAGATTTTACCAAAAGTGGATATTATTGGTACCAGGCACCCATTGAAAGCCAGGCAATGATAATAGAAGCATTTACCGATATTGATAAAAACGAAAATACTTTAAATGATCTTAAAACATGGTTGCTTAAACAAAAGCAAACACAAAACTGGCCTACTACCAAAGCCACTGCCGAAGCATGTTATGCGCTTTTAATGAATGGAAGCAACTGGCTCGCAGAAGAAAAAGAAGTTGTAATAAATATGGGCAACACGGTAATAAAAAGTATGGATCAACAAGCGGAAGCCGGAACTGGGTATTTCAAAAAAAGAATTGAAGGCGAAAAAGTAAAACCTGAAATGGGAAATATTAACGTTGAAATTAAAAGTACCAATAATAAACCAATCAACCAATCAACCAGCTGGGGAAGTGCCTATTGGCAATACTTTCAAGACCTCGATAAAATAACTTCAGCAGAAACGCCGCTTAAATTAGTAAAGAAATTATTCATCGAAAAAAATACAAATAAGGGTTCGGTGTTGCAGGCAATAAAAGATGGCGATGAATTAAAAGTAGGCGATAAAATAAAAGTCCGTATAGAACTTCGTGCAGATAGAGACATGGAATATGTACACATGAAAGATTTAAGAGCTGCTTGTATGGAGCCTGTAAATGTGATAAGCGAATATAAATACCAGGGCGGACTTGGTTATTACGAAAGCACCAAAGATGCAAGTACCAATTTCTTTTTTGGCTGGTTGCCAAAAGGCACTTACGTTTTTGAGTATCCAATGTTTGTAACGCACCAAGGTAATTTTAGTAATGGTGTTACAACTATTCAATGTATGTATGCGCCCGAGTTTACAAGCCATAGCGAGGGTGTGAGGGTGAGTGTGGAATAAATACCATGTAAAAAATAAAAATTAGTTAGAAAATAAAAATAGGCTATCTCAACACTATGAGTCAGCCTATTTTTATTTGGATTTATTATGAGGATTTTATGATATTCACCCAATTCTTGCAGATTGTATTTGGTTTCAAAAAATTTGTTTTAAGAGAGATTAAATTCATCCATAAATTCCATAAGCATCATTTCTATATCATCATGGTCTTTTATAACACTTAGGTTATTATCAAACCCTTTCTTTACTTTTTTTAATTCTTTTACCTGGGCATTTATTTTTTCATCGGGGGTAGTTTTTTTGCCTACACTTTTTATATAGCCATTGCTATCCATCACAATATTTTCAAACAACTGCTGGCGTTCTTTATTTTTAAAACTATCTATTTTTTGTTTTAATGTTTTGTTGTACAGTTTTAATTTTTCCAGCGAGTAAGTACTGTCTTCTGGTTGGGTTCCATTTAAGAAATGTGCTTTTTGTTTTAGCAGCAGCATAGTAAAAAGATCCCGCTCATCCCGTGCTGCAGTAAGCTGTTTCATAAGCTGCTCTTTCGTATGTCTTTTTTGTTCATTTTGCTCCAAATCCGGATGCAGCATTTTTACCAGTTCCTTATATAACTCAGTAACAGAGATGGCTGCAGGAGTTTTTGTATATTTTTTTGCAGACCTGCGGGTATTAGTAAATTCATTTTCATCATATTCAAATCCATTTTCATTTTCAAAATTATAATTAGTATCTCCTTCATTATTTTCTCCTTTAAACATCTCTTCCTCTGCAATTTTTTTTTCTATATTTTTCTTTTCTTTTTTCGATAAAATTGCCTGTTGTTTTTCTACATATATATTAAACATTTTTTTGGCTTCATCTACAAAAGGCGCTGATTGTTCCAGCATAGTAAGGATAAAAAGTATAAAATCATGCTCCATTCTTTTGGATACTTTCTGGCTATAAAAAATACGATCTGTATGTTGCACGAAAATAAATTTTGCCTTTGCTACTTCTGTTAAAAGCGGTACTATTTTATTAAGATAAAGTTTATGAAGTGTTTCATCTTCGGCTTTATTTTGTTTATCCTGCTCTTCATAATTGTGTAGTTGTTTTATATAATTATTAAAACGTTTTATTTCTTTTTCCAGGGGAGTATCTACAGTTGCAGTTTTCTTTTTTGAGATAGCTATTATAGGTAAGAGATTGTTTTGGATATTTTCTTTTGCTGGCCTTGGTGTTATTGGTTCATCATTAAAAAGGGTTAAAGCTATTGCCATGGGATATTTTTTTACAAAAATAAATTAAAATGGGTAAAGGGAGCAAATGATGATGATGAAATGCGTTTTTAATGTATGAAGAGTAAGTTAATAAAATGATCATAAAAAACTTAGGTTATTGTTTTACCTGCATATAGCCCCGAACTTAACACCGCCGAAATATGTGGGCTATACAAAAATAAAAATTTACAAACAAACTACTTGTTATGCTTGAAGAAGTGAGTGAGTTTATTACAAATGCTACCGCTAACATACCAAAAGGGAAAGTAAAAGAAAAACTTGCGGATTTAAATACATGTTTTCAGACACAATTTGGAGTAATTACAAGTTACAATTGGTATAATTATGAACCTAATCACGATTATTTAAACAACTCAGAATATCATAAAGTATATCAAAAAGCTATAGAATGAAGACACACAACGATATTATGTAGGTGACATGAATTTGAACCACAAAAAAAGTAGTTCCTTTGCTACTTTTTTTGTGGTTATATATAAAATTCTTTTTTAAAATTTCAATTAATGTTTTATAATTAACTTATCAGTTTTCCATTCTATACCATCAAAAATTTTTATAACATAAACATCATTTACAAAACTGCCAACTGATATTGTAACGCTGCTCCTAGTTGCTTTTTTATCAAACTCTTGCTTGTAATTCACAATGCCCATTTTATTTATTATCTCTATTCTTTCTATGTTTGATAGTGTCACGAGTTTATTGGTTTTATCATCAAACTCTTCAATTTTTACGATGTCTGTACCAGGGTTTGGAGATATTCTGAAAGAAGTACAATTTGACACTGCTGCAAAATGTGCACCTGATGCGGTTGTACCGCAAGATGTTGTTGCACTAACAGGCAAACTGAAAGTTAAGTTAGAAGTAGATGGAGCTCTTAAAACAATGTAATTATTACCTGTACCTCCAGTAACCCTTATCCACGGGGCGGGAACAGTACCCCAAACATAATTTGTAAGACCAGGATAAGCATTTGCATCAACAGATACAGAAGCTGTTTGATTTTTACAAAATACATTTAGACCTGAAGTACTGAAGTTGGAGATATTTTTATTTTTTACAAACAACTTAGCAGAGTTGGTAGGACAGCCGTAATTGACGGTTAACATTTCAGAAGTACCAGATGCTAATGTTAGCGAAGTTTGTGCACAACTAACACAACTTAATGATGACCCAGGCTGCGAAAAAGACCATGTGGAAATAACACCAGCAGGTAGGTTGGTTGTAAAAATTGCAGTATTACAAAACTCGGTTGGACCAAGAATTTGAACAGAATTTTGACAATAATCTTGGCAGGTAATTGTTTGCGTAATATTTTCCATTTCGTTGTAAATCCATTTTGCATTACGTGGAGTAAAATCAGTATGGTTTATATTAAATAATGCAGAACCCACCTCTTTTGATTGTGCTTGGTATTTGAACGTAGAAGTATTTAAATTACCTGTTATTAGATAATTGAATACAGTAAACGGATTAGTTCCAAATGTAGCATCCAGTGCACTTGTAGTTGGTACAAATGAAAATACATCTTGATTAATATTTAGACTTGCACCAGCTTTTAAAGATGCAAAAATTTTACCTACCGACCCAACATCAACCTTACTTAATCCTTCTGATAATCCCCCACCTGTTCTATCAATAATACTTTGAGTACCTCCTGGTGCTGCATCCCAACCTACATAACCTGCTGGGTTTTGCCTAGTATTTTCAGCCATTGTTTTCCAACCAAAGCCAATACCCCATAATTTTATTCTACGTTCAAATTTAAAGTATTCAATGTTTGCTGTACCACTATTCGGTAAAGCATTTAACTCACTAGTTAACCACCATTTTGAAGAGATATAAATAGGCGGAGTCCAAGGTGTAGGTGGCAACCAAAACCTAAATACGGCAAACTCTGCATCTTGATTTGCAAAATTTATATTAGATGAAGTTACAGGCACACCACATTGATTACCCTGTGCAATTGCTAAAAATTTGTATGGAGGTACAATGTTATTAGGATTATAAGTTGCATCAAATCTAACCATTTGCTGGTAAGGGCTATTAGGTCCGTTAAGAAATGTATTAAATACCACTGTACCATCACCATCTATTACCCTTGCTTTTAATAACTGTGCAGTTGCAGGTTGTGTATTTAAGTCTATAAATTTTTTTAGCCCAGCGTTGTTATTTTTTATTTTTTGCCCTAATATTTTTTGTTCGCCTAAGTCATACAAAAAATGCTGCAAACCCAAAGGTACGTTTGCACCTTGGTGTGGGCTATCCATTGTAAAAAGTAAACGAGTATCGGTACTGTTTACGGCAATTTGCTTTGTCATACGAGCTAGTGTGTACCTAGCTAATACACCGCCGGCACTTACACCCAATACAACATTTTTTTCGGTGCTACCTGCTATTGCCTTATCGGCATTTACCCATTGTATTACCTGTTGAAGCATTTTGGTATTGTCTTCAAAACTCCTAAAAGTATTGTAGTTTACAAATACTAGATCGTAGCCTGCTATATCGTCTAGAGAATTCATGAAATCGTAGTCGATTTCTAATTTTTTCCATTCGCCTGGCTTCAAAGGATCTGTACTAATCAACTTATAAATATCATAATTATTATTTGCATCATATCCTTCTACATAAATTAATGGCTTGCGTACATGCTGCTGTGCTTGCAACCTTGTAGGGTTATTTTTTGCATAGCGTATTTGCATATAATCGCCACCGCCAATACCATCTGCAGGTACTACGGGTACTTGTATATTGGCTTGTAAAGGGTCGGTGTCTATATATCTATTAGCCGTATTGGTTACTTTTACAATTACACTGCTATTGCAATACAAGGTATTACCATCGCTTGTTGTTATTTTTAATACAATGGGTTTTCGCCCACTACTATCGGTATAGGTTTTTTGGGTAGGTGTATTGCTAAGGCTGCGGTAGCCTTGCCCATCTTTAAAATCTACAAAGGCACTCGTTATCGTTACATTCATATTTCTATAGAAATATGCCGTATCTAATTTTAGGCTAACAGTGTTGGTAAATTCATTTTTTATGGGTGCAGCCACAAATAAATTATTGGTATTATAAGGGCTGACAGTACGGTTAGGTACATCATATATTTGTTGGTTGCTTACAGTAAATAAGTTTTCGGTAAGGGCTGTTTCTTTAAGCGATGCATACTTGCTGTATAGCACTGCAATGGGTGAGGCAGTATTATTGGGTACTGCATCTAATTGTGTATTTACCTGTGGTAAAGGTAACAAGGCAGTGTATTGAATAATTCTAGCTTGCGGAGCCGCTGCACTTACAGGTAATTTAGCTGTTACCATATCGCAATAAGCAGTTCTAAAAATATCTAGATCGTTTACAGCATTACTGTCGGTTAATATACCATTAAACCAATTTAGTGGTAGAAATTCGCTACCATATTCCTTTAGATAACCTGTAGGTATTTGTGATTTGTCTACATATCGAAAAATACTGTCTATTTTTTGGCGTAGAATGTCTGTTTGACTAAAGCATATATTACTCGCTACCATCATAATGAATAATAAGCGAAATATTTTATTTTGCATGGCGTTAAATTTTGGTTGTTAAAGTTTAAAATCAAATCGTCCGTCTGTAAAGAAAAGTGTGTCACAATTATTTATTTTTAATTTAAAATTAAATGTGCCACTTATGATACCTGATGATTGGCTTAGTTCATGTTTGCTAATTGTAATGGTTCCAATTTTAAATTGTAAAGTATCAGCAGGAAGAGTACCACAATTTGGAAATAATGTAGAACCAAATCCAATTTGTTTTTTGTTTGTATACACATAGTGTAATCCTGTACTTGTTAGACTATCAATATTTATTACAAAACTTGCAACTTGATTCATTTGTTCATACTGTCCTGCATCAATTCTCAAATAAGGCAATCCATTTAACCCAATATCATATATTTTTTTTGGATTAGGAGAGCCATTACCGCTAGTACCTTTCGGCACATAAACTTTTCCATTAACCAAACAGCCAAAAGTATTAGCACCCGTTTGTGTAGCAGGTGGTAGTTGGTCTATAGGGTCGGTAGTTCTTGTTTTTTTGCATTGTGCAAAGCAAAAGCATAGTAGTACTGCATTTGCATATAGTATTAATTTTATTTTTTTCATTTTATTTTTTTTATTGGTAAATAAATATTTGCAAAATTTCTATCGCTTTAGTTAAGTTGGTTCTAATTTAGCCGTTACCATATCGCAATAAGCAGTACGAAAAATATCCAAATCATGTACTGCATTGCTATCAGTTAGTATTCCATTAAACCAATGTAGTGGCAAAAATTCACTACCATATTCTTTTAAGTAGCCTGTGGGTATTTGAGTTTTATCTACATACTGAAAAATGCTATATAGTTTTTGGCGTAAAATATCTGTTTGACTAAAGCCTTTTAGGCTTAGCATAAGAGTAACCACTATGGAAAAATATATTTTCAATTTCATAAAATTATTTTTAAAGAGTTTTAAAATTTAATGTCGAACCTTCCATCGGTTATGTAAACAGTATCGCAGGTAATCGTTTTGAATTTACAGCTAAAAGTGCCGCTTATTATATGATTTGGAATGTCTAGTCTAGTAATTACCCCACCTCCATATTGTCTTGTTGTAGTATCAAATGCTATTGTTGTACAATTACCCAAAACCTCACTCCATCCTACCGAAAAATCAAACTCATTCGGCATAGTATAGTTACCTAAGTGGTCTAAATTTCTGTAAGAGACTAATACCTCTCCTTTATTTGTTGAGTTTTCAATTTTTCGTGCAATTATTCCTAGGTATGGTCTTCCGTTTAAATTTATATCATATTGTACTTGAGGATTAGGAGTACCAGTACCCGTATAGCCTTTGGGCACATAAACTTTTCCATTAATTAAACACCCAAAAGTATTAGCACCAGTTTGTGTAGCAGGTGGTAATTGGTCTTCGGGTTCTATAGTTTTTGTTTTTTTGCAAGCAGCAAAAATATTGGTGCAAGCAATAATAAATAGTAACAATTTTATTTGTTTCATGATATAAAATTTTTGTAAAGAAATAATTTGTTATAATAAAATTCTTATTGCCAAAGCGGCAAGCAAGTAATGCTAAAGCAGGTATTGCGTATGCAATGGCTTATGTTCAAATCCGTTCTATTTCCTTTTATATGTACTGGTTTTGCCATGCTTTGGTAATTGATTTAGTAAAGTTATCAAAGCAAAAATTAAAATCTCTTGACAAAAGTCAAGAAATTGGGGAGTTTTCTTTTACTTTAAAGTAAAAAAAATGTAGAACAAGAGCATACTCATTTAAATAGCCTGTAGGTATATGGCTTTTATCAATATTTTGAAAAATGGTATTTAATTCAGTACGAATAGGATCCGTTTGTGCAAATGCACAAAAGTTTAGTAGCAGCAGTGCTGCGAGTGTTATAATTAATTTCATGAAAATGTTTTTTAAGTTTTTTTAAAGTTTTTTGTCAAATCTACCGTCGGTTACTGAAATTGTTTCACAACTAGGTTTTGTTAAAGTAAATTCAAAAGTTCCTGAAAATATCCCATTGGGTAAATCATAACGTGTTAGTATTATTTTACCATTTACTAGAACATTTGTATCAGTACTTCTTACATCACTACATAAAGATTGATTCAGAAAGTCTTGAAAAGCAAATTTTATGTTAGCATTATTACCATAATTATATATTGTTTTATAATTTGTTGAGTCAAATGAAATTGCTATTTGCTGATTAACATTATTTGTTCCTAACTCAATTTTTGCAAAAATTGATAAATTACCCCCAAGACTGCCATCATAAAAAACTTTAAACGGCGAGTTACATAAAAATTTACAATCTGTTTGTGCCACCCATGCTTTTCCATTTACGAGGCAGCCAAACGTATTTGCACCTGTTTGTGTAGCAGCAGGTAATTTGGAGAGTTCTGTGGGTTCTGTTTTATCTTTTTTGCAGGCTGCAAAAATATTTATGCAGGCAATTATAAGTAGTAACAATTTTACTTGTTTCATGGTTATATTTTTTAGTAAATAGATAGTTGTTTGTAAAAACGAAATTAAGTTCGACGTGGTAATGTGGTAATGCTAAAAATAGTATTGCGTATGCTGTGGCTTACATCAGCATCTATTCTATTTCCTTTTATTTGGCGGGGTTTTGCCATTTGTATTTGTATAATATAAATGTAGATTTAATTGTTGGTAATAAAATTGATAAATGTCAATAAATTATTTCTTCCGCCAGCGTTCATTTTACGAACTATTTAAGAGGTTATTTTTTCTATACTACCTCGGGGTCATACTCGTTTAAATAGCCTGTGGGTATTTGTGTTTTATCTATATTTTAAAAATAAAGTTTTGTTGTGTACGCAGAGGTCTGTTTGCGGACATTATAAAATCTAAAAATTTAATTACAGATAATAAAAGCAGGTTTGTGCCGCATGTAATTGGGTAAAGATGCTAGGATTAATCGTCAAATAAATTAAGGTAGGCTTCATACATAAATATCCTGTTTCTAAATTTGCCAGTGTATTCCTTTAACAAAACATATTGTTGAAAAAGTTTCACGAGATCTCCTGCTGATTTTAGAGATAAATTGCATACGTCAGCTACTTCTTTTATACTTACCAATGGCTGCCCTAGTAAATAATTATGAAGTTGTAATCCCGCTTTTATCCTTTTACCAAAATGGTTTTGTATAATCGTTTCATTTTTTAATTTTAATAAAATAATATTGCTTAATGTAAGTGTGGCCTTTTTAGAAGTTTGGATTATGCCTACTAAAAAATATTTTATCCACTGCAAAATATCGTTGTGTGTTCTTACTCTCGTAAGGTTATCATAATACAAATTTTTATCCTCTTCAAAGAAACTGGATAAATACAAAAGAGGCATTTCCAATACTTTTTTTTCTATTAAAAATAATGGTATCAGCAGTCTTCCTATTCTTCCATTACCATCTAAAAAAGGATGTATGGTTTCGAACTGGTAATGGATAATGGCCGCTTTTATAAGTAAAGGCACATCAATATTTTCATTGTGAATATAGTTTTCGATGTCGCTCATTAACTCACTCAGGTACTCATGATGCGGTGGAATAAAAACAGCATCTTCTAAACTTTTTCCTCCAATCCAATTTTGGCTTCGCCTATATTCACCAGGTGTCTTTTTGTTACCTCTTACCCCTTGCATTAGTATTTTATGTGTTTTTAAAATTAAGCGTGATGATATCGGTAACTTTTTTAATTCCTCAACAGCATTATTTAATGCCTCTGTATAGTTTTGCACTTCCTGCCAGTCATCTTTTCTTTCAGGGATAATATTTTCTTTTTGGAGGAAAGCTTCATCAAAATGTGTTTGTGTTCCTTCTATCTTACTAGATACAACGGCTTCTTTGGTTATGTGAAGGTGAATGAATAAATCTGCGTTAGGCACCAATTTTCCAAATGAGTTGAGCTGGCCTAATTCAAAAGACGCATTTTCTAGCAATTTATTTAATTTTCCATCACTCCATGTCCATTCTGCATTGATCAGGTTAGGCATAAAATACTTATAACCAATTGATTTCCTAAACTCCCCTGCCTTATAATTTTCAATTTTTATCATGTTCTAAAATTTAGTACGAAAGTAAAATAAAAAACCCACTATTTTACTTTACCCCCTCCAAAGTAAAATAGTGGGTTTCTTATGATAGCTTTATTGTAGGTTAAAAAGAGAAAAAATAAATACAGTTTTAATAATGAAAAATGTAATTGCTACATAATTTTTACTTCTATTAATTACCGCCACAGCGCATTCATGAACTTGTAATATTTCTTTTTGTTTATAATATTTTTTGTAATTTAAAGTCCTAAAACTTATTAATATGCTTAATACAAAAAGAAATTTTTTAATTTTAGGAATGCTGGTCTTTTCCTTATCAGTTTCTGTAGCCGCCTGCGAAACCAAATCAGAAAAAAAAACTGAAGAAACCAAAGTTGTAGTAAAAGATACTACCAAAAAGAAATTAGACACAACCGCTGTAGCAAGACCCAGACAGCCGGGCGAATAAATTTTTCTACATTAATTTAAAACAAACTTTCTACGCTACTTAGAAAGTTTTTTTATTTTAATACTTTGCCGCTTAATTTTAATACTTCCTTCGGTATAACTATTCTTTTTTACAGTAAGTTTTTCTATAAGCCAGTGTTCTATTCGATGATGAGCCGGTATAAGTAAAGATGCAATGGTTACAAAAATGAGCAGTTCAAAAAAAGGAGTATGGTGTGTAAACTCCACCACCAGTGGATGAAGAAGAAGAGTGAGGTATTCAAATAATATGAGCAAGGAAAGAATGCCTAAAAATTTGATGATTCTTACATGCACTTTTACCTTGCTCATTAAAAGTGTAATAAGAAAAAGTGTGGGTATAAATAATCCAATTAAGGAGAGTTGTAATTGTTGTGCTCTTTCTTTTTTTAGCTTTTTTACATTTGCAGCAATTTCTTCCTGTCTTATTTGTTCATTAATACTTATAACCTGCGATTCCCGTATTTTTTGTTTGCTGTTAATAGAATCTCCAATAATTTTTACCTGTTGTAAATAAAACAAAGCACTGTCATTATTGGGTTTCATCTCACTAAATACCAGTGTTAAAAAATTGGCAGCATCCAGTTGTCTGGATTGAAAGCCAACATTGCGGGCTATTGTAAAAGAGTAACGGGCATACCAAATGGCAGAGTCATACCTATTGGTTTCTTTGTAAAGATTAGCCAGCCCCAATGCAGCTTCACACATAATATCTTCATTATTTTCTAATTTTAAATAAGTAAGTGCTTGCTCATAATTTTGAAGAGACTGTTGGTAATTGTGTTGTTTTAAATAAGTGTGCCCCAGCCCTGTCATAGCCATTCCAATACGATTTTTATCCTGCATTTTATCTGCTATCTGGTTTGCACTGGCAAAATAAAAATATGCAGAGTCTGTCATGTTCTGCTTATCATACACATCGCCTATGTTTAGTTTTATGTTATACGCCAGCTTTGTAATATTGTTTGCAGTAATGAGTGAATCTGCTTTGCTAAAATAAAATAATGCCTTGTTATATTCTTCCTGGTAAACATACACAATACCAATATTCATGGTAGCACTTGCAAGGTTGTACGGATTATTTCTTTTTTCTTCCAGTTGTAATTTTTGTATGTAAAACGCTAAAGCACGGGTATAATTACCAATACTTAAAAAGCCATTCGCCATTTGCCCCAAAGCCCTGGATTCTCCATCTGTGTATTTTATTTGTTTAGATAGAAGTAATGCCTGCTGTGCAATAAGTATAGCAGAGTCGGGCGCATAGGTGTATTGATAATTTGCTTTTTGCCACATGTAAGTCACCCTGTTTGTATCTGTTTTTTCAATAGTAAGTAATTGTGATAGGCTGTCTGCCTTTTGCTTTTGAGCATGCACTGTAAACACAAAAAAATAATAACTAACTAAAAAAAAATATTTTTTCA
>JANXXM010000065.1 GCA_025350645.1 Ferruginibacter sp.
CCTTACTGCTGCCTCCCGTAGGAGTCGGGCCCGTGTCTCAGTGCCCGTGTGACTGGTCGTGCTCTCACACCAGTTACTGATCGCAGGCTTGGTGGGCCGTTACCCCGCCAACTACCTAATCAGGCGCACGCCCATCCAAAACCGCCGGGGCTATATTAATAAGATGATGCCATCTTATTAAGTTACGGTGTATTAATCTTCCTTTCGGAAGGCTATTCACCAGTTTTGGGAAGGTTGCGTACGTGTTCCGCACCCGTTTGCCGGTCGCCACCAGGTATTGCTACCCGTGCTGCCCCTCGACTTGCATGTATTAAGCCTGCCGCTAGCGTTCATCCTGAGCCAGGATCAAACTCTCCATTGTAAATGTTTTGTTTGAAACGACTATGTAATTTCATTGAAATTAACGTCTAATTCTAATTAATGTTATTGCTGAACATTACCTTTAATAAACTAAGTTATTTGCTGCTATTTCCAAACTTTCAAAGATCTTTAAATTTTTATTTTACTTCCCTTTTTTAATTGGGAGCGCAAAAGTAAAACTAATATTTTATTAAACCAAATGTTTAGATTTATTTTCTTTTCTCTTTAGAAAAGTTTCTCATTTTTTCGGAGGGCAAAAGTATGAGGGTGTGACGTATTTACCAAATTTATTTTGAACTTTCTATAAAACTTTTTCCTTTGAAAAAGTGTATTTTTTTGTTTGGGAGTGCAAATGTAGAAGTACATTTTTAAACCACCAAATTTATCTGTAATTTTTTCTTTAAAGAGCTTAAATATTGTTGTATAAAGTTAAAAAAACTTTTGCTTTTTTTAAAAGCGGATAGTAAAGATAGGCAGTAAATTTTCCCTGCCAAATTTATTTAAAGGAAAAGTAAAGTAAATTATAATTCAAGACGTGAAACTCCTTGTATAGTATGTTTACAGACCAAATATAAATTTAAAATATAGCAACCCCACTTAAGGATATATAACTTTAGTAAGGCATAAGCCATGTGCTGGTGCAGAAAAGTCAACCATTAAATTTGTTTCACCTCTGAGTATATTTTTAAAATCTAAAAGTGTGTATTTTTTACGGGCAACTAACATCATTGTTCCTACGAGACCTCTTACCATGCCACGTAAAAATCTATTTCCAATAACGGTATATTTAATACATTCTTTTTCTTCTGTCCATTCACTTTTTGTTATTACACAATTGTAAGTAAATACCTGAACATTTTTTTTTGAAAAATTTTTGAAGTTGCTATAATTCAATACTAATGCAGCTGCTTCATTTAGTAACGAAATATTAATATAATGTGGTGTGAAACATGCGGTTTCTTGTATAAAGGGATTTTTTAAATGGTATATACTGTATTCATATTCCCTGGAAACTGCATCAAACCGGCAGTGAGCCTCATCTCCTACTTTTTTAATTGATTTTATTACTATATCGCCTGGCAAAATAGCATTTAGATGGTATATTCCCTTATTTAAAATCTCCTCAGGCAAGTATGCATCAAAATGGAAAAAATTTTGAAATGCATGCACCCCGGCATCTGTACGGGAGGAACCGGTAAGCTGGAAGACATTTCTAAAGAAAACCTCTAATGCTTTTTCGACTTCCTGCTGTATGGTATTTGCGTTTTTTTGTACTTGATAACCTGCATAGTGCGTACCCTTGTATGCTACTTCTAAGAAATACCTTGGCATAATTATTTTAATTACGAATTATTGCTTTGAACCTATTTATATAATAAGCGTCTTTAATCTGAAGTTGTAAGGAAGCAAAGTTTTGTGTATCGTATATGTGAGCATAAGCTGCGTCAAAAAATTTATACTTTCCTGCATCATTCAAAAAAAGAAGACTAAGATTTTTTACTTGCTCAGTAGAATAACATTTACTATTAAAAAATTTTACTGATGCACTTATCATTTCATCATCATTAAAAGCTGCTGCCATTTTCTTTCTGATTTTTAAAAAATCATTATCACTGGCTTCATATTTACAATCTGAGTTAAAAGTGAGTATATTAGATGGTTGCGTTACTGGTTTGATTGTATTCACAACTAAATTATCAGCGTTATTTTCTTTATTCACCAAAATGGCTGGTTTTATTGTTTGTGCTGTATCCACTACCGGCATATCAATATCAAGAAATTTTTTATCTTTTTCCTTGTCTATTTCTTTTGTAAAAGATATATTTTCTGATACAACACCAGGCGCTTGAGCAGAAATTATAATTGGTTTAGGAAATGGAATAAATATAGTGATGGTGTCATTGGGGATATTTCCTTTATCGATATAAATAGCAGATCTCCCAGAACCATCTGCAATATTACTTATAGCTAAAACTGATTGGGTTTGTTTTTGAGGCAAAAAAACCTGTGAGGCTTCATTGTTTTTAACGGGATTTTCTTTTTCTATCTTTAATGGTTGCGTATTGGTAGCTGTAGAAAGTGCATGTGAGAAGGCTTCATCGTCTTCTTTATTATTTTTAATTGGTGACCTATTTTTTTTTTCTGCTATAATAACACCCAATGTTTGTAAATTGTATAGCCCCCAGCCTTTGTCGCCAAAATTTTTCAGCAGATATCCTACATCCGCATTTGCAACATCAAAAGAAAAAGTTTGCTCGGGCCATTCCTTTTTTGGAAATCCAATATTAAGGTTATAGCTCCCTGCATTCAATTTTGGTATAACCAAATAGCCGGATGCTGAAGAACTTAATATCTTATTGTTGATTTTTGCATAAAAGGGCTGCTTATTATCAGTTTGTACGTACACAAAATAATTTTGCTGTGCTTGCGCCAGGAAAGATGCGGCTAAAAACGGTATGATTTGAAGGTACTTCTTCATTGCGATTTTCTTTAGAACAAAACTAAACAATCCACAGCATTTGCCATTTATAAAAAATTATCTTTCAATTTTAAAGCTACCATTTACTTTTACAGAAATTTAAAACAATTTATGAAAAGAATCTTAATGCTTTGTTTGCTAGCAATACCTACTTACATGTATGCACAAAAGGAAAATGAAATTACAGACTCCTCCATGTATAAGATGCTAAGAGAAAGCTACCCTAAAACCAACGAACTTATACATACGAAACTGGATGTGCGGTTTGATTATGATAAGGCTATTATGTACGGTAAGGAGTGGCTTACTTTAAGGCCTCATTTTTATGCAACGGATACTGTATTGCTTGATGCAAAAGGAATGGAGATAAAAGAAATTTCTATAATAAAAGGGGCTACAAAAATGCCTCTTAAATATAGTTATGATGGTATGCAATTAAATATTAAACTGGATAAAAGCTATACTGCCGCAGAAAAATATATTTTATATTTTGATTACATAAGTAAACCAAATGAAGTAAAAGTGGCAGGAAGTGCTGCGATTACCGATGCTAAGGGATTGTATTTTATTAATCCAAAAGGAGAAGATAAAAATAAGCCTACACAGATATGGACACAAGGTGAAACAGAGGCCAATAGTGTGTGGATGATAACTATAGACAAACCAAACCAGAAAAGCACAGAAGAAATAGCTATGACTGTGCCTGCAAAATATGTAACACTAAGCAATGGTTTAAAAATAAGTGAAAAGAAAAATGCTGATGGTACAAGAACTGATACCTGGAAAATGGATTTACCTCATGCACCTTACTTATTTTTTATGGGTGCAGGAGATTTTGCAATAACCAAAGATTTTTACAAAGGAAAAGAAGTAAGTTATTATACAGAAAAAAATGAGGCACAGTATGCAAGAAAAGTTTTTGGAAATACTCCAGAGATGATAAAATTCTTTTCTGAAAAAACGGGCGTAGATTTTCCGTGGGCGAAATACTCCCAAATAGTAGGACGGGATTTTGTAAGTGGTGCAATGGAGAATACCACTGCTACCCTGCACCAAGAAAGTGCATATCAAAACAACAGGCAACTCGCTGATGGTAATGGATGGGAAGAAACTATAGCGCATGAACTTTTTCACCAATGGTTTGGCGACTTGGTAACTGCTGAAAGCTGGAGCCATATTACCGTTAACGAAAGTTTTGCCAACTACAGTGAATATTTATGGGATGAATACAAGTATGGTAAAGATGCCGCAGATGAGCATAACCTTGAAGATGCGCAGGGATATTTGCAAAGCGGCGGAGAAGCTAAGGATCTTGTAAGGTTTCACTACAATGATAAAGAAGATGTATTTGATGGCGTTAGCTATAATAAAGGCGGCCGCATTTTAAATATGCTGAGAAATTACGTAGGTGATGATGCCTTTTTTGCATCGTTAAATAATTATCTTACTACAAATAAATTTAAAGCTGGAGAAGCAGGATTATTGCGCCTTGCATTTGAAGAAACAACCGGTAGAGATATGAATTGGTTTTGGAACCAATGGTATTATGGAAGCGGCCATCCTAAATTAAAAATAGATTATATATACGATGATGCAGCAGGTAAAGTAAAAGTAATTGTAGAACAGACCCAGGCTACTGGTAAAATATTTCAATTACCCATAGCTGTTGATATTTATACAAACGGAGAAAGAAAAAGGTACAACGTAGTTTTATCAAATAAAACGGATACGCTTACCTTCAATTATACCAAAAAGCCCGAACTAATAAATGTAGATGCTGATAAGATTTTGCTGGCAGAAAAAACGGATAATAAAAGTGAAGATAACTTTGTAGTTCAATTTAAATTTGCAAGAAATTATATGGACAGAAAAGAGGCTCTGGATTTTTTTGCAAAAAAAACAATGCCAGAACTTGCCAAAGGGCTGAACGATAAATTTGGCGGGTTAAAAATATTGACTATGCAGAAACTGGCTTTATCGCCTTATAAAGCTGATGCCGTAGTATTGGAACAAATAGAAGGCCTTACAAAAAGCGATAATAAAAAAGTAAAGGCAGCAGCCATAACTTATCTTGTAAAAAATGGCAATAAAAAATACCTGCCTATTTATGAGCTTGCAGTAAATGATTCGTCTTATAGTGTTGCTGGTGCTGCATTAAGAGGACTCGTGGCAATTGATAGTGCAAATGCTTATACTCTTGCAAAAAAATTAAGCAGCGATGCAAAAGGATCACTGGGAACAGGGGTGAATGATGTTTTAATAAACAATGGTTCATCAGCGGATTTTGATTTTATTTCGAGCAATTTTAACAGCGCCCCTTTATCTTTTGAGAAAGTAGGAATGACAGCAAAATATGCAGGGTACCTGGCTAAACTAAACGATATTGCAAATATCAAAAAAGGTATAGACAATATTATAGCTTTCAGGAATTCTATTCCCGGTGCTTTTAGGAGTAACGTGGACCCCTCTAT
>JANXXM010000004.1 GCA_025350645.1 Ferruginibacter sp.
GGATAGAAGTGGATATCCTCTTTCACTGCTTTTTAGCAAAAAAAATAGGAACGAATAGCTCTAACAAGTAAATTAAAATAGATTCTTAGTTGAAAGCCTAAACAAAATATAAAAGTATTATGAGTTATCCTTTTCAAATAAATTCTTTGGCACAATACCATGCTGATTATAAAGCCGCTGCTGAAAACCCTGATGTATTTTGGGCAAACGTTGCCGAAAATTTTTATTGGAGAAAAAAGTGGGACAAAGCATTGGATTGGAATTTTACCGAGCCAAAAATTGAATGGTTTGCGGGCGGTAAATTAAACATTACAGAAAATTGTATTGACAGGCATTTGGCTACAATGGCTGATAAACCTGCCATTATCTGGGAACCGAATAACCCCGAAGAACGAGTAAGGACAGTTACTTACGCACGCCTACATAAAAGAGTTTGCCAGTTTGCGCAAGTGCTAAAAAATAATGCTGTAAAAAAAGGTGACCGTGTTTGTATATACATGGGCATGGTGCCTGAGCTTGCGTATGCAGTACTTGGCTGCGCAAGAATTGGGGCTATTCATTCTGTAATTTTTGGTGGCTTTAGTGCACAAAGTATTGCTGATAGATTGGAAGACGCCCAAGCAACATTTATTGTAACCTGCGATGGCGCTTACCGTGGCGAAAAAGTAATTCCCCTAAAAGCAGTAATTGATGATGCATTGATTGGAAATAAAACAGTAAAAAAAGTAATTGTTTATACAAGAACAAGAACCCCGGTGAGCATGATAAAAGGCAGGGATATTTGGTGGGAAGACGAAATGGATATTGCTGAAGACCAAATAGAAAAAAATGGCGTAGTAAGTTTTAAGGCCGAGGAAATGGATGCCGAAGACCCGCTTTTTATTTTATACACAAGCGGCAGTACCGGTAAACCAAAAGGGGTAGTACATACCTGCGCAGGATATATGATTTGGACTACTTACACTTTTGTAAACATGTTTCAATACAACCAAGGCGATATACATTTTTGCACCGCAGATATTGGTTGGATAACTGGGCACAGTTATATTTTGTATGGCCCATTGGCTGCAGGTGCTACTAGCCTTATGTTTGAGGGTATTCCTACTTTTCCTAATGCAGGGAGGTTTTGGGATATTATAGACAAGCACCAAGTAAATATTTTATATACTGCTCCTACAGCTCTTAGAAGTTTAATGAGCTTTGGTGATGAACATTTGTTAGGAAAAAATTTAACGTCACTCAAAACATTAGGTACCGTAGGCGAACCAATAAATGAAGAAGCGTGGCATTGGTACGATGATAATATTGGAAAAAATAAATGCCCCATTATAGATACTTGGTGGCAAACAGAAACTGGTGGTTGCCTTATTACAAACCTTGCAGGTATAACCCCTGCAAAGCCGGGTTGGGCAACGCTTCCTATGCCAGGTGTGCAACCTGTAATTGTAGACGAAAAAGGAAATGAAGTAACTGAAGCAGATGAACATGGAATGCTTAAAGGTAACTTATGTATTAAAGCACCTTGGCCCGGCATACTTCGCACAACGTATGGCGACCATGAAAGATGCCGGGTAAATTATTTTGCAACTTATCCTAATGTATATTTTACAGGCGATGGTGCATTAAAAGATGCAGAAGGCAATTATCGAATTACGGGCAGGGTAGATGATGTACTAAATATTAGCGGCCATCGCATAGGAACTGCCGAAGTAGAAAATGCCATAAACATGCATTCGGGTGTGGTGGAAAGCGCTGTGGTGGGCTATCCGCACGATATTAAAGGACAAGGCATTTATGCTTTTGTAATTTATAATGGTCACCATGGAGATGAAAACCTAAGACGACAAGATATCAGTCAAACAGTAGCAAAAATAATAGGTGCCATAGCCAAACCCGATAAAATACAATTTGTAAAAGGCTTGCCAAAAACTCGTAGCGGAAAAATTATGCGCCGCATTCTTAGAAAAATTGCAGAAGGCGAAACAGAAAATTTAGGGGATATTACAACATTGCTCGACCCTGATGTAGTGGCGGAAATTAAGGATGGAAAGGTATAAGTATTTTGGGGCTGTGGGCGGAGGAGCTTTATTGAGCATTTGCCCGCTGCCCGCCTACAATCTTTTTGTTACGCAAAAGCTTCACAAAAAGGTAATGTAGTCAAAAATGGTTGGTGATTTTATCATTTTTGTTTTGAAATTTTGCATAATCAATCAAAAGAATAGTAGGCTCTGCTGAGGAGCAACCTATGAGCAATATGGTTGATGCTAAACGATAAAAGGAGTTAGT
>JANXXM010000006.1 GCA_025350645.1 Ferruginibacter sp.
CATAAAAAAAGTTGAAAAAATGATTAATAACAGACCCGTTAGAAAGTTTAATTACAAAACTCCTATTGAGGTATATTTACTAAAAGCAAAAGTTGCACTTATTGCTTGAACACAGCTTTTTATAAAAACAATCTTATAGAAATTTTTACTGCACCCATTCAATATTCGTCAGATATTGACAGAAGCAGCATACCCACAGGCTATTTAATAATAGGTACCAGGGTAGATGAAACGTTTATACAAAAACTTCAAAGCAATCGTGAAAATCTGGAGTACATGCTATCCAGCAAAGATGGAAATGTAGAAATTGATAAAAATAATTGCACCATCACTTATTACAAACCATTATTAAATGAAGAAGGAAAATCACTAAGCTGGCTTAAGATAAAAAAATCTTACCCCGATCTTAAATTATTTCAGCAAAAGCTAAGCAGGTATTTACTTTTATTTCTTATAGTGGTGTTTTTAATACTGGTCATCTTTTACTTTATAATGATTAAAAAAGTATATAAACCAATACAGGCGCTTGCTGTATCATTAAAAAGCCAGGATACTGCACCTTTAAAAAATATTATAAACAGCAAAAATGAATTTGGATTACTGGCAAGGCTTGTAATAAATTCTTTTGATTATAAAGAAAAATTACTGGCCGAAATAGATACAAGAAAAAGATCTGAATATGATTTACAGGAAGCCATGTATAAAGTAGAAACCTCTACTCTTCAAAAAATAAAAGCTGAGCAGGCTGCTTCTGCTAAAACAGATTTTCTATCTACCATGAGCCACGAAATAAGAACACCTATAAATGGCGTGATAGGTATTATTAATTTGCTAAAAGAAGAAGAACTGAACAGCAGGCAAAAAGAGTATGTCAATATTCTGGATTTTTCCAGTAAACACCTATTGTCATTAATTAGCGATGTACTGGATTTTTCTAAAATAGAAACCGGTAAAATAGAGTTTGAAAAAAATTCATTTGATCTGCAGCATCTTTGTCATAACATTTACAAATTATTTAAGCCAAGGGCAGATGAAAAAATGATAGATCTTACGTTTTCGCCGTCGGAAAATAATACGGCTTCTTTATACGGAGATAACATTAGGCTTAGCCAGATACTTACTAACCTGCTGGGCAATGCAGTTAAATTTACCAACGCAGGCAGTGTGCACTTTGGTTATAAAATTTTAAGTAATAATGCAACGCAGGTAACCTACGAATTTTTTATAAAAGATACCGGTATAGGTATGGATGAAGAAGAACAGAAAAAAATATTTGAAAGCTTTTCTCAGGCTAGCCCCAAAATAAACCGGGAGTATGGCGGCTCTGGCCTTGGGCTTACAATTTCTAAGAAATTAATAGAAATGCAGGGAGGAACCATTTCTTTGGTAAGCAGAAGAAATGTTGGTTCTACTTTTTCGTTTGTAATTACGTATGAAAAACATGCATTTGTAGGAACGCTGCCACAACCTTCCAGCAAAAAATTATCTCAGCAAAACCTGCAGGGTTTAAAAGTACTGGTGGCAGAAGATAATAAAATAAACAGTTTTGTACTGCAGAAGTTTTTAAACAAATGGAATGTAGATGTGCGTTTTGCAATTACAGGTTTGGAAGCGCTAAGGTTTGTACAGGAAAGTGATTTTGATCTTATACTTATGGATTTGCAGATGCCGGAACTGGACGGGCAGCAGGCTACATCTGCCATACGTGCACTGCCCAATACTAAAATAAATAAAATTCCCATAATTGCTTTAACGGCAGATGCATCTGTAAGTACCCAGGAGCTATTGCTTAAAAACGGGTTTAATCATTTTATAACAAAGCCTTTTAACCCAGATGCTTTGTATAGAATATTAAAAAAATATTACAATGCAGATTAAAAAAAATTACGGAAAAATTATCAGTAGTATACTTTTTATAATGACTGTTGATTGTGCAATTGCACAAACAGACGCTGTTATAGCCAGGGAAAAAATTACCGGAAATGCAGAATTAAATTATCGGGCAAAATACCTTTGGCGAGGATCTGTATTTGGTAATAACTATGTATCTCAACCAGAAATTAACCTTGCGTATAAAAATTTTAAAATTGGCCTTAGCTCTTATTTTAATTTAAAACCGCAAACCTTGTCCAAAGAATTATATACCAAACAAACTTATTTTGATGAGCAGGATGTGCAATTGGTTTACACAAAAGAAATTGGAAAATTTGCACTGGAAGGCGGATTGTATAATTATTTTTATTTCTTTCAGCCAGCCTCGCCAAACACTACAGAACTTGGCTTGAATATAACTTATAACCTCAGCTCCAAAATAAATTTTTTTAATCAAAATGCATTTGGCCTGCGCGGGTATAAAAACAGTTTTTACAGCAGCATTGGCATTGCATATAAAGCAGAAATTTTTAAAAATACAGAAATACAATACAAGGTTTACACGGGTGCGGGTAATGTTATATATAATGAGGCCTATTTTGGAATATATAAAAATGCAATAACTTACTTTGGCAATCAGTTTACCCTCACTAAAAATATTAAATCGTTTTATTTATTTGTAAACGGAGAAGCTAATATTTATAACAGGGCTGTATTAAAAGATATAATTGAACAAAAAGGTAATACTAATGTGAGCATTGGGCTAGGTAAAACTTTCTAAAATTTAGTAAAGAATATGGCTGCTGATCGAAAAAATATCTGGCAAAAAATTATATCTGTTGGCGTACACAGCAGCCTCTCTTCCTACAACATAAGGAGGATCCAGGTATACAATCAACTTAATTTTATTTCTTTAATGGTGGCCATAGCAAGGGAAGTGTACATTGTATTTTTTTCATTTGTCAACTATCCTTTGACTATTGTATTGCTTAATCTCATACCTATTGCTTTATTGTTCATTTTCCCTTTGCTAATGCATTTTAAAAAATATGCTTTTGCTACAAAATTCTCTTTTGTGGCAATTCCTCCTTTAATGGTAATATTATCGTATTATACTAAGGACTATGGGCTTCAATTATTCATTATTATTTATTGTATACTGCCCTTTTTTTATCTTAACAAACCCCGCAATACTACGATAGCATTTTTATATAGCTTAACCTGCTTTGCTTTGCTTTACTGGTTGCAATATTTCAAAAAAGAACAGGGTCTTTTTTTATTTGATTTTCCGCTCTCTTTTATTAATTATACAGGCGGCTTTATCATGCTTTTCTTCACCTGCTACATGGTAAAATTTCAGGTATGGTCTTACGAACTCTCTTTAAGAAAAAAAACGCAGGATCTGCTCTTATTAAATGAAGAGTTAAATACTCAGAAAAATGAATTACAGGAAAATAAAATGAAGCTGAACAAATTATTTTCTATCATAAGCCACGACCTTAAATCCCCTATCTATGGATTAAAAAATATTTTTGTACAGGGCAACAGTGGCCGCAAAATAACATACGAAGAATTTACCGATTTGTTACCTTACATTAATAAAGATATTGATGATACAGTATCTCTTATGGAAAATGTTTTATCATGGTCAAAAAACCAGTTTGAAATAGAAAAACCACAACCAGAAAAATTTGATGCTTATCAGGTTATAGAAGAAGCGCTTGCTTTTGTGAAAAAAGATGTGGTAAATAAAAATATAAGGATTGTAAATACTACTGAGGCTGGTAAAGAAATTTATGCTGATAAAATGATGGTACTTGCTGCGCTTAAAAATATTATAGGCAATGCAGTAAAATATACCAGAGCTGCAGGAAGAATTTTAATAGATACACACAGCAGTAATAATTTTATAGAAATAATGGTGCAGGATAATGGTATAGGTATTACAGAGGAAAATCTTAAGTTAATTTTTAAAAATGGTTTTGTGAGCACGCCCGGTACCAATAACGAAACAGGTGCAGGCCTAGGCCTTATAATAAGCAAAGATATTTTACAACGTAATAATGGAGATATTGAAATGGAAAGTAAAATAGGCGTAGGTACAAAGGTTATTCTTAAACTCCCTTTTGCATCAATCAATTTAAATAGTGTAGTCTAAAAAAATAGCCAATCCTTTTGCGCCCTATTTATTTTTTGCATGATTCCACCCCTGCGCCACAAGTTCATGCTTGTTACCTCCCCGTGTAATTATATTTTTTCCTTCTGCAAATTCTGTCATGTACCCTATAATACTAATGCCTGGGTTTAATCTTATTTTTTCATAATCACTTTGCGGCACAGTAAACAACAATTCATAATCTTCGCCACCGCTAAGCGCACAGGCTGTGGGGTCAAGTTGCAGTTTGTAGGCAAAATCTTTCATATCATCATTCATAGGCAATTTATCTTCATAAAGTACACAGCCGGTATTACTCTGTTTGCAAATATGGAGCAGGTCGCTACTAAGGCCATCACTTATATCCAGCATACTGGTAGGTATAATTTCTGCCTCGGCAAAGTATTCAATAATATCTTTTCTAGCTTCGGGCTTTAGCAATCTTCCTACATTGTAAGCCTGCCCTTCAAGGTCTGGCTGCGAGCCTGTTTCTTCAAATATTTTTTTCTCTCTTTCTAAAATGGTAAGGCCTAAAAATGAACCACCCAGTTCTCCGCTCACGCATATAAGATCGTTGGGCTTTGCGCCACTGCGTTTTACAAAACTATCCGGTTCTACTTCTCCTATGGCTGTAATGCTTATTACAAAACCTCTAAGCGAAGTGCTGGTATCCCCACCTACAAGATCTACATTATATTTATCGCATGCAGTATATACTCCTTCATAAAATTCATCCAGCGCTTCTACACTAAACCGGTTACTAAATCCTATACTCAATACTATTTGTGTAGGTATGGCATTCATAGCATAAATATCGCTAAGGTTTACTACTACCGCTTTGTAGCCAAGGTGCTTTAAAGGAGTATAAGAAAGATCAAAATGAATACCTTCCAGTAAAAGATCTGTGCTTATTACAGTTTGTCTGCCAAAATGATCTATCACAGCTGCATCATCGCCTATGCTGAGTATGGTAGATGAGTTTCTAATTTCATTATTTGCAGTAAGGTGATCTATTAAACCAAACTCTCCAAGAGATGCTATTTCTGTTCTTTCTTCCATTTGTAGGTCTGCTTATTTATACTTTGCAAAGATAGGGCTAAGGTTTATGGAAAGTATGTAAAGCCTGTTGGCGGTTTTTTTCCACGGTCGTTGGCTAAAAGGAAATAAAATATATTGTAGAATTTTTTCTATTTTTTCCATTTTGCAAAAAAGAAATTATCGCACAACCGCGGCCGGGGCTAAGGAGCCGCCTGTGGGATTACAAATCTTTTTAATCATCGAACGATAATTGTTTAGTATGTTTAAAATGTGGCTGGCGTTCCCATTATTACTCTCTTCCATCCAGCAAATTTCCTAGCCCGCCGAGAATGCTGCCTTCTTCTTTGCGTGCGCCCATACCGTATTGCATTAGCCTGCCCGCAAGCCTGCTTATAGGCAATGATTGTATCCATACTTTACCAGGCCCACGCAGCACTGCAAAAAATAATCCTTCGCCGCCAAACATCCAGTTGCGTATTCCTTTTATAAATTCTATATCAAAATCTACACCTGCTGTGTAAGCTACAACGCAGCCTGTATCTATCTTCAATATTTCACCAGCCTGCAATGTGCGCTCTGTAACGTAACCGCCTGCATGTACAAATGCAAGCCCATCCCCTTCCAGCTTTTCCATTATAAAACCTTCGCCGCCAAAAATGCCTGTACCTAGCCTGCGCTGAAACTCTATACCAATACTTACTCCTTTTGCTGCGCATAAAAATGCATCTTTTTGAGCTATTATTTTCCCGTTATGCTGTGCCAGATCCAGCGCAATAATTTTACCGGTGTATGGTGCTGCAAAACTTACTCGCTTTTTGCCCTGCCCCATATTTGTAAAGGCTGTCATAAATAAATTTTCGCCAACGAGCAAGCGCTTACCTGCACTCATAAGCTTACCCAATAAACCCCCGCTGTTACTGCTTTGCGAGCCATCGCCAAAAATAGTACTCATGTGTATACCGTCATCCATCATCATAAAACCGCCGGGCTCGCCTACTACGGTTTCCTGAGGGTCCAACTCTATTTCTACAAACTGTAGTTCTTCACCATAAATTTTATAATCTATTTCGTGATTAGATATCATAATATGCAATTTTAGTTCTACACAAAATAAATAAGAATTGCAAATTAAACTAACAGGTTTTTTTTACCATTGCATATTTTACGAAAATGCACAAATGTTTTTTAAAAGTATTTAATCAATGTTTTCTGTTTTCATCATCAGTTAAAAATTGATCTAATGCCGCCGTATTTTAAAAAATCTCTGCATTCCGTTTATTTTTAAAATGATGTATCCCTAATATATCGAAACATTTTATGACAGATGGTAAATTTATTCCCGCATTTTTAATGTAATTTGACCAACAAAAAAATAAAGTATGAAGAAATATTTTTTATCAGCCGCTGCAATATGTCTTGGAGTTTCTGCAGTTTTTTGCCAGCCGAAACTGGTGGAAACCATCACCCAAAAACCGGGTGAAATTGTAATACCCTACCAAAAATATGTTTTACCAAACGGGCTTACCATTCTACTTACAGAAGACCATAGCGACCCGCTGGTGCATGTAGATATAACCTACCATGTAGGCTCTGCAAGAGAAGAAATAGGCAAGAGTGGTTTTGCACATTTTTTTGAGCACATGATGTTTCAGGGAAGTGATAATGTAGGAGATGAGCAGCATTTTAAAATAATATCCGGCGCTGGCGGCACACTTAATGGCAGTACAAACCAGGACCGCACCAATTATTTTGAAACAGTACCCAGCAACCAGCTGGAAAAAATGCTGTGGCTGGAAAGCGACCGCATGGGCTTTTTGCTGGATGCAGTAACACAGCAAAAATTTGAGATACAGCGCAGCACAGTTAAGAACGAACGTGGCCAGAATTATGATAACCGGCCTTACGGGCTGGTGGGAGAATTTACCAGTAAAAATTTATATCCTTACGGGCATCCTTATAGCTGGCTCACCATTGGTTATATAGAAGATTTAAACAGGGTAAATGTGCAGGATCTTAAAAACTTTTTTTTACGCTGGTACGGGCCAAACAATGCAACACTCACTGTTGGCGGAGATATAAAGCCTGCACAGGTTTTAAAAATGGCAGAAAAGTATTTTGGCAGCATACCCCGCGGGCCCGAAGTAACTAAAACAATTTTGGCACCGGTGGTAATAGAAAAAGACCGCTACGCATCCTATACAGATAATTATGCAAAGCTCCCCATACTTACAAAAACATTTGCAACCGTACCTAATTATGATAAAGATATGGCTGCACTTGCATGCCTTGCACAGGTAATAGGGCAGGGCAAAAACTCCGTATTGTACCAGCAAATGGTAAAAACACAAAAAGCACTTAGCGCCAATGCAAATAGCAGGCTCAACGAACTTACGGGTGAGTTTAGTTTTCAGGTAACGCCCTACCCCGGCAAAACACTTGCAGGCATGGATAGCCTGCTTACTGCCGCCCTTGCTACATTTGAGCAAAGAGGCGTAACGGATGAAGACATTGCAAAATTTAAAGGAGGCATAGAGTCGCAATATATAAATGGCTTACAAAGTGTAGCTGGTAAAGTATCTCAGCTGGCCGCTTTTCAAACCTATACCGGCAACCCAAACATGATAAGCACATTGCTGGCAATGTATAAAAACGTTACGAAGGCAGATGTAATAAACGCTTACAATACCTATATTAAAGGCAAGCATAGTATTACCGTAAGTGTATTGGTAAAAGGGCAAAATATTGCTGCCGTGCTGCCGGATAATTATACGCCGGACCAAACCAGTTATACAAAACCAGATTATGGCTACGATGCTTTAAAATATTTAAAAGCCACAGATAATTTTGATAGAAAAAAACAACCAGGCGCAGGTGCAAACCCTGTGGTGAAAGTGCCGGCATTTAAAAAATCTGCTATGGCAAACGGTATAAAGATAATTAGTGCCGAAACCAATGAACTACCTGTTGTAAACTTATCTGTTTGGATACCCGGCGGGCAGATTGCAGAAGCAAATATGGGTGCAAAGAGTGGTATAGCAAGCCTTACAGCCGCAATGCTTAACGAGGATACAAAAAAATATACTGCAGAGCAAATGGCAGTAGAGCTGCAAAAACTGGGAAGCAATATAAATGTATCTTCTTCTTTTGATGGTACGGTATATAATGTTTCTTGTTTAAAAACAAACCTTGCCGCTACACTTGCTTTGCTGGAAGAAAGAATGCTGCATCCCAATTTTACTGAAACTGCTTTTAGCAGAATACAGAAGCAAACACTGGAAGGTTTTAAGCAATTAAAATCGCAGCCCGCAGCTATTGCCAGCCAGGTTTTTGATAAAATAAATTATGGTAATACCATTTTGGGTATGAGCAGCAATGGTACAGAAACATCTGTAAAAGCATTAACGCTAAAAGATGTAGAAGATTTTTATACCAGCAACCAAACATCGCAAAATACAAGAGTGGTAATAGTAGGAGATGTAAAAGAAACAGAGGTTTTACCAAAGCTGACATTTTTAAACAGCCTCCCCAATAAAAAAATAACAACAGTAAAGCCTGCTGCTGGCATACCCGTTGCTAAAACAATTATTTACCTGGTAGATGTGCCAAAAGCGGCACAAACAGAATTTCGTGTAGGCGTGCCCACCAATTTAAAGTATGATGCCACCGGCGAATTTTACAGGCTCGGTTTGCTTAATTACACTATTGGCGGAGATTTTAACAGCCGGCTTAATATTAATTTAAGAGAGGCAAAAGGCTGGACGTATGGCGCCCGATCTTCTTTTAGCGGCAATGAATACGCAGGCGATTTTACCTTTAGCTCCGGCATACGTGCAGATGCTACAGACAGTGCCCTGGTGGAAGTTATAAAAGAATTAAAAAACTATGCTGCTGCCGGTATTACCGAAGAAGAGCTTGCATTTATGAAACAAGCCATCGGCCAAAGAGATGCGCTTGCTTACGAAACGGGTAACCAAAAGGCAGGTTTCGTTGGCAGGATTTTACAGTACAACCTGCCTGTTAATTTTGCAGAAACACAAAATAATATTCTTAAAAATATTAAGAAAACAGAAATAGATGCACTGGCAAAAAAATGGCTGGATGTAAATAAAATGAATATTTTACTGGTAGGAGATAAAGCGAAAATATTGCCTGGCCTGCAAAAGCTGGGATATAATATTGTAGAATTGGATGCAGATGGAAATAAAAAATAAATCATCAGCATACAATATTGGCAAAAATTGAATTGAATAATTTTATGTGAAAAAATAATGCTTCTTTAAAAAAAATGCCGCTATTTTAAAGCGGCATTTTTTGTGTTCTTAAATTTTAAAAATAAAAAAAATATTAGTATACCTGTATAAGTACTCAAGCATCGAATGCTAGAATGGCTCAGAAATAATTATTTTTTTTGTCTCAATGCTGGAGGTGTTTTATTCCATATTTTTTGAATATTTTAAGCAGTTACACCATCACAAATATTTAATTTGCTAAAGCCAGATTGAGTTTAAGTATTTAAAAATCTATAGTTTTCATTTAACTATATTTGTTATCCATAACAATCCAGTTATTAATGGCAATATTCGACATAAAGCTTCCAAAATTTGTAGCCAAAGCACTAAACATTCCCGTGAGTGATGTGCGCAGGCAGCAACTGAAAGTATTAAAAAAATTATTGCGCAAAGCCAGGTTTACACAGTTTGGCCAGTTGTACAAATTTGATGAGATCTTACTGAGCAGGCATGCTGGTAAAAAATTTCAACAAACCGTTCCTGTTTATAATTACAGCAAAATTTACGAAGAGTGGTGGTACAAAACGCTGGAAGGCATACCAGATGTATGCTGGCCTGGTGTTATAAAATTTTTTGCATTAAGTAGTGGTACTAGCGAAGCTGCAAGTAAATATATTCCCATTACAAAAGATATTATAAAGAGCAATACCATTACAAGTTTTAAACAGTTGCTCAGCCTAGCCAAGTACGATAATATTCCACGAAGTTCCATTGGTAAAGAATGGCTCATGATTGGCGGAAGTACGCAATTGCAAAAAAATGAAACCTATTATGCCGGTGACCTTAGCGGTATACAGCAAAAAAATATTCCGTTGTGGTTTAGGAGTATGGGCTTATACAAACCTGGCAAAAAAATAGCCAAAGAAATAGACTGGGCAAAAAAACTGGAAGAAGTAGTGGAAAATGCTCCCAATTGGGACATTGGTTTTTTAGTAGGCGTACCTGCATGGTTACAGTTATGTTTAGAAAAAATAATAGCCCGCTACAACCTTAATAATATTCATGAAATGTGGCCCAACCTCGCCTTTTATGTACACGGCGGCGTGGCGATGGAACCCTATAAAAAAGGCTTTGCTACATTGCTGGGCAAGCCCATTACTTATATAGAAACCTACCTTGCAAGCGAAGGTTTTCTGGCCTATCAAAACAGGCAAGATACCAGGGGGATGCACCTTGCCATAAACAACAATATTTTTTTTGAATTTGTACCTTTTGATGATAAAAATTTTGATACCGAAGGAGATATTTTAGAAAACCCCGAAATATTTATGCTTCACGAAATAGAAGAAGATAAAGAATACGCCATACTCATAAGTACCAATGCCGGCGCATGGCGCTATGCTATTGGCGATACTATAAAGCTGGTAGATAAAGAAAGAAGCGAAATCATCATTACCGGCCGCACAAAACATTTTCTTAGCCTGGTAGGTGAGCATTTAAGTGTAGATAATATGAATAATGCAATAGAAATGGCAGCGGAGGAAATGAATATAATCGTATCGGAATTTACTGTAGCAGGTGTGCCCCACGGCAATTTTTTTGCACACGAATGGTATATAGCCACCAGCGATAAGCCAGATGCAGCAAAGCTTGCAATGGTACTGGATGAAAAAATAAAAATATTAAATGATGATTATGCTGTAGAAAGAAAGCATGCGCTTAAAGATATTAAAGTACATGTACTGCCAGAAGAAACATTTATGAACTTTATGCATGCAAAAGGAAAGATGGGCGGCCAGCATAAATTTCCGCGGGTGCTCAAAGGAAAAATGCTCGATGATTGGAAGGCCTTTTTAAATAAAGAAGTTGTAGCAATTTAATCCTAAAACAAGGCAATGATTGAATCAATTATAGCAGGATTATTACTTGGGCTCGCATTGGTATTTTCTGTAGGGCCGGTAATTTTTACCATCCTCAAACTTCGCATAAATTATGGATTAAGCTCTGCCTTTTATTTTATTGGCGGCGTATGGTTCAGCGATATCCTCTGGGTTTTACTAGCCAATATTTTTGGCAGCCTGCTGGAAAACCTCACCACCTATAAAACGCAAATAGGCACGGCAGGTGGTATCTTTTTAATAGCACTCGGTATTTTTTATTTGTTTTTTAAAAAGTTTCATTCCAAAGAAGAACTGGATAGCGGCGTAAAAATTGGAAATACTACACATGCAAGACTTTTTTTTACAGGCTTTCTCATAAATACGCTTAACCCTGGTGTTATTGCGCTATGGCTTGCTGCGGCTACAAAATCCCTTAGCAGTTCCCTGGAAGAAAAAATAGCTACATTCTCCATTTGCATTACTATGAATATTGCTGCAGATATTTTTAAAATAAACCTTGCAGGCAGGCTAAGAAATAAATTGACTGATAGAAATATTGTTATAATTAACAAAATATCGGGTCTTATGTTTTTGGCATTTGGTGTAGCCCTTATTTTTGGGGTATTATACAGCAAAGTAGTAAAACATCATTAAAGGTTTTCATGCACAAAATTTTATTTGCCATATTATTTTTCAGTCAAAGTGCATTAGCACAATCTGCAGATTTTATCTTGCTTAAAAGGAAAGACAGAACAGTAAAAACTTTTTTTAAAGGATCGCAAATAGCCTTTCAAACAACCGGCGGGGCATATAGAGATGCTGTAATAAAAGACCTAAGGAACGATAGTATATTTTTAAGAGAATACATTATTAACCATGTGCCTACTACTCTAGGTTTTATAATAATGGATACTGTGGGCAGCTACAGTTATGCTTATCACTATAAAGAAATTAAAACGTTTGGCATTACTTACAAAAAGTTTAACTTAACTGGTAGCGGTGCTGCATTATTTAGCGGGGGCTTGTTGCTTACTCTTGCCAGTGGCGTATCTTACCTGGGCAATAAAAAAAAATTTAGTCCGCAACTGCTCATAGCCGGTGCAGGCCTTGGTACTGCAGGTTATTTTTTAAGCAAAAAGGGCAGTAAAGGTATTGTGGTAGGCAGGAGAAATTACTCACTCAAATATATGAGCGTAAGCGCCAGATAAATTAATGAAGAAAACTACCCTTCAAAAAATAGCACGTATACTTAAAAAGGTTTTTCTGTGGTTGTTTTTATCCCAGTTGGTTTACATTATTATTTTGCGCTGGGTAAATCCGCCATTTACAATTACGCAACTGGCAAGTTTTGTACGGGGCAATGGGTTAAAAAGAGATTACATTTCCTATAAAAATATGGGCTCTAATGCAAAGCTTGCAGTACTTGCGGGCGAAGATCAGCAGTTTCCCGATCATAACGGGTTTGATATAAAAGCAATAAAACTTGCCGTAAAATATAATAAAAAACACCCCACAAAAATTAGAGGCGCCAGCACAATAAGCCAGCAGGTAGCCAAAAATGTTTTTTTATGGCAGGGCGGCGGCTTTTTTAGAAAAGGACTGGAAGTATATTTTACTTTTATGATAGAAACCTTTTGGGGCAAAGAAAGAATATTGCAGATGTATTTAAATATTGCCGAAATGGGCGAAGGTATTTTTGGAATACAAGCCGCTGCAAAAAATTATTTTGCCAAAGATGCACTTAATCTCACCCGTGCAGAAGCCGCACAAATAGCTGCCGCATTGCCTAATCCTGTTCGCTTTACTATAAAGCCCCTTAGCAAATATGTAGCCACCCGCTCCCAAAATATTTTACAGCAAATGAATAACCTCGATGATGATGAGGATGTGGCGGCGCTGATAAAGTAAAAGATCTATTTGAAATACCTAGCACTTCATTCAAAATGAATATAGATTTATTTTTTTATTCATTAGTGATCTTTATAAATAAAGCCTAATAAAATAAAAAGATTTTTCGTTGCTAACGTTGTTTTGCTGCGTGAAACTTACACATCTATCTTGGCATACTTGGCGTGGGTTTCTATAAACTCCCGGCGTGGTGGCACTTCATCTCCCATAAGCATTGTAAAAACACTATCCGCAGTAAGTAAACTATCTATAGTTACCTGTTTAAGGGTACGTGTTGCCGGGTTCATGGTAGTTTCCCATAACTGGTCTGCATTCATTTCTCCCAACCCTTTGTATCGCTGTACGGTAACGCTTTCATCTTTACCACCGCTTATTTTAGCAGTGTATGCTTTACGTTCTGCATCGTTCCATGCATACTCCTGTTCTTTACCTTTCTTTACAAGGTACAAAGGTGGTTGTGCTATATAAACAAATCCCTGCTCTACCAGCTCTTTCATATAGCGAAAAACAAAAGTCATTATAAGGGTTGCAATATGGCTTCCATCCACATCCGCATCCGTCATTATTATTAATTTATGATAGCGTATTTTAGATATATCCAGTGCCTTAGCATCTTCTGCAGTTCCTATTTTTACGCCGAGAGCCGTAAACATATTGCGAATTTCTTCGTTGTCGTATATCTTGTGCTCCATGGCTTTTTCTACATTAAGAATTTTACCTCTCAATGGTAATATTGCCTGAAAACTCCTGTCACGCCCCTGCTTTGCTGTACCACCTGCGGAGTCTCCTTCCACTAAAAAAAGCTCACATTTTCCGGGGTCTTTTTCGCTGCAATCTGCCAGTTTACCGGGCAAACCGCCACCTACCAAAACGGTTTTACGCTGCACCATATCCCTTGCTTTTTTTGCGGCAGCACGGGCTTGTGCGGCAAGTATTACTTTTTGGATAATGGTTTTTGCATCTTTGGGATTTTCTTCCAGGTATGCTTCCAGCACACGGCTTAGGGTAGTATCTACAATACCCATAACTTCGCTGTTACCCAATTTTGTTTTTGTTTGTCCTTCAAACTGCGGCTCCGGTACTTTTACAGAAATGATGGCAGAAATCCCTTCCCTGAAATCATCTCCTTCTATAGAAACTTTCGCCTTTTCAAACATGTTATTTTTTTCGCCATAACTTTTAAAAACACGGGTTATGCTGCGGCGAAAGCCGGCAACATGCGTACCGCCTTCTATAGTATTAATATTGTTTACATAACTAAACAAATGCTCGGAGTAGCCAGCATTATACGTCATAGCTACTTCCACTGCCACATTTGTTTTTTCATCGTGCCCGTCGCAATAAATAACAGTGGGTATTAGCGGGTGCCTGTTTGCATTCTTATCCAGCATTTCTACAAATTCTACAATACCACCTTCGCTGTAAAAAGTTTTTGTGTAAGTGCTGCCATCTTCATTTATTTCTCTAAGGTCATTAAGAATAATGGTTATTTTTCTGTTCAAAAAAGCAAGTTCACGCATTCTGCCTTCCAATATAGCCCTGTTGTAAACTACAGATGCAAAAATGGTAGCATCCGGCCAAAAGTGAATATTGGTACCAGTTGTTGCGCTCGTACCAATTTCTCTTACCGGGTACTGCGGAGCACCGATACAATATTCCTGTTCAAATTTTTTGCCTTCTCTGTTTACAGTAACAATCAGTTTTGTGCTTAGTGCATTTACACAACTTACCCCCACACCATGCAGCCCACCCGATACTTTGTAAGAACCTTTATCGAATTTTCCACCGGCGTGCAGCACTGTCATTACCACTTCCAGCGCACTCCTGTTTTCTTTGGTATGCATACCTGTAGGAATACCACGCCCATCATCCTGTACAGTAATAGAATTATCTTCATTTATAGTAACGGTAATATTTTTACAGTACCCCGCAAGTGCCTCATCAATGGAGTTATCTACCACTTCATAAACGAGGTGATGAAGCCCCTTTTCTCCTGTATCGCCAATGTACATGGATGGGCGCAGCCGCACTGCTTCCAACCCTTCCAAAACCTGTATGCTATCTGCGCCGTAGCCCGCTTGTGCAGGCACTCCTACTACTTCATTTTCTGTACTCATAATTAGTATAATCTTTAAAAAATCAATGCGAGCGAAGATAAGTATTCTGAGGCGTTTTTACTAATGTTTTGGGTACTGTTTTAAACGTTTTACCAACATACTTTAAGGGTAAAATAAAGGTATTTGGGGCTTTGAAAATACTGCATAATTCGGTATAAGTCCTGCATACTAAGGCTGCGGTATTTTTGTATACGGCTGCCACCCAAAGGCATGGGCTTCATATAAAAATATTTTCCTTCGTATTGCAGCAGCCGCCGGGCCATAATATGCTTATTTAGCTTTTTAACCTCACCCCTTATATTTGCCTTATGAAATATTTTTACTTTATTTTCTGTTGTTTATTTTCTACTTTTTCTTTTTCCCAACAACCTGCATTTATCATTCATACTATTTCTTTACCTCCAGAGATTTCTTATTACGATAATCAATTTTCGGGATTATATGTACACGACCAAAAATTATTTTTGATGAGCGAAAGCCGGTTGCAGGATAATGCAGAAGGAAAACTATATGCTATCAGATTAACTGACCTCGATCATAAGTTGCTGGATACAAGTTTCGTATTGCGCTGGCAAAAATATCCTCTTTATAACCTCGCAATATTGAAAAATAAAATGACTGCTGCCAGCGATGATTACGAGGGCCTGGAAGCTATTGTTATCAATGGTAATGAAGTGTATCTTTCTGTGGAAACTGCCACGCCATCCAATAACTGTTATTTGCTAAAAGGTAAGCTCAGCGATACTGCAGTGATTTTATACCCCGACTTTTTAATACCGATTGCCAAACCTGTAAACACTAATGGAGCGCATATTTACAATGCAGGTTACGAAGCAATGGCTTTTAAAAACAACAGCCTTTTTACTTTCTTTGAATACAATTATTTTAAGAAGAAAAATGAGGTAAAAAAGTTAAGCCATTGGTCATTTCACAATAATGGAAAGGCCCATACTTTTTCAATGCAAAAATTGCCCTTTCGCATTACAGATATTACCCAAACAGCAGCTAAACATTTTACTGCTATTAATTATTTTTATAAAGGAGAAGGCGCAGATACAATTTATCGGCTGCCAGCATCTGATAAAAAAATGATGCATTAATAAAAGATAAAAACGGGTATCACAATTATTGCAGGTTAATAGACATTCGCATGAAAAAGTTAAGTTTTACATGGAAGACATTATGGGAATTTCCGGCAGCATATAACTCTTATAACTGGGAAGGTATAGTAACTTATAAAAAAGGGTATTTTATAATAAACGATAAATACACTGCTGCAAGGCCTTATTATTCTACATTGCTATACCTGGAAAAAAAGTAATTCTTATCTCTTAAAACTACCATCATTTACCTCTTTCATAAATTTTATGAGCCCGGTTATATAAGTTTGCTGATCGTCATACATACTCATGTGGCTGCCGTTTGCACATAATAAAAAACGACCGTTTTGCACCTGCGTACTCATCCATTTCATGTGTTCCGGGTCCATAGTATCATAAGTACCGCCAATAGTAAGTGTAGGAGTTTTTATTTTTGGCAGCTCTGCCTTTACATCCCATGTTGTAAGTTTACCTGCTATACCAAATTCGCTTGGCCCCTGCATGGTTACATACAGTGAACGGTTCATTTTTGCAAAGGAGCGGTTTACTGGCTCCGGCCATTTATCTACTGGCATTCTAAGAATATGCTTAGCATAAAAATTAGGCATTAGCAGTTCCATATATTTTGGGTTATCAAAATCTTTTTTTGTTTCTATTGTCCTTATGCTGTCTAATATTTTTGGATCAAATTGTTTAGCCAGTACTTCCTCGCCATACTTTCCATAGTCCGGGCAACTGCTCATCATATTGGAGATAATTAATCCTTTTAAATTGTCCTGGTATTTTAATGCGTATTGCATCGCTAAAATTCCGCCCCAGGAGTGACCTAGCAAATAAAAATTATCTTTAGTAAGATGTAATGCAGTACGCACCTGTTCTACCTCTTCCACATATCGAGGCAGGCTCCACATAGCAGTATCATGGGGGTTATCAGAGTTGCCGCAACCCAACTGATCGTAGTAAATAAATTCTATTCCTTCTGCAGGCAAAAAACTCTCCATGCATTCAAAATATTCATGGGTAGCACCCGGTCCGCCATTCAGTAACAGCAATTTTATTTTCGGGTTATTACCAAAGCATTTTGTCCATACATTAAATTTTCCTTTTGCTGTTTGTATTGTAAGCATTTTTACACCGCCGGTTTGTACACTTGCCGGCGTATCTGTTTTAAAATATACGTTGGTTTGCGCTATTTCTTTTTGCTGCTTACAAGCAATCAATGATAGTATTAAAAAAATACAGGTTAGTTTTATTGATGTTTTCATTACTGGGTTTTGGTTTTAAAACAAAAGTTTCATCTAAACTTTTGTTTACGATTGAACTATTTTTATTTAAAAATATTTTTACATTTTTATACTTCAGGATCATTTTATCTAAAAGATGTTCCCACTTTTACTTAGCTAAATAAACCTGTTTTTTAACTATAACAGTTTTTCCATAACGTGGTGCGGCAGGTTTACTTCTTTAAACTGATTTCCTTTTATACTGTATCCGAATTTTTCGTAAAACCCAATGGCAGTATCTCTTGCATGCATGGTAACCCGTTTGTATCCTTTATCCCTCGCCAGGTTTTCTGCAAAATTTATTATAGATGCGCCTATGCCTTTACCATGCAGTTTATCAGGAACAGCCATTTGTCTTAGTCTCACCGTTTCGTGTCCTTCTACAGATAAAATGCAGCATCCGAGCATGTCTCCTTCATCCATACAGGCTATAAGTATATCATCTTTTTCTTTTGCGAGATCATCCCTATAAAAAACCAGCCCTAGTGGCTGCCGTAATACAGCATATCGTAATGCCAGCATCTGATCATATTCTTTTGTGCCGTAGTCAATCTGTTTTAGAGACATAGTAATGTTTTATTCATTTTTAAAATGATTTTATTTTACTTAAAATACTAAATAGCGGTCAAAAAACTATTCTCTAAGCAGGCAAGAATATAAAGGGATGTTAGTGGTAAATTTAATAAACTTTTTTTTGAAAAATAAAATCCTTTTGACTAATGTAAAAGATATTAAACGAAAATTATCGCCTGCATAAAATTAATCAGGATTTATACACGGACCAGCATTTTATTTAATGATAAAATTGAGAGATTATTTTACCAATAGTATTAAAAAAAAGGATCAATGAAAAGAGGAGAACATTTTCATATTCTCCTCCTCACCATTTTATTTTACTGTATTTAATTATTTAACGCCGCTCATCTTTGCTTCTATACTAAGCGTGGCATGTGGTACTGCACGCAATCTTGCTTTATCAATTAATTTACCCGTTACCCTGCATATGCCATAAGTTTTATTTTCTATCCTCATCAATGCTTTTTCCAGATGGTCTATAAAAGTTATCTGGCGACTGGCCATCTGGCTTAGTTGCTCTCTCTCCATGCTTAGGCTTCCATCTTCCATTGTCATATAACGGTTTTCTCCTTCATCCCCGCCTGTGTCGTCTTTGCGGGTTATTAACCCCTGCAGGTATGCCAGTTCTTTTTTTGCAGAACCTAATTTGCGCTGTATTAATTCTCTAAATTCTGCAAGATCAGCATCACCATACATAACTATGGGTGCACCAGGGTCTATAGGTGCTTTATCTAAAACAGACTTTGTAAAATCTGGTTCATACTTACGGGATGTTTTTGCCATTATTTTCGGCAAAATAACTGGTTTTTGAACTACTGGTTTAGGGGGTGCCGCTTTTACAATAGGTTTATCTACAGCTTTTGGTGCTGCTGCAATTGGTTTTGCAGGAATTTTTATCGGTGCAGTTTTAATAAGCGGTTTTACTATTGTTTTTACCGGAACGGTTTTGGATAAGGGCTTTTTTATTTCTACTTTTTTAGGCAATGGTGTAGCTTTTTTTTGCGGCATTATTGTTTTTTTAGGAGCGGCCTTTGTGGCTGCTTTTGTAACAATACCTTTGTGAACTGATGGAGCAGGTGTTTTGGTTACCGGCTTTGCTGTTGGTTTTAGAGCTTTTTTAGAGGCAATCTTAACTGCGGGTTTTACAGCTTTTTTAAAAGCAATTTTGGCTACAACTTCAGCAACCGCTTTTTTAGCAACAGGTTTAGGAGTTGTCTTTTTTGCAACTACTTTAGCGGGAACTGCTTTTTTTGCTTGCACGACTTTTTTTGTAGGTACCGCTTTTTTTACCGGTATTATTACTTTTTTAGAGGCCGGCTTCTTAATTGCTTTTTTGTTGATAGCCATAAGTATGATCTATTTTTTTAAAACATTTACTGTTAAGCTGGTTTCATTCACTTCAATTTGTGTGCCTCCGTGTATAGTTGCCACAAATTCAATAGAATCTGCCAATATTTCGGCGCAAATATAATCTTTATATTCTATTAAAGATTGCAGCAGTGTATCATTTTCCTCAATTTTCACATTTATTCTGTCTGTAAGTTCAAAACCACTCTCTTTTCTAATAGTTTGTACCCTATTTATAAACTCCCTAGCATTACCTTCTTTTTGAAGTTGGGCTGTGATGGTAATATCCAATGCTACCGTTAAAGATCCTTTTGAAGCAATTTCATAACCTGGTATTTCATCTGTCATTATTTCTAAATCTTCTGCATTTATGAATATTTCATCTTCATCCTTCGCTATTAAATCTTTATTAAGAAGGTAATTTCCTTCCAACACTTTTTCAATTGCTGCATTATCCAATTGCTCAATTACAATAGCAGCCCATTTCATTTTAGGTCCTAGTTTTTTCCCCAGGGTTTTAAAATTTGCTTTAGCTTTTTTTCTTATAAAATTATTATCAGCAGCTAAAATTTGTATCTCTTTTACGTTTGTTTCTATTTTTATAATGTCCTCTACGAGTTTTATACTGGCTGCCATTTCTTCATCCATAGCAGGAATAAAAACTTTTTGCAAAGGTTGTCTTACCTTAATATTTACTTTTTTACGAAGCGATAGCACTAAAGATGAAGCATCCTGCGCTAGTTGCATTCTTTTTTCTAATGCAGGAAAAATTACCGCTTCATCTGCTTTGGGGTAAAAGCTAAGATGTACACTTTTAAATTCGAAACGGCTGGTAACGTTATTCATATTCCTATACAACCAATCTGCAAAGAAAGGGGCTATTGGTGCAATTAACCTACTAATGGTTTCCAGGCACTCATATAACGTTTGATAAGCTGCAATTTTATCCTGCTCATATTCCCCTTTCCAAAACCTGCGACGGCAAAGGCGCACATACCAGTTACTTAAATGGGTGTCTACAAACTCTTCAATGCATCTTCCGGCCTGGGTAGGCTCAAAATTATCAAAGTTTTCTGTGGCTGTTTTTATTACCGTATTCAAAGATGATAATATCCATTGATCTATCTCTGGCCGTTTGCGAAGTGGTAAATATTCTTCTTCAAAAGTAAAGCCATCTACATTTGCATAGAGGGCAAAAAACTGGTACGTATTATAGAGTGTGCCAAAAAATTTTCTTTGTACTTCTTTTATGCCTTCTTCATCAAATTTTAGGCTATCCCAGGGGCTTGCATTGGTTACAAGATACCAGCGTGTAGCATCTGCGCCATACGTATCTATAGTTTTAAAAGGATCTACAATATTGCCCAGCCGCTTGCTCATTTTTATACCATTCTTATCCAGCACAAGGCCGTTACTTACAACTGTTTTATAAGCAACAGTCTTAAATAAAAGTGTACTCAAAGCATGTAAAGTATAAAACCATCCTCTTGTTTGATCCACCCCTTCTGCTATAAAATCTGCCGGGAAAGCAGCATTTTCTGGCTGCCCAAATAAAGGTGAATTTTTATCTTTTGTATGATACTTCCAAAAATTTTCTGTGCTTAATTCTCCAAAGTCGTTTGAGCTCGTATCTGGCAAACCCCATTGTGCATAAGGCATGGCACCACTATCGAACCAAACGTCAATTAAATCTGGTACACGTTTCATTATTTTGCCATTGGCAGAAATAAGAAAAATGTCATCTACATAAGGTTTGTGTAAATCATCTGTATTAAAACGAAATAGTGGATGTGTAAAAATATATTTTACATTTGTATCCGAAACTGCTCCCAAATCGTCACGACTATGTTTAGGGTCGATTTGCGTAGAATCGAATGGGTCACTAACCTCATCGATTACATCAGTTTCACTTTTTCTTTTAAAGCCGGTGAGCAACCAATTATATTTGGTTTCATTTTGATATTCATTTACAAATGCAATATGGCTATCGTACTCCAGTTCTATTCTTCTGTTTTTATCCGGACCGAAAATTCTGTTTATTCTACCGAGTGCAAGTACTTCTGCTATTTTATGTAAAATCGCTGTGGCCTCATGTCCTTCTTTTTTTCGTTTAGCAATTATTTTTGCAATACCGTAACCCCTCTTAAAATCATTTTCAGCATTGCCTTCTTCTCCCCATAAAAAGTGAATAAAATTTCCATCAATGTCAGTTCTGCAAACTGCGTGCTCTACATCTTTATTGGAAGCAAGTACAAAATCCATTGCTTTTTTTGCAAAGAATGTTTCTCTTTCTGCATCGTATTTTTTAAGCCTGTTTTCACTGCTATAAAAACTATTATCTGCTTGTATTTTTTGTTTTAATTCTGCAATGCTGCCAATACATATTTCTTCTTCACCATCTTCAGTTTTCCAAATCGGTAAAGGGGTTCCCCAAAAGCGAGAGCGGCTTAAATTCCAATCAACCATATTCTCCAGCCAGTTGCCAAAGCGGCCGGTACCCGTGCTCGCAGGTTTCCAATTAATGGTTTTATTAAGTTCTACCATTCTATCTTTTACGGCAGTTGTTTTTATAAACCATGCATCCAGCGGGTAATAAATAATCGGTTTATCTGTACGCCAGCAATGGGGATAATTGTGTTCGTATTTTTCAACCTTAAAAGCCCGGTTCTCTAATTTTAATTTTACGGCGATGTCTACATTGACATCAACATAATTTTCTTCATTTTTATAGTCTTTTACATATCGCCCGCTAAACTCGCCAACGCCATCTACAAACTTGCCTTGTTTATCAACTAGCGTTAAAATACCTAAATTATTTTTTTTACCTACACGATAATCATCTGCACCAAATGCAGGCGAAGTGTGTACGATACCTGTACCATCTTCGGTGGTAACGAATCCCTTTTCTTTACCATCACTATCTGAAATAATTTTGAAAGGTTCTGCGCCAGGAGTAATTTCTTGAATTTTTTCTAATGTATTTGCTTCGGATGGAAGTAGTTGTTCATACTCACAACCTGCTAAAACAGAACCTTTTTCTGTATGAATTATTTTCCATGGTAAAAGTTTAGAGTTA
This sequence comes from Ferruginibacter sp., assembly GCA_025350645.1. GTDB lineage: Bacteria > Bacteroidota > Bacteroidia > Chitinophagales > Chitinophagaceae > Ferruginibacter. Next base: position 22,582 of record JANXXM010000006.1, read on the forward strand.
GCAGTATAGCTATCAAAATCACCATTTTCACCTTCTGCTTTAAAATATTTTTTCACTAAAGCTTTAGCAACAATTACATTAATAGGAAGATGAGTATATGGATTGAAAGTTTTTATTAAAACATATTCTATATGATGACCAACTGTCAATCCTAAATTTGAAGGAAGGGTCCAAGGTGTAGTTGTCCATGCTAAAAAAAATATTTCCGAAGAACTCACTGAATGGTTACTCCATTCGCTTTCTACTTTTTCCAACATTATAGTATAAAGAATCTTGCTACCATGTTTAGCCAATATTGCAGCAGGACTCCTGCCAGACGTATCAATATCCTTAATTTCTTTTTTCTTATCTGGTTTCATTTTAAACATCACCGTCGCACTCGTATCCTTTACATCTTTATACGTTCCTGGTTGGTTCAACTCATGGCTGCTCAAACCCGTACCTGCAGCAGGCGAGTATGGTTGTATGCTCACACTTTCATACAGGTAACCTTTTTTATACAACTGGCTAAGGCACCACCACAATGTTTCAATATACTTACTTTCAAAAGTTACATAAGGGTTATCTAAATCTACCCAGTAACCCATTTTTTGAGTAATATCGTCCCATTTATCTTTAAAACGCATCACCACTTCCCGGCATTTTTTATTGTAATCTTCAACAGATATTTTTTTACCAATATCTTCTTTGGTAATGCCCAGTTCTTTTTCTACACCCAATTCTATAGGTAAGCCATGAGTATCCCAGCCACCTTTGCGTTTTACCTGAAAACCCTGCATGGTTTTATAACGGCAAACCAAATCTTTTAATGTTCTGGAAATTACATGATGAATACCCGGCATACCGTTGGCACTCGGCGGACCTTCATAAAATACAAAGGGTTGGTTACCTTCCCGCGTATCTACACTTTTTTGAAACGCCTGCTCATCTTCCCATTTCTGTAAAATTTCTTCACTTATTAGAGGCAAATTAAGCTGCCCGTAAGTTTGGTATGCCGCACTCATCAATTTATCGTTTATTTTAAGGCTGCAAAGGTACGGCAATTAAAAACTTTTTATAAGCACAAATGCATTGGTTTAAAAGTGTATTTTTTGCGAACCCGTTAAAGAAAAATAAATATTTGCGAAATGTTTCGTAATTCAAAATATCCGCTTATTTTTGATGTACTAAACTCTTCGTACATAAAATTAACTCATTATGAAAAAAAACATTGTATTTGGGATTATTGGCTGGCTGCTGGCCTCCATTGGTAGTTACAAAGCCGTAGCGCAGGAAAATGATAATAAAATAAAAAACGAAACTCAGGAAATTATTATTCGCAAAAGCGGAGAAAAAGATACAAAGCTGAGTATAGAAATTACTAATAATAAAGTAATGATTAATGGCAAGCCCATTGCAGAATTTAATGAAGACGGTATAACCATCAATAACCGTAAAATGATATACAGAGAGGGCAATAAACTAAAAATGGACTTTGGTGATAAACTGCAAATGCAGATAGACGATGAGATAAACCAATATTTTAAACCAGATAATTTTAATATTGATACTTACAGCAATAATTATAATGGCAAACCTTACGTGTATCTTGGTGTAGCTACAAAAGAAACGAGTGAAGGTGCATTGATTACTGCTGTAACCAAAAATAGCCCGGCAGAGAAGGCAGGTTTACAAAAAGAGGATGTTATTTATAAAATAGATGATGCAAAAATAGAGGGTACTAATACGCTTTCGACAATAATAAAAGCTAAGAAACAAGGAGATAAAATAAAAGTATATTTTTTACGGGAGGGCAAAAAGAAAGAGGAGAAAGTAACGCTGGAAACATTGATGCCACAAGCATACAGAAGTTTTTCATACAACACCCCTAATGGAAAAAGAAAAACTTTTACGTTTACAAAACCTCAATATCCGCCGTTTCCGCCTATGCCACCATTGGAATTACAGGGTTTAAATGAACGGGAGTTTTTTGGCAATAATGATATTCAGTTATTTTTAAACAGGCAAAAATTGGGCGTTAAAATTCAGGATACAGAAGAAGGGAATGGCGTAAAAATTTTAAGTGTAGATTCCGCATCGGCGGCAGCCACAGCAGGTTTGCAGCCCAATGATGTGGTTACAGAAATAGCAGATAAAAAAATAACCAACACAGATGAGGCTAGAGAACAATTACAGCAAAACAAGGATAAAAGCAGTTATATCATTAAAGCAAAAAGAAATGGTACCGAAATGAATTTTAATATTAAAATACCAAAGAATTTAAAAACAGCAACTCTGTAAATTTTATTGTGCCGCATCAAAACCGCCTCACAAAATGAGGCGGTTTTTTATTTTATGCTTTTGTGAAAGCAGGGGAGTAATCCAATTAGCCTATTTTTGCTACTAATGATACATGATAAATACGAGGCGGTAATAGGGCTGGAAGTACATGCACAATTACTTACCCGTACAAAGATATTTAGTGGAGATAGTATTGCTTTTGGTGCGGCTCCTAATACCCATGTGAGCCCTGTATCGCTGGCGCACCCCGGCACACTCCCTGTTATGAATAAAGAGGTAATAGGCCTGACCGTAAAACTTGGGCTTGCTATGAACTGCAAAATAGTAGCCCATAATTATTTTGCCCGTAAAAATTATTTTTATCCGGATCTTCCAAAAGGCTATCAGACCAGCCAGCACACCGACCCGATTTGCGTGGGTGGCTTTTTACCGATAGATACCATAAACGGTAAAAAAAATGTGCAGCTTAACCGCATACATATGGAAGAAGATGCAGGTAAAAGCATACACGACATTAGCGAAAAAAATACCTGTATAGATCTTAACAGGGCTGGCACGCCCCTGCTGGAAATAGTAACAGAGCCGGACCTGCACAGTGCAGAGGAAGCCTATACCTTTATAACAGAACTAAGAAAACTTTTACGCTGGCTGGGCGTATGCGATGGCAATATGGAAGAAGGCAGTTTGCGTTGCGATGCTAATATATCTGTAAGGCTAAAAGGTACAACTACACTGGGCAAAAGGGTAGAAGTAAAAAACCTGAACAGCATTCGTAATGTAAAAAAGGCAATAGAAATAGAAGTAGAAAGGCTTATAAAAATTACGGAAAGCGGCGAAAAAATTAAACAGGAAACCCGTAGTTTTAATGCGGATAACAATAGTACTTTTTCGCTGCGCAGCAAAGAAGAAGCAGATGATTACCGTTATTTTCCTGAGCCGGATCTGCCCCCCTTTTTTATAACGGATGCATACATAAAAAGTATTAAAGATGCTATGCCGCCACTGCCCGCCACGCTACAACAAAAATATATACAGCAATACCAGTTGAGCAGTTACGATGCTGCCGCTATTTGTACAGATAAAGAAGATGTTTTTTTGTATGATAGTATTGTAGAAAAAATACCAAATTATAAATCTGCTGCAAACTGGGTTACAGGCCCTATAAGAAATTATTGTATTGAAAATAATATTGCAGTACAGTCTTTCCCATTACCTGTAAGTAAAATAGCAGAGCTCATTAACTTAACCGATAGCGGCAAGGTTCATTTTAATATTGCCTCGTCAAAATTGATGCTGGCATTAATTGAAAATAAGAATGAAACGGCTGAAAGCCTTGCTGCAACTATGAATTTATTGCAGGAAAATAATACAGATGCATTAGCCAAATGGGTAGAGGAAACACTGAATGCTATGCCGGATAAAGTAAAAGAATACCAGGCAGGTAAAAAAACATTAATTGGTTTATTTGCAGGACAGGTAAAAAAATTAAGCAAGGGCAAGGCAGATATGCAGGCAGTAACCAAGTTGCTGGAAGAGAAGTTAGGGATTAGGAATGATGGAAGTTATAATCTGCAGAAATTATAGCGTAGATTTTGTAAAGAATATTTATAACAACTGGATTTTTTGATTAAGAAAAATAAAAATGATATGAATAAAATTATGATAGCCCTGCTGATAATTACAGGCAGTATGGCTTGCAATGAAAAAACAGTTAAGGGAAAGTTTACAGTAAATGGCGAACTTAAAAATGCAGCAGATCAAAAAATTTATTTGGAGCAATTGTTTTTTAACCAAAAGGATCCGGAAGTGTTAGATACCGGTACTATAAAAAATGGAGTGTTTGCGGTATCTGCAATTGGCAACGAAGAAGGGTTGTACCGATTAAGATTAGAGAAACAAGAGGCAGGTTACATTTTTATAAATGATAATACTGTTATAAAATTTAAGGCAGATGTTACTGATAATAGTTTAAACGGCCCGGATTTTAATACCGTTGCCAATCATTCTTTTAAAAAATTTCTTACGAGTATAAATGACAGGCAAAGTGAATTAAATAATTTATCTAAAGCAATTGACAGCATGAAAAGCAATAAGGCCAGTGATAGCCTGGTAGCTATTTCTGTAAAACAATTAAATGCAAACGCAAAAGGTTTTAAAGATTTTATTGTAAAAAATATAGATACTTTATCTGACCCTGTGGTAGCAATGTTTGCATTGGGTTATACAAGAGGTATAGACCCTGCAGAATTAAAAACAATAGTACCTGCATTAGCAAAAAAATTTGCTGCACACCAGGGCATTGCAGGTATTATTGCAGAGTATAATAAAATGATGGCTAAGAAAGATGACCCTGCACAAACGCCTGCTGATGCTAATACAGCTAGTAGTAACAAACCAGGTATTGGTATGATGGCACCAGAGATAATAATGAATGATACCGCAGGAAAACCATTCGCATTAAGTTCTTTAAAAGGAAAATATGTACTGGTAGATTTTTGGGCAAGCTGGTGTGCTCCCTGCCGCGGCGAAAACCCGAACGTTGTTGCCAATTACAATAAATTTAAGAATAAAAATTTTACAATATTGGGCGTTTCGTTAGATGAAGATAGAGCCGCCTGGACAAAAGCTATAAAGAAAGATGGCCTTGCATGGAAGCAGGTAAGTGATCTTAAAGGATGGAGCAATGCAGCAGTAAATGTTTATGGCTTTAACGGGATACCTTATAATGTATTGATCGACCCCTCAGGTAAAATAATAGCAACAGAATTAAGAGAAGCTGCGCTGGGCAGTACTTTGGCGGCAGTGTTACCATAAACCACTCTATTAATTTGCAGATTGTACGTTTGATTTGTGAATGGTGACTTTATTAATCCTATTACCAACTGATGATATTGTGTACCAAAATATCTTTCATAAAAAAGCCGCTCACATAGTGTATGCGAACGGCTTTTTGTATTCCCAGATAATTATTGCTTAATAAGGTAATGTAGTCAAAAATGGTTGGTGATTTTATCATTTTTGTTTTGAAATTTTGCATAATCAATCAAAAGAATAGTAGGCTCTGCTGAGGAGCAACCTATGAGCAATATGGTTGATGCTAAACGATAAAAGGAGTTAGT